>NZ_JAYWLC010000034.1:0-19552 GCF_040297545.1 Thioclava kandeliae
CGCTGATCAGATGCGTCCGAAACTGCCAAAGCTGGCGACCCTCATGGACGGCGCCGAGGAGGATGTGCTGGCCTACATGACCTTTCCCCAGCAGCATCGAACGAAGCTACACAGCACAAATCCGATTGAGCGCCTAAACGGCGAGATCAAGCGCCGTACGGACGTGGTCGGGATCTTTCCTAATGAGGCTTCGATCCGCCGCCTCGTTGGGGCCATCCTGATGGAGCAGACCGAGGAATGGACCGTCCAGCGCGGTCGATACATGACACTGGAAACGCTGGCGCCAATCTGCGATGATGTCGTGGTCAGCTTGCCTGCAGCGCAGCGCGACTGATCAGCTCGGCCCGCCAGTCAGCACGAGGCCCGCTATGAGCTACACCATCAGTTGGGACACGATCGCTTAGATCGCAGTTTTGCCCGAATAACGCTAACTGAGCGCAAACTTGGACCAACATATCAGACTAATGTGATACTCCTAACCGATCGAACGCTCCTCTCCTTGTTTCGCCAGATACATCTATGCCCTACCGTACAAACGACAGTGCGAGGATTTCCTCGAGCTCGAATTGGATGAGGCGCAAAATTCTTTTCCGCCTATCGGACAAGAGGTGCCTCGAAGGCATCAGAAATGTTGTTCCCTCTCAGATCGAAAATCGAGGCGTATCAAGTCGGATGAACTGCGTTCGTCGAGTAGATGATAGACAACCAGAAGGCCGCTCATAGCTACGATCTGTGTTTCGGCCCGAACCTTTGGCGATCCTGCTGGGCAGACCCATCGCGCAGCGCCGCCCACTTATGGCGATTCAGTTCTGACGAAAGAGCGCCGCTCATCGCAATCAATATCGCGATCCTGACCGTTTCGTTTGCCTCGGTGAAACTGCGTCGCAACGATCAATTCATCCGTAACGAGCACCTCAGGGCCGAAGACGTCGATATGGTAGCGGGGACCTTTGCCGAGTGCCGCAGGTCCACCTCTAGCCAGCACACCTTTCTTATCAACTCGATTTGGTGTGCCCAGTAAGAGCTTACTCAGAACCGTCGGGATTTGCCTCCCCAAAGCCGACAATATACCTTCTGATTTCTTCAATTTGATATCCAGATCCCAAAAGAACAGCGAGCAATAAACGCGTCTTTACGGGCGGCAAATCCCCCGCAAAAATAACACCTGCATCATCGAGCGTGCGACCTCCGGAATCGTTTCCATAAATCGGCATCGTCCGGCCTTCAGGGCAGCGGCTTGCTACAAGAACCGGCACGCCCTTCTTGATTGCATCTGCGGCGGCCTGAGCAAAACCCACAGGGGCGTTTCCACGCCCGAAGGCCGCAAGCACAACGCCGCTTGCGCCATTCGCGACTGCCCAAGACAGGAAATCCGCCCGGCTACCAAGCCCCAAAAGCATCAGCTCGACATCAGGGTCGATCTGGGCGGGAGTAAAAATCTTGCGCTTGGCGCTATTGAGGCGCGTGACATGGACATTTGGCCCGTCGACATCCCCTAGCTTGCCGAAACCCGGCGAGCGGAACGTATCTACGCGGGAGCTATGGAATTTGGTCACATGCCGTGCCGAATGGATCTCGCCCTCGAAACAGATGGTGGCACCCGCTCCCGTTAGTGCATTGCAGGCGGCGGCCCGAATAGCCTCGGCAATATTGCGCGGCCCGTCCGTATCCGCCTCGCCTGCGTGTCGCTGGGCCCCGGTGAAGACCACGGGCTTATCGGAGGAGACCAGAAGATAGGCCAGATAGGCGCTCTCTTCCATTGTGTCGGTACCATGGGTGACCACTACACCATCGATAGACGGATCGGCCAGCACGTCATCGATCCGCCGGCAGAGGCGGAACACCGTCGCCAGATCAAGCGCGTAGCTGCCTTTGGCCTGAAAACTCTCGGCGGAAACCTCGATCCCCGTCAGAGGATCATGTAGCCCCGCCAACAGGCTCTGTGCCGTAAGCCCAGCCGTTACCGGCCCGCCTTCTGTCTGCGCGCGGGACGCAATCGTACCGCCTGTACCGATCAGATGTATCCGTGCCATATCTGTCCTTTTGTCCTGTGCAGGCAAGCTTCAACCGGCCTTACGGGCATTACGCCCTTGGGCCTGCGTTGCAGCCGCAGTGATCTCGGTCCAGCGCCGGACCAGATAATTGTGCTCGTCCATTGTGGAATTCCACACGGCGATATTCTTCGACCGCGCTCTGACCGAACCGCCCGAGCGCATATCGCCCTGATGCACCGCAATATGACCGTTAGGTCCCGGTAGATCGCAGGCGGCCGCCCGCCCCTCGTACCAGTACTCCCATTCCTCGGGCGCAAGATTGGCCCGAACGGGTGCTGGCACAGACATGTAGTAACCCTGTCGTGCGACCTGCGCACCCGCCACACCCGAGAGATACCAGTTGAGCCAATCATAGGCGCGGCCAAGTTGCGCGCCCTCAAGATGACGCGCCAGACACATGCCGCCATGCCATGCGCGGTATCCCTGCTCAGGCACGGCCTGCCGAACCCGCAGCCCCGCTTCTTTCAACGCAGCCACAGTGGGTGACCAGAGCGAGGAAATGGCCAGTTCACCGGAGCGGAACCGTTCGACCGGATCGGTCGCGCGCCGCCAGAAAGGCGCCAGATGTCCCGAAGCCACCAGTTCAAGCCCCAGTGTCGCCATCTCGTCGATCTCGGCCACGCTCATATTACCCGGATCCTCAACCTTTATCCGGTCTGCTGCCATTAGCGCCTGAACCAAATCGAAAACACCGATCCCCGGGTCATCAACCAGCGCCACACGCCCATGCCAACGTGGGTCTAGAAGTTCTGCCCAGCTGGTGACATCGCCATCCACATTCAGGCCGGTCGCGCCGACATCAATGGCGAAACTGTCGTAATTATAGAAGGTTGGCAGCATCGATACATATTGGCCCAGCCGCGCCGAGAGAGACGCATCGGGCTGTACCCAGAGCCGGGTTGCCGGCATGTCGCCATAGCCCACCCCTCCATGTGCCGGATCAAGTGCGGGGCCATCCATCTGCGTCCAGTAGTCGATACGCGAGATGTCGATGGGCTGGATGGCGCGCCAATGCCAGACAATATCGAGATTGTGGAAGCACTGGTCATAGATATCGTAGCTATGCGGAGACATCGCCGCGATCCGCTGGGCGTTCACGAAATCCATCTCGATGAACTCGAGCTCAAAACCGAGCTCGGCCTCGGCCTGTACCTTGAAACGGCGCCATGGCTGGATTTCGGTCGTCAGAATTCGAAGGCGTTCGGTCAAGCGACGGCCCTCGCCTGCACCACGCCTGTGAACGCGGCGAAAGACCTGCGGATCAGCTCGGGCTCGAGCCCCTCAAGAATGAAAACCAGCCGCGAATGGCGCGGCTCCGCGGGCCAATGCGCCATATGGGTAGGGGCATGCACTAGATGCTGGACACCATGAATAGCCACGGGGCGGTCTTCTCCTTCCAAGGCAAGGATCCCTTTCACACGGAAAATGCGATCACCATAGCGATGCAGAAGAAGCGTGAGCCAGATCCCGAACATAGTCCAGTCTATACGCTCTTCGATCACCAGTGAGAAGGAGGTTACACCTAAGTCATCATAACCATGATTATGATGATGGTGGTGATGCGAGCTACACTGACCATCCCCCCAGCATGGCTCGGGCAAGCCGGTGTGATCGGCGTCAAACCCGCCCAGCATTTGCGCCACTCTGTCTTGCGTCGTCCAGACGGAGGCGGTGGGATTCATCCGATGCAGCCGTTCGAGCACACGCTCGACCTGTGCCTCATCGGCCAGATCGGTCTTGGTCAGAATTAGGCGGTCGGCACTGGCGATCTGGCGGATCGCTTCGGCGCGATGGTCAAGCTGCAGCCCCGCGTTCACCGCATCGACTGTGGTCAACACTCCGCCCGAGCGGAAATGGCTTCGCAGCACCGGATGCGCCGTAAGCGTCTGCAAGACGGGATAAGGATCGGCCAGACCAGTCGTCTCGATCACCACCCGATCAAAACTGATCTCGCCGCGCGCACGCAGGCTGTGGAGGTTTTGCAGCGCTTCGGCCACCTCGCCCCGCACGGTACAGCACACGCAGCCCGATTTCAGCAACACTACATTATCGTCGATCCGGTCGAGAAGATGATGATCAAGCCCCACTTCGCCGAATTCATTGATCAGCACAGCAGCATCAGAGAGCGAAGGATCTTCCAAAAGCCGTTGCAGAAGCGTCGTTTTACCCGAACCCAGAAAACCCGTGAGCAAGATAACCGGGGTCATTTGGCCTCCATAAAAGCAATCAGATCCTCATCGAGCGGATCGAAAGCCCGCCCAGTTAGCGCCTCGGCCTCGGGCCAGAGATGCGATAGCGCCTCGAACACGCTTGATTTTCCGGTGGGCGAGGAAAGCACATAATTCACCCCCTGCCATTCCGCGAGATTGAGACGGCGATGCGCCAATACCTGATTGGCCGCACGGATCCGGCGCACGCCCTCAGCACGGCGGGCCTGCATGTCGGTATTGCGGGTGAACACGCCTTCGCGCCCGACCGCATTCGTCCAATGGTCATCGCATCCCAAGATGCCGCAAAGCGAGCACATATCCCAGCCTTTCTCAAAGATGATCCGGGCAGGCTGCCCCGCCCGGATCTGTTGCGCGAGTGGTTATTTCCGCGGGAAACGGGCCGCGTAATCATCGGCCATTTCGTTCATGGTGACGAATTTCACGCCCTCATGCGACTTAATGTGATTGAAGAGACGCTCGAGCATCATCAACACTTGCGGACGACCCGAGACATCGGGGTGGATGGTGATCGGGAAGACCGCATAATCCATATTGGCATAGACCCAGTCGAACTGGTCGCGCCACATCTCTTCGATATCGCGCGGATTGACGAAGCCGTGGCTGTTGGGCGATTTCTTGATGAACATCATCGGCGGAAGATCATCGAGATACCAGTTGGCAGGGATCTCGATCAGATCGGTCTCCTCGCCACGCACGAGTGGCTTCATCCAGTCCTCGGGCTTGCCCGCATAGTCGATCTTGGTCCAGCTATCGCCCACGCGCACGCGATAGGGCGTGAAATCGTTATGCATCAGGGAGTGGTCGTATTTGATGCCCTTCTTTAAAAGCAACTCGTTGGTGACATTCGAGAATTCCCACCACGGTGCGACATAGCCCGTGGGCCGTTTGCCGGAAATCTCGGTGATAAGCCCAATACATTTGTCCAGCACCGCCTCTTCCTGCTCGGGGGTCATGGCGATGGGGTTTTCATGGCTATAGCCGTGAATGCCGATCTCGTGGCCGCGCGCGGCCACATCCTTCATCTGCTCGGGGAAGGTTTCCGCCGAGTGGCCAGGAATGAACCATGTGGTCTTGATGCCGAACTTGTCGAACATATCCAGCAAGCGTGGCGCCCCCACTTCGCCTGCAAACAGCCCGCGCGAGATATCGTCGGGGCTATCCTCGCCACCATAGGAGCCAAGCCAGCCCGCCACTGCGTCCACATCGATGCCGAAGCCAACGAGAATTTCTTTTGCCATTTTTCGTCTCCTTTTAAAAATCTTAGCCTGCGATCATCGTGACCGAGGCAGGGTCGACCGCGAGCGTGACAAACGCGCCAGCGTCCAGCCCTTGCGCACGATCGACATGGGTTTCGATGCGGATTTCGCGCTGGTCGGCGAGCTGCATCCGGAAATAGCCTGTGGCCCCCACGATCTGGCGGCCGGTTACGGTTGCGGGCAGCCGGATCTCGCCTGCGGTCCCTTGCGGGCTCAGGCGGAAAGCCTCGGCAGGGATCACTGCCAGCGTGGCCTCGGGAGTGCCCACCCCCGCCAGTGCTCCAAGCGGGGTGTCGAGGCGTGCAAACCCACCTTCGGCAGGTAGGCTCCGTCCCTCGATCAGCGTGTTCGAACCAATGAAATCGGCTACAAATGGCGTCGCGGGGCGGCGGTAAAGCTCCCTAGGGGCAGAGATCTGCTCGACCACCCCGTTCGACATCACCACCACGCGGTCCGACAGGCCAAGGGCCTCGGATTGCGCATGGGTCACGAAGATGAAGGTGATCCCCAACTCGCGCTGCAAAAGCTTCAGCTCGTTCTGGATGATCCTGCGTAGATTGGCATCAAGCGCGCCAAGCGGTTCATCCAGCAGCAAAATCTCGGGCTCAACCACCAGCCCGCGTGCAAGGGCGATCCGTTGGCGCTGCCCGCCCGACAACCGGTCGGCCTTGCGGTCGGCCACGGCGGTGAGGTCGAACATATCAAGGATACGCTCCACCTTGCGGTCGCGTTCGGCACGGGGCAGCCCCTTCACCTCCAACCCGAAGCCGATATTCTGGCGTACCGTCATATGCGGGAAGAGCGCGTAGTTCTGGAAAATCATCGAGGTCGGGCGCTTTTCGGCGGGAAGATGCGTCACATTGCGGTTCATCATCATCACCTCACCATTGGTGATGTCCTCAAAACCGGCGATCATGCGCAAGGTGGTGGATTTGCCGCAGCCCGAGGGGCCGAGAAAGGCGACAAACTCGCCCTTTTCCACCTTCAGGTCGAAATCGGACACAGCGACCGTGCCGTCGGAATAGGTCTTGCCGACGGAAATCAGCTCGAGGTCATAGATCATGGGTCAGCCTGCTAGTCTGAGAAAAAAGACCCGGACGGGCGCAACCGCCCGGGCCAGTCGGGGGAAAACCCGGCTTTACGCGTTCAGGAACTCGTCCCAGCGCTGGATCAGGTGGTCGTATTCATCCGGCCACTGGTGCCAATAGGCGACATTTGCCGCGCGCTCTTCCAGCGAGCCGCCATCACGCAGATCGCCCGGATTGATGCCGCGGGTCGGTTCGCCCTTCCACGGCTGGCCTTCATACCAGAAGGCATATTCATCAGGGTCCATCACGTCTTTGATGTTGGTGGCGGGCGAATAATAGCCCTGTTCGGTCACCGTGATGCCCGGCTTGCCCGAGAGCCAGAAATTGGCATAGGCGATGACCGCTTCGCGGTTGGGCGTGCCCTTGAGCATCGACGGCCCGATGGCCCAGCCACGATAGCCCTCTTTGGGGGTCGCGTATTTGGCGGGCTTGCCCTGTGCCTTGACCGCCATCACCGCAGGCTGCCAGGCGTCACAAACCACCATCTCGCCCGAGGCCATGAGGTTGACCAGCTCGCCAAAATCGCCCCAGAGCGCGCGGAACTGGCCGGCCTTCTTCTTGGCGATCAGGAACTTGGCAGCCTCGTCGATCTCGTCCTTGGTCGGGTTGCCGGGATTGCTGGCCTCCAGAAGGCCCAGAGAATTCATCGCCAGAATGGCCTGACCAATGGCAATCAGCGGATCGACGTTCAGGCCCGACTTGCCCTTCCACTTATCATCGAAAAGCGCAGTCCACGTGTTGGCTTCCTCGGCCGACAGCACATCTGGGTTGTAGCCGATGGAATCGTAGTTATAGACCGCAGGCACCATATAAAGCTGGGTCTGGCCTTCATCCGCCCAGATCTGGCCGGAAATCTGTGCCTGCGGCGCCCATTTGGGGTTGGTTTTGGTGAAGGTGTCGCGGATCGAAGCCCAGTTGGGGACTTCGGCAACCGGTATGGGCTCGACATTGTCAGTCGCGATCAGTGCCGGAAGGCGCTCGCCGATGATTTCCCAGCAGTCATAATCGCTCGAACCCGACAGGATCTTGGTCTGCGCATCCGGATAGGTCGAGGGCGTGCCCGAGACCGACCCTACCCCGCTGGCTTCCTTGAACATCTCGAGGATACGGTCCTGCACGGTGGTCGACAGACCTGTGGTGCGCAACTGTTCGGACGAGAGGCTCTGCGCACGGGCAAAACGCGCCCAAGGATGCATGCCCGAGCCAAGCGCCACTGCGCCCAGTGCCGCGCCCGAACGCAGGAGATGCCGTCTGTTGATGATGGTCATATATCTATTCCCTGTTGAGGATGAGGTTGCAAAGGAGGGCACCGCTTCTTGCGGCGGTGTTCAGTAGCGGCCCGGTGTCAGGCCACCATCGACCGTGATGACCTGACCGGTGAGGTAGGACGCATCAACGGAGGCGAGGAACCCGATGACAGAGGCGATCTCGGACGGATCGCCCAACCGCTGCATCGGGATATAGGGGGAGGCAATCTCGGCGGCTTTGGGTCCGAGACTATGGCCGGGATTGAGAAGCTGCGCGGTGCGGATATAGCCCGGTGCCACGCCATTCACGCGGATGCCACGACCGGCAAATTCCACCGCGAGGCCGCGCACCAGCCCGATCACGCCGGATTTGGCCGCCGAGTAATGCACATGTTCGTTCCAACCATAGGCCGTGCCCATGATGGAGCTAAGACAGATGATCGATGCCCCGTTTTTCATCGCAGGCAGCGCCGGACGGATCACGCGCAACATGCCCTTGAGGTCAATCTCGAAAGTCTCGTCCCATTTCTCGTCGGTCATCTCGGCCATCGGCACACAATGCGCGATACCTGCATTGGCCACGATCACGTCAATCCGGCCATGCCTGTCCAAGACCTCGGCCACCAGCGCATCACAGGCGGGAGTGTCGCGCACATCCAGCGCCATGAACTCGGCCGAACCACCCTTGGCGGTGATCGCCTCGACGACCAGAGCACCTTCATTGGCCAGAATATCGGTGACAATCACATGATCACCCTTGACGCCAAAGGTCTCGGCCACGGCGCGACCGATCCCGATCCCCGCGCCTGTTACGATCACTACCCGTTTGTCTTGGGTCATAGCATCACATCTCCGGAATTCGGGCCAAGTGTCTGGCCCACATACAGTTTCGCATCGTCAGAGCAGAGGAAGGCCACGCTTCCGGCCACTTCGGCCACCTCCCCGAACCGGCCCAGAGGCAGCTCGGCACGTTTGGCCGCTTTCCAGTCTTCCGAGAGAGCCTCGACAAGCGGCGTGTTGATCGGACCGGGGGCCACGGCATTTACCCGCACGCCGCGGCTTGAAACCTCGCGGGCCAGCGATTTGGTCATGCCGATGATCGCGGCCTTGGCGCCGGCATAATGGACAAGCTCCACACCACCGACCTGACCGAGCTGGGACGCCACATTGATCACGACCCCCTCGCCCGCCACCAGCATCGCGGGCAGGCAAGCCTTGGTGCAGAGGAAATTGCCACGCACATGTACCGCAAACATCCGGTCGAACTGTTCGGGCGTGATCTCGGTGAAGGGTGCCTGATGGCCAAAACCTGCGTTGTTCACCAAGATCTGCGGATCACCAAGCGTAGCTCGTACCTGATCCAACATCGCGCTCACGGATGTCTCGTCCGACACATCGGCCGCCACGGCCATCGCCTCGCCCCCTGCAGCGATAATTGCGGCTGCGGTCTCTTCGGCGGCGTTGAGATGAAGATCATTCACGGCCACCCGCGCGCCATCTGCAGCAAGCCTGAGGGCAATCGCGGCACCGATGCCTGATCCGGCGCCAGTCACAAGGGCAACGCGGCTCATGCTTCCTGCCCCTTGAACTTGCCGGCCCGCGCGGTGAAACGCTTCATCAACAGCCCGTAGATCACCAGAAGCGTGAAGCTGAACAACGTGGTCAGCACACCGAAGGCGAAGATATTGGGATAGATCTCGACCGAGAAGGTCCCGTAGATCGCCAAAGGCAAAGTCAGGTCACGCCCTGCGGTAAATAGCGTGCGGGCGAACTCGTCATAGGACAGCGTGAAGCTGAAGAGCATGGCCGAGAGCACCCCCGGGAAGATGATCGGGAAGGTCACACGGCGGAAGGTCTGCGCAGGGCTGACACCAAGCGCCATCGAGGCTTCCTCGACGCTGCGGTCGAAGCGGTTGAAGATGGCCAGCATCACAAGGAAGGCAAAGGGATAGGTATAGACCACATGCAGTACGAAGCTGGTGCCCCACCATGCGCGCCCGACCCCCAGCGTGTTCGACAAAAGCGCCATACCAAGCCCCACCAGCACGCCCGGCACCATCATGCCGAGGATGATGAGGTAGAAGACAGGGCCAGAGCCGCGGAACTTGGTGCGGAATGCCTCGGCGCTCATGACGCCCAGAACGGTCGAAACCACGGTGGTCATAAAGGCCAGCACCAGCGAGCGGATCAGGCTGTCACCCACCGGCAGCTGCGAAACGCGCGAGCCATCGACCATGCCAAGAAGATGCTCGTACCAGTAGATGGACCAGTCGCGGATGGGGAATTGCGGACCGCCATCGGCGCTTTGGAAGCTGAGGATCGCCAGAACGATCATCGGCCCGTAAAGGAAGAGAAGGAAGATCGCCGTATAGACGCCAAGGACAGGTTTAAGGATACGCGATTGCATGGGTTACATCTCCTTGCGCAGATCGACGATGCGCAGCGCCAGTGCGATGACGGCAGTAATGATGATGGTGAGCACCACACCGGCTACGGCGGCAAAGGCCCATTTGAGCGACCCGACCTGTGAGACAATGATATTGCCCAGAAGGTTGGTCTTGCGCCCCGAAAGCGAGGCGGCGGTCGCAAACTCGCCCAGCACCATCACCGAGACAAAGATCGAGCCAACGACCACGCCCGGCAGAGACAAGGGCAGAATGATACGGCGGAAGATGGTGCCGAAAGATGCGCCCAGATCGCGTGCAGCTTCAATCACGGACGGATCGATGCGGCCAAGCATGAAGGTGATCGGCCCCACCATGAAGACGCAGTAGATCTGGGTCATCCCTACCAAAACAGAGAACTCGGAAAACAGTAGGAAGGTCAGGGGCTCGTGAATGATCCCGAGATTGAGCAGGATCGTATTGATCGCGCCTTCCGTGCCCAGCATCGGGCGCCATGCAATCACGCGGATCAGGAACGAGGTCCAGAAAGGAATTACACAGGCCACCAGAAGAGCGGTCTGAAGCGTTTTATTGCGGACGAAAAGCCCGATGAACAGCGCCACCGGGTAGCCGATAGCGATGGTCGCCACCAATACGATCGCCCAGATACGGATGGTGGTGCCAATCGCCGAAAGATAGGTCGGGGACGATAGGAAACGCTCCCAGCTGGCCGTGGTCAGCGTCGAATTCACGCTAAAAGTGGTCTGGGTCCAGAAGCTGACATAGACCACCATCGCCATCGGTAGCACCATGAAAAGCGCCATCCAGATCACCCCGGGCGTTAGTAGCATCAGCGCGCGGTTCCGGTCCTTGCGAGCACGGGCGACGGCGGGGTTCTGGGATGTGGCCTCGGGGAGGTCGGTGGTTGCAGCAGCCATTATGCAGCTCCCTCGAAAATACGGATCTGGTCAGGGTGGAAATGCAGCGCATATGTCGCGCCTTCGGTCATATCGGGCAGGCGCGGTTGGCCCAGATGGTCGACGACCTGCACGAGCTGCCCATCCTCGGTACGGAAAAACGCAAGCGCGGTCGGACCGTTGAACTCGCCCGCAAGATAGCGCGCCGGAAACGACAGATGTCCGTCGGGGACATGCCCCGGAGCAGCAATATCGATCTGGTCGAAGCGCACCCCGAGACTACCTGCCCCGCGCGGCACCAGATGCGGCGGGAGCTGGAAGGTTGCAGCCCCCGTAACGAAGCCCGACTGCGTGCCCTGCCCCGCCAGAATGTTCCACGCATTCAGATGGCGGGCGGCGGCGGCATTATCCGGAGTGTCAAACAGCCGTGTTGCCGGAGCATCCTGGACAATCTTTCCCCCCGAAAGGATGGCGACCGTGTCTCCCATGGTCAGCGCCTCGGCCTCGGATCCGGTCACATGCAGGAACGATACCTTCAGCCGCTCGCGGATCGCACGCAGCTCGTCACACATGCGCGCTCGCAGATTGGCATCAAGCGCACCCAGAGGCTCGTCCAGCAACACGATCCTCGGCTCTGTGACAAGCGTCCGCGCCAATGCGACCCGTTGGCGCTGGCCACCCGAAATCGCTCCGACACCACGATGGCCGAACCCGTTGAGCCCGACCAGATCAAGCGCGGCCTCTGCACGCTCGGCCGCTTCTTTCGGATCAGTAACAGCCCCTTTGGCACGGTGACGTAGCCCGAAGGCCACATTGTCCCGAACGCTCAGATGCGGAAAGAGCGCGAAATTTTGGAAGACGAAGCCGATATCACGCAGATGCGGCGCCACACCATCGAGACGCTGGCCATCAAAGCTGACCGTACCCTGATCGGGTTCCTCGAACCCTGCGATCACCCGTAGAAGCGTGGTCTTACCGGAACCTGATGCCCCTAAAAGGGACACATAGCAGTCATCAGGCACCGTGAAGTCCAATCCGTCCAATGCGGTTACGTCGCCGTATCTTCGGCTGACCCCGGATAGCGTAAGCATCGGCGTCTCCCTGTTTCTTTTTGATGTCTGCATACAAAAACCGATTCTTGCTCTCGATCAAGTTATTTATGATCTTTGTGCTCAAAAACCGTTTTTAGAAAGCAACGTAAGCATAGATAGGTTTATTATTTGCCTAAACTTCGCTCAGCGACCTAGGAATTGCGGGATTTCGCGCGCGAAAAACAGGCATACAACGATCTTTGTGCTCAAAAATCATTGTTACACAGGATTCAAAAATCGTTATGCTCACGGGAAAGCACGGGGACTGCCAATGGAGACACCCATGACAACAGCGTCGATCGACCGCGTGGATCCGGCCAACGGAACGCCCCCGACCATGTTCGAGGCAGCTGCCTCGCTTTTGCGCGGCAATATCGAGGCTGGGCATCTGAGGGCTGGCTTCGTCCTTCAGGAAAGCGCCCTCGCCGAACGTTTGGGCATGTCGCGCGCGACCGTCAAACGGGCCTTCTCGATCCTTGAGGAGGAAGGACTGCTGGAGCGCTTCTCAGGACGGGGTCTGATCGTAACGGGAGGCACCGAGGCGCCGCTTCGAGTGGACCTGCGACAGGTCGAGCTTGATCTCGAAGGGCTCGACGAGGCTCTGGGACAACCCTCATGGCACCGCATCTATGCCGAGGTCGAACGCGAGCTGTCCCGCAGCCTGATCTTTGGCCGCTACCGCGTGATCGAAGCGATGATTGCGCAGGAATATGACATTTCGCGCACCGTGGTTCGCGACGTGCTGGGCCGGCTGCAAGAGCGGGGGCTGGTGCAGAAAACGCAGACCTCTCGCTGGATCGTCGAACCGCTTACAGCGCAGCGCATCAAGGATAAATTCCAGTTGCGGCAGGTATTGGAAGTGGCCGCCTTAAAATCGGGTCGCGCCGACCAGACAACCCTTCAGACGCTGCTTGCCGAGATCCGTGCACTCGATCCACTGGAGAGGCTCTCGCCTGCCGACTGGTTCCGGATGGAAGGGTGTTTTTTCGAGGCGACCGTCATGGCCACGCCGAATAAGGATCTCGCCCGTTTTGCCGAGTTGAACCGCCGCGCGCTCGATGCCTCGCAGCTTGCGCTCTTCTCGCTGGGCTTGCCACCCGATCTGCAGACATTGCGCGAGATTGCGACGATCATCGAACTCCTGCAGACGGGGCCGCTTTCGGCGGCAGCCGACCTGCTGACCACCCATCTGGGCAACGCGATGGCCCGCACCATCGCACAGCTCAAGATCACGGCCATTATCGATCCACCCACCGATCTGGCACCCTATCTCAGCCCCGCTTAAACATCAGCTCTGCTACTCACCCACGATGCATGAACTCGCAAAATGCCTGCGTGGCGGAACTCTGCTCGACATTCGCTGCCCATGCGAGCCCCACATTCATCGTCGGAATCGGATCGGCAAGCGTCACCACATCGACGCGACGCCCATCTAGCGACCATGGCCTATACACCATATCCGACAGGATCGTGACCCCCATCCCCGCACCGACCATGGACCGCACAGCCTCGGTCGAGGCGGTCCGGAACGTAATCCTCGGTCGGGCGCGCAAGTGGTTCCAGTAGCGCTGCGCCGTGTTGGACGCCTCATCGACCGTCAGCATGACATAGGGTTCCTGTGCCACATCGGCCAAAGTGACTACCGGCTTCTCGAGCAGGGGATGTTCGGCACCAACCCATAACCTGCGCCGGGATTGCAGTAGCGTCTCGTAAACAAGCCCTTCCTGATTGGCGATATTCGACGTCAGCATCAACGCCAGATCGTAGCGGCCGGAGACCAGCCCATCCTCGATCAATTCGCGCGTGGTCTCTGTCATCTGCAACTCGACGCGCGGAAAAGCACGGATAAACCGTTCGAGAAAGGGCGAGGCATAATATCCGGCCACCGTATAGGTCATTGCCAGCCGCAAGGTTCCAGCAATCTCGCTACGCCGCAGATTGGGCGCGCGCACCGCCTCGTCCAGTGCTCCCAGCACCCGACGCGCATGATCTTGAAAGATCGTCCCCTCATAGGTCAGCGACATTCCCCCCGCAAAACGGTCGAAAAGGCGCGCGCCCACAATCTCCTCCAGCTGCCGGATCGCCGTTGTCACTGCCGATTGCGACACGTTCAATTCCTTGGCGGCACGGGAGACCTGACCCTCGCGGGCCACCGCAACAAAATAGCGAATCTGGCGAAACGTCGGATCATTCATTTTGAAGATACCTTACATCTTGAGAACAGATAGTAGGCGTCAGGGTCAGAGCCTGCCAAGTTAAAATATCAATTATAAAGTATATATTCATCAATAAATTAGTGCGTATGTTTGAAAGAATTATAAGAGCAAATGCCGGACAGATGGCGCAACTATTATCAATTTTCCAAAATTAGCTCCCAGTAATTTCTGTATTTTACATTTTATCGAATCACTGGCTTCATAGCGTTAAGGCCGGAAAAAAGATCCGGTGAAGGCCCGCCAGAGGCCGCCCCACAATAGACGAGACCAACTCACCGTTCCCTCCGATCCGCCCGACCGGACACGCTCTTGCGCATCCTCGCAAGTGTCCTGTCATGGCATCTTCCGCCCCGCTTGTCCCCCGCATGGCCCCGCCTTGCGCGACCTGAGCGTCTGGCACCGGAGCAACGGCACCAGAAAGGACAAGGCCTGTGAAAGCCACCCTTAATTGCGACATGGGAGAGAGCTTCGGCCTCTATAGCTTTGGCGATGACGCTGCGATCATGCCCCATATCGGACAGGCCAATGTAGCTTGCGGCTTCCATGGCTCCGACCCGGGGCACATGCGCCGCACCGTCGCACTGGCGCATAGCCATGGCGTCAGTGTCGGTGCGCATGTGTCTCTTCCTGATCTGTCCGGCTTCGGACGGCGCGAAATGCAGATGGACCGTCAGGAAATGGCGGATATCATCCTCTACCAGATCGGGGCGTTAAAAGGTTTTCTGGATGCCAGTGGCATGAAGCTCGATTATCTCAAGCCGCATGGGGCGCTCTATGGCATGGCCGCACGGCAAGAGCATATTGCCCATGCTGTCGCGGATGCCGCCGGGGTCTATGACCTTCCGGTGATGGGGCTGAGTGGCACCCTTCATGAGCGCATCTACACGGAACGCGGGCTGACCTTCTGGGCTGAATTCTTTGCCGATCTCGACTATGATGACGAAGGCCGTCTGATCATCACCCGCGACCATCAGGCCGTGGATCCTGCACTCGCCGCAGAGCGCTGCCGGCGCGCGGTTTTCGAGGGCCTTCTGACCACCGTTTCGGGCAAACACCTTCCGGTGCGCGCCGAAACCATCTGCATCCATTCTGATACGCCGAACGCTGTCCAGATCGCTCAAGCGGTCAAGGCCGCGCTCGGCCAATGAAGCTCCCACCCCTGCACAAAAGGATCCTGCTCATGTCCACCGAAATCCGCTCTCCCGTTCCGGGCACTTTCTACCGCAAACCCGCCCCCGACCAGCCCGCTTTCAAGGATATCGGAGAGAATGTGGCCGCAGGCGACACCATCGGGCTGGTAGAGGTGATGAAGACCTTTATCGAAATCAAGGCCGCCGATGCAGGCGTAATTTCCGCTTTCATGGTCGAAGATGGTATGCCCGTCACTCCGGGCCAATGCGTCTGCGTGTTGGGGTGAATCCATGGCCATCTGCAAACTTCTTATTGCCAATCGCGGCGAGATTGCCCTGCGTATCCAGCGCGCTGCCCGTGATCTTGGCCTGAAGACCGTGCAGGTCCACTCCGAGGCCGATAGCGAGATGCTGGCCGTCAAACTGGCCGACGAGGCCATCTGCATCGGGCCCGCGCCAGCCTCGAAATCCTATCTGGATATCGAGGCGATCCTGAAGGCCGCAAAAGACAGCGGCGCAGATTCGATCCATCCCGGATACGGGTTCCTCTCGGAAAATGCAGGCTTTGCCGATGCAGTGGTCGCAGCAGGACTGGTCTTTGTGGGACCGTCAGGAGACACGATCCGGATGATGGGAGACAAGGCCGCCGCCCGTGCAAGCGCCGTCGCCGCAGGCGTGCCAACCGTGCCCGGCTCGGAGGGCATCATCACCGATATGAAGGCTGCCGAAACCCTTGCGCAGGAAATCGGCTTTCCGGTTATGATCAAGGCCGCCGCCGGGGGTGGCGGACGCGGCATCCGAGTGGCCGAGACCGCGGAAGAGTTCCGCACATTCGCGCCGCAGGCCTCTGCCGAAGCCAAAGCCGCCTTTGGTGATGGCGGCATCTATATCGAGAAGCTCATCACCCGCGCCCGCCATGTGGAAGTGCAGATCATGGGCGACGGTCAGGATGTGGTGCATTTCTTTGATCGCGAATGCTCGCTCCAACGCCGCCGCCAGAAAGTCTGGGAGGAAGCCCCCTCGGCTGCGCTGGACGAGACTACCCGCGACGCTCTGTGCCAATCCGCCGTGGCGCTTGCGAAATCGGTCAATTACCGTGGCGCTGGAACGCTCGAATACCTCTATGATGATGCGACTGGCGCGTTCTATTTCATCGAGATGAACACACGCATCCAGGTCGAACATCCGGTGACGGAGATGATCACCGGCCATGATCTTCTGGCCGAGATGATCCGCGTGGCGGGTGGGGCGCCGCTTTCGGTCAGCCAGTCCGATATCCAAAGGCGTGGCCACGCGATCGAGGTACGGCTGAATGCCGAGGATCCTGCCAATAACTTCATGCCCTTCCCCGGTGTGGTGAGCGGCCTGCGCCTGCCCGATGGGCCAGGCGTGCGGATGGATCATATGCTTTATCAGGGCTACGCGATACCGCCCTTCTATGACTCGCTTCTGGGGAAGCTGGTGGTCTGGGCAGAGACCCGCGAGGCGGCACTGACCCGCCTTGACCGTGCGCTTGGCGAGCTGCAGATCGAGGGCCTCCCCTCGACCGCGCCGCTTTTCGCAGCACTTCTAAGCGATGACGATATTCGCGCCAATAGCGTCCACACCAAATGGCTGGAGCCATGGCTTGAAACCCACGCCCATCTGATCGACACAGCAAAGGACAAAGCCGCATGAGCTGCCGATATTCCTATGGCGGAGACGAGCATATCTTCGTCGAAGTCGATCCCTCCATGTCGCTCGAGGCCTTCTTCACCTCGCTTTCCATGACCAATGCTGTGCGCGACGCGAAAATCGGGGGCATCACGGAAATCTGCCCCGCCAATGCCTCGTTCCAGATCAAATTCGACCCCGATGTGATCGCGCCCGAAGACCTGATGGCGCGGCTGCAGGATCTGGAGGCCCGAGCCGAGGCGGCCCCTGCCGTGCTCGAGACCCGCATTGTCGAAATTCCGGTCTATTATCAGGATCCTTGGACCCATGAGACCCTGATGCGGTTCCGCGAGCGCCATCAGGACCCCGAGGCGACCGATCTGGAATATGCCGCGCGGATCAATGGCTATGACAGTGTCGCGGCCTTCATCGAGGCGCATTCGGGTGCACCATGGTTCGTGTCGATGGTGGGGTTCGTGTCGGGCCTGCCGTTCCTTTACCAGATGGTCGAGCGCGAGCGGCAGATCGAGGTTCCCAAATACCTCCGCCCGCGCACGGATACACCCAAACAGACCGTGGGCTATGGGGGCTGCTTCTCTTGCATCTATTCGGTGCGCGGCGCGGGCGGATACCAGATGTTCGGCATCACACCGATGCCGATCTATGACCCCGAGCAGAAGGTAGCGCATCTGAAAGACTTCATGGTCTTCTTCCGCCCCGGCGATATTGTGAAATGGAAGCCCATCACCCGCGACGATTATGACCATATCCTGCGCGAGGTCGAGGAGGGCAGCTATACTCCCCGCATCCGCCCCGTGCGTTTCTCGCTCGAGGAGTTCAACGCCGATATCGACGGCACCAATGCCAAACTGATGGAGGCACTTCATGCCGATTAATGTGATCTCCGCCGGAATTTCCACGACTGTGCAAGACCTTGGCCGTCCCGGCTATTACCATCTAGGTATTCCAATGGGCGGCGCGATGGACCGCATGGCCCTGCGTGCGGGCAACCTGCTGGTGGGCAATGATGAAGGCCTGGCCTGTCTGGAATGCGCATTTTTCGGGCCGGAGCTGGAATTTACCGAAGATACGGTGATCGCCATCACCGGCGCGGAAATGCCGCCCAAAATTGATGGCATCCCCCAGCCAACATGGACTGCATTGGCAATCCGCGCAGGCCAGGTCCTGTCCTTCGACTATCTACAGGCTGGCGCACGCGCCTATATCGCAGTGGCAGGCGGGATCGACGTGCCTATGGCGCTCGGGTCGCGCTCGACCTATGCAATCGGCTCGCTCGGGGGCGTGAACGGACGCGCGGTTCAACCGGGTGACGCGCTACCTCTTGGTCAGTCAACAGCCAGCAAACCCGGAAATTCCCTTGCTGCAGAGCTGCGCCGCCTACCTACGGATGACACGTTGCTGCGCATCTTGCCGGGGCTCTATTCCCACCGGCTGACGGCGCAAAGTCTTGACGGGTTTTTCGCGGATCGTTGGCGCGTCGCAAATGAGGCGGACAGGATGGGCTATCGTTTCCAAGGTGGCAAACCTCTTGAATTCGTCGCGCAGGAGCAACCTTTCGGCGCGGGCTCCGATCCGTCCAATATCACCGATGCCTGCTACCCCTACGGCTCGGTACAGGTCCCCAGCGGTGCTGAACCGATCATCCTGCACCGTGATGCCGTATCCGGCGGGGGATATTTCATGCTGGGCACCGTCATTTCGGCTGACATGGATCTTATCGGGCAACTTCAACCCAATACCCATATCCGCTTCGAGAAGGTAGATATGGCTATGGCATTGGAGGCGCGCGCGGCAAGGCGCACGCATATGGAGACGATACGCGCAGCGTTGCGATAAGGGGCGCCGGCACCAGTTAATCTCCCTCAATGGTATGCCACCAAAGATGTGAGGATACAGAAATCGGGACCAAAGCAAGCGCCGATTGGGTTCCGACTGGGATGGTCAGTCTGCCCGATAATTCAGGCTATAAGCGCACGCCCATTTCTGACGCTTGGCGTCGGCTCAAGGATAGATCGTGTCCCACGGGGTGGTGTAGCTCAGGTGGCCATCGGGTTTCTTAGTAAGGTCGGGTTGCTAGACTCAATCTGATCCAAGGATGACACCCGATGACCAAACCTATGATGGACCTTCGCGCGCTTGTCGAACAGAGCGGCGATGCAGATTTACTGCGTGAGATGATTGGCTTTGCCGCCGAGCGACTAATGGAGCTCGAGGTTGGCGCCAAGACCGGCGCGGACTATGGCGAGAAGAGTGCCGAACGACTG
>NZ_JAYWLC010000035.1:0-18927 GCF_040297545.1 Thioclava kandeliae
AGACCAGTTAGTCGTGCGGTAGCGGGTGTTGGCAGGCTTTGGCATCCCAGTGATCTAACCATCAGGATTCCCAAGGTGAATCCCTCTCACCGATATGTGCAACAAGGTCGTTCTGGACGATTCCATTGCCAATATCGCGCTGCCGACGATCCAGAACGAGCTTGCCATCCCCTCAGCGACCCTGCCTTGGGTCATCAACGCCTATATCCTCGCTTTCGGGGGTCTCTTGCTCTTTGGCGGCAGATTGGGGGACCTTTTCGGACGCCGCCATCTGCTGCGGATCGGGATGGCGCTCTTTACTCTGGGCTCCCTCTTTGCGGGGCTGGCGCAGGATGGCACGAGCCTGATTGCCGCGCGCGGGCTGCAGGGCCTCGGTGCGGCCCTCACCGCCCCGAACGCCCTCGCCCTCATCGCCACCACCTTCCCCGAAGGCCCTTTGCGCAGCAAGGCGATGGCGGTCTATGGCGGCATGTCGGCGCTCGGGATTGTGCTGGGGCTGCTGCTGGGCGGGGTTCTGACCAGCACCCTCGGCTGGCGGTGGGTCTTTTTCATCAATATCCCCATCGGCTTGGCCGTTCTGGCTGGCTCGCGCATTCTGGCAGAGGCCGAGCTGCATCGGGGACGGATCGATCTGGCGGGGGCATTGACCAGTATCTGCGGGATGACCGCGCTTGTATATGGCCTGACGCGCGGGGGCGAGCATGGCTGGGGCGACCCTGTCACCCTGCTGGCCTTTGCGGGTGCCGCGGTCCTTTTGCCGCTCTTCCTGATCCTTCAGGCATGCGCAAAAAGCCCGTTGCTGCCTATGCGCCTGTTTGCCGACCGCAATAGGACAGGCTCCTATCTGGCCACGGCCTTTCTGGCGTTTGGTCCGATGGGGGCGTTCTACCTCCTGACGCTCTATATGCAGCATATCGAGACCTATAGCCCCATCGCCACCGGACTGGCATGGCTGCCCTTTGCCATGGGGCTGGCGCTGGGGGCCGGTATCAGCTCGAAGCTGGTTCTGCGCTTTGCGCCGCGTCAGGTCGCGGCCCCCGGCGCGCTGATGGCCGCCGCTGCGCTTCTCTGGCTGTCTAGAGTGGGGCAGGACTTCACCTATGCGATCGATTTCCTTCCGGCCGCCTTTGTTCTGGGCTTCGGCTTTGCCATGGGGGTGGTCTCGTTGACGCTCACGGCGGTCAAAGGGGTTGCGGTTCAGGAAACGGGCATTGCATCCGCCTTGTTGAACGCATCCCAGCAAATCGGGGTGGCCTTCGGACTGGCCGTGCTCTCCACGGTATCCGTTACGGCGACCGCAAGTCATATGCCCGATGCGCTGACGGCGCTCTATGGCGCGCGCGCGCGTGGAAACGCACATACTGCCAGCTTGGCGGGCGATGCGCTGATCCATGGCTACGGCCTTGGGCTGGTGGTGGCGGCCATCGCGCTTGTGAGTGCCGCCCTTATCGTGGCGGTGCTGGTCAATGCCAAGCGCGATCAACCCGATGCTGCAACGCCGCACTAACACATAGGACTATCGGCTCAGGCGTGGAACCTTTGCCGATAGTCTCCGGGCGTCAGGCCGACAATGCGATAAAAGACCTTCCGGAAGGCGCCCGGATCAGAATAGCCAACCTGCCACGCGACCTGTTCGATGGGCTGCTGGCTGAATTGCAGCAACTCCTGTGCCTTGGAGACCCGCAGGCGCTGCGCATAATCGGTGGCGGTCATGCCCGTGGCCTTCTGGAAACGGCGCAGGAAGGTCCGCTCTTCCAGACCGGCCTCTTGGGCCAAGAGCGATACGCGGGCAGTCCGGCCTTCATTTGCTTGCAGAAAATGCTGCGCCTTCAGGATAGCCGCATCCCCATGTGCAAGCTGCGGCACGAAGCCACTATAGTAGCGTTGCTCACGCCCCGGAGGGTCGACCAGCATCATGCGCGCGGTCTCGGCCATGATGACCGGCCCGAGATACCGGTTCACCAAAATCAGGCCGAGATCGACCCAAGACATCAGCCCGCCGGCCGAGATGATATCGCCCCCGTCGATGACCAGCCGATCTGCATCGACGCGACTGTCGGGAAAACGGTCCTGCAATATCTGCGCATAGGTCCAGTGCGTCGTGACGGTGCGTCCGCAAAGCAGTCCGGTCTCGGCAAGCAAAAAGGCGCCCCCGCATACCGACCCGAGCACCACCCCTTCGGCGTGACGCGCACGGAGCCAACGTGCGACAGGAGCGGCGGCCTCTGGGCTGATCGGCGGCTCCAACGAGGGCGGCAACAGCAGCACCCCGCATGTCTCCGCGCCTGCGCCCCGCTCTTGCGTCTGGCCATCGAGCATGCGGACAGGTGACACATCATCCATATCCGTAACCAACTGACGGATAACAAAAGGGGGTGCGGTCGTCTCGCGCTGATCGGCAATCTGTCCCGCCAGCGAGAAGAGATCCGTCAAGCCCAAAACTGCCGACATCTGCACGCCCGGATACAGGACAATTCCGATGATGGTTTGGGTCATTGTCGGCATTGCCCCCTAATCTGTCGATATCGCCAATGGTGAAACTCTTCGCGCGGATTGATAGTCGATGCAACCAACATCCAAAGGAGACATTCATGTCGAAACGTGCTGTTCTTGTCGTCGATCTGCAGAATGAATACTGGCCCACCGGCAAGCTGCCCCTGCAAGGGATCGAGGCTGCCGCCGCAAATGCGGCGCGTATGATGGACCATGCCCGCGCCAAGGGCGATCTGGTGGTCAACATCCGCCATGAATTTCCGAACGGCGTGATGTTCGTACCCGGCACCGAGGGCGCTGAAATCCACAAGGCGGTTGCCGCCCAAGGCGATGAGCCCGTTATTACCAAGCACTACCCGAACTCCTTCCGCGAGACGGGGCTGAAAGACATTCTTGATGAAAAAGGCATCAAAGAGGTCATCGTGGTCGGCGCGATGAGCCATATGTGCGTGGATGCCACCACCCGCGCCGCCAATGACCTTGGCTACAAGACCACCACGGTTCACGATGCCTGCGCGACCCGCGATGTCGAGTTTAACGGCGCCGTCTCTCCTGCCGCGCATGTGCATACCGCAATCATGGGGGCCTTGGCGTTTTTGTATGGTGACGTGATCAGCACCGATGAATTCCTGCGTAGCTGAGCGGGGCGCCGCTTAACTTTCTTGCCAATAAGGCTACCACGATCCTGACCTGCCCCTCACCCTGATACCCACAGGAAGGGGCAGATCTTGCTCATGCCATATTCCGCACTCTTGCTGCCGATAGCTGCGCCATCAAGCAAGATACGATCGGCCTCGAGGCGCACGGGATAGGTCGCGATACGGCCCGTGTCGGCACCTTGCGCCTCACCGGTATTCAGGTCGAACACCCAGTTATGCAGCGGACAGGTGACCTTCTGCCCATGTACAATCCCCTCGCTTAGCGGACCGGCCTTGTGCGGGCAGGCATCAGAAGCCGCGAAGACCTCGGTCGGGGCAGTACGGAAGATTGCGACACAACCGACAGGCGTTTTGACAAGCCGTGCCCCATGCAGCGGGATGTCGTCAATATGTCCGATATCAATCCAACTCATTGCGCAGGCTCCAGCGTAAGATCGGCAAGTGGATGGAAGCGCCGCGCCCTTTCGGGCTGTGCCCGCTCGGCCCAAGGGTCTTTCTGGAAAACCGATTGCGACAGATCGAAACGTCTGACGAGCGCCAGCCGTTCATCTGCGTCCGCGAGCACATCTTTCACCCAAGAAAGCCCGACCTTTGCGATCCATTTATACGGTCGGTCAAGATATCTTGCATGCTCGCGGTAAAGCTGCACGAAGGCCACGGTCCATTCAATGGCCTCTTCCTCTGTCGCGACGTCGATAAGGCGCTCGGTCTCTTTTACATCCATACCCGCAGCGCCACCGACGCCGATCT
This sequence comes from Thioclava kandeliae, assembly GCF_040297545.1. Lineage (NCBI taxonomy): Bacteria > Pseudomonadati > Pseudomonadota > Alphaproteobacteria > Rhodobacterales > Paracoccaceae > Thioclava > Thioclava kandeliae. The sequence goes on from NZ_JAYWLC010000035.1 coordinate 3,903, forward strand.
GGAAGCCGGACTCCACGCAGACAATGCCGATATCCTTACAGGTCGCCTCGGCACAGTTGCGCGGGCAGCCCGAGACACCAAGCTTGACCTTATGCGGTGTCCACGCGCCCCAGAGCCGCCGCTCGAGCTTGATGCCGAGGCCGGTGCTGTCTTGCGTGCCAAAGCGGCACCAGTCGGAGCCGACACAGGTTTTGACCGTGCGCAGACCCTTGGTATAGGCATGCCCCGACACCATGCCCGCACGGTTCAGGTCGGCCCAGATCGCGGGCAGATCTTCCTTGCGCACGCCAAGGAGGTCGATCCGCTGACCGCCCGTAACTTTGACCGTGGCTCCGTATTTCTCCGCCGCCTGCGCAATCGCGATCAGCTCCTGCGGTGTGGTCATCCCGCCCCACATGCGCGGCATAACCGAATAGGTGCCATCCTTCTGGATATTGGCATGGTTGCGCTCGTTGACGAAGCGGCTTTGGGGATCGTCTACATAGTCCAGCGGCCAATCGGCGAGCAGGTAGAAATTTATGGCCGGTCGACAGATATGACAGCCATTGCGGGTGGCCCAGCCAAGCTCCTGCCAGACTGCGTCTTGTGATTTCAGCGCCCGCGATTTGATCAGCCGGCGCACGTCTTCGTGACTGAGTTCGGTGCATCCGCAGATGGATCGGGCGGTCGGCACGACCGCGTCATCCCCCAGTGTCGCGCGCAGGATCTGTTCGACCAGTCCGCTACAGCTGCCGCAGGAGGCGCTGGCTTTCGTGGTCGCGCGTACCGCACCAAGGTCGCAAGCACCCGCCTTGATTGCATCTTCGATCGTGCCCTTGCATACACCGTTGCAGCCGCAGATCTCCGCGTCACGCGGCAAAGCGGCAAGAGCGGCCATCGGGTCCGCCCCGCCCTCACCCTGATAAGCCGGTCCGAAGATCAGTGTCGCGCGCATACCCTCGATATTGGTGGCGTCCTTTAGGAAACCGTGGAACCAAGGACCATCAGCTGTGTCGCCATAGAGCACGGCACCGATCAGGCGGCCTCCTTCGAGCACCAGACGTTTATAGACACCGCGCACGGGATCGCGGAAGACGATATCCTCGCGCCCCTCGCCTTCGGCGAAATCGCCGGCAGAGAACAGATCGCAGCCCGTGACCTTGAGCTTGGTGGCCAGTTCTTTCTGCACGAAACGGGCCTGTTGCCCCAAAAGGGTCTGTGCCAGCACCTTGGCCTGATCATAGAGCGGGGCAACAAGACCGAAGACGGCCCCCCCATGTTCGACGCATTCTCCCAGCGCAAGGATATCGGGGTCGGAGGTAACCATCTGGTCATCCACCACAATACCGCGGTTCACATCCAACCCCGCCGCTTTGCCAAGCGCGACGCTCGGGCGGATGCCCACGGCCATCACCAGAAGATCACAGGGCAGTTCTGTCCCATCATCGAGCTGCAGCGCACGGACATGGCCTCTCTCATCCGCAAGGATCTGCTTCGAATGGGCCTTGCAATGAACGCGGATGCCCTTCTCGGTCAGCGACCGCTGCAGCAGATAGCCAGCAGCCTCGTCGAGCTGGCGCTCCATCAGGTGCCCCATGAGATGTACGACATCGACTTCGGTCCCTCTTGCGGCCATGCCCGCGGCTGCCTCAAGGCCCAGCAGACCACCGCCAATAACCACCGCGCGCTTGCCATAACCTAGCGCCATCATCGCCTGCGTGTCCGCGTAATCACGATAGGAAATCACCGCGTCCAGATCATGGCCCGGAAGCGGAAGGAGGAACGGGTCGGAGCCGGTGGCAATGACCAGCTTGTCGTAAGGCAAAGCGACAGTCTCGCTACGCACAATCTTGTTGTCGGTATCGATCGCCACGACCCTCTCGCCAAAGCGGCAGCTTATGCCTTTCTCGGCGTACCATGCGTCATTATGCGTGACGATCTCCGCGTAGGTTTTCTCGCCCGCAAGGACTGGCGAGAGCATCAGACGGCTGTAATTGCCGCGCGGCTCGGCGTTGAAGAGCGTGATCTCGTAGGCATCGGGATCTGCATCCATCAGGTGCTCGAGCATCCGGCCGGAGGCCATACCGGCACCGATCACGATGAGTTTTTGCGTCATAGCGTGGCTTTCAGAAAACTGGAAAGTGCCGCGCAGCGCCAGATGGAGCCGCGCGGCGAAAGACCGTAATGGTCAGTAGCGCGCGTAGGGCGCGGTCAGCGGATTGTAGCCCGGTGCCTTGATGATGCTGTGGAGCTGACGGCGGCGCGCGCCCAGATTGCCCCCATCATAGAGCGGGAAGCAGAGCGCATCGGTCATGAGGTCCATTAGCGGGTGCGAGGCCTGATAGCTGTTCACACCGACAATCTGCATCGCATCATAGACAACCTCGACACATGTTTCCGAGGCATAGACCTTCGTCATAACGGCCAGTTCCTGATCTTTGCCGTTGGAAAGATCGAATTGCTGGCAGGCTTTCCACGTCATGTAGCGGCAGGCTTCGATCTTCATCTTCATATCGGCGAACTTATACCCGATCACCGGGTAATCGATCACGGGGTTGGGGCCGGAACGCGTGTCATTTTGCGCCCATTCATGCGCGATCTCGAAGGCCGAGCGCATAACACCGACGCAGGCCGCCCCGATCAAGGCCGCCGTCCAGGCAAAGTTCTGCGATACCATTGCCACCCCGTCGCCGGGTTTGCCCAGAATATTCGAGGCCGGAACACGGACATTCTCGAAACGAAGGCGCGGCGCGACGGATGCCTTATGGCCTGCAGGTTCGAGATAGCCCTCGACGGTCAGACCCGGCGTATTGCCCGGCACCATAATGATCGACAGCGACTCGTCCGCGCCCTTGTTCGGATCTGTCCGGCAGACAACGGCCAGAAGATGGCAGCCCTTCCCCTCCCATCCGGAGCCGTTCGTTGTATAGTGTTTCTGCCCATTGATGACCCATTCGTCGCCTTCAAGACGCGCGAAAGTCTGGATACCGCAGGCAGGATCGGGGGAGTCGAAATTGGCGCCACCGACCGTATCGGTGAAGGCCAGAGCGGCAAGACGGGTCCCGTCTTCGATGAAATCGGGCAGGAAGCGCTGCTTTTGCTCGTCCGTGCCGAACCAGATGACCGGTTTCGTCCCAAGCCCAGTCCCCAGGATCGTGCCTGGCAGGCTCATATCTACCGCTGCAAATTCTTCCGCCGCGAGCGCAAAATCTAATGTCGAGGTCTCGGTGCCACCAAATTCTTTGGGAAACAGCCCCTTGACCAGGCCTGCATCAACGGCGGCCTTGTGATGGGGACGGGTGGCATAGAAGCGTTCGGCCGGATCGCTGATTTTGTTGACCAAAGGCCTGATGTCTTTCATGACCGTCGTGGCGAAGTCTCGGGCGCCGGCTTGGATGGCAAGCTGATCGCCGGTGAGCTGGAAATCAATAGGCATTTTGTTATTCCTCTCTGTTGGGGGTGACCCTGAACAGGGAGGCTAACGGGGGGTGAACCCGACTGGCTTGGGTGGGAAGGACAAAAAACTATGCAGATCGTGCACTCGGCAAGCGCACAGCCTTTCAGCCCTGCGGCGGCGCCCCGTGTTCCGAATGCACGCGATAGCTGCGGGGGGACATGCCGAATTCCTTGCGGAAGTGGCGGTTGAACGTGGAAAGGTCACCAAAGCCCGCGTCAAAGGCGATTGCCGAGATCGGTGTGTGCAATTGCTCGCGAAGCCGCCTTGCCGAGCGTTGGAGCCGTCGCCAGACTATTTCCTGCGAGAATGTTCTGGCCTCTTTCTCGAAGAGCCTGTGCAAATAGCGCGACGAGATCCTGAAATGACGGCACACCATGTCGACATCCAGAGAGCTATCATCCAGACGCTGATCAACGAACAGACAGACAGATCTGATCAGTCCATGACCCAGCGCGGCACTGCGTTGGGCGGGATCTTCCGGACCGGTTCCAAGAGACAGCGCGATCAGGTTCGCCGCCATGTTCTCCATGCCTTGTCCGGCGTTGCCCGCAAGCCTCTCGGCATTGCGCGACAGATTGAGCAGGAAATCCACAGCCATGCTGCCCGTTGCCTCCTGCCCCGAGACCGACACTGCAAGCGCATCGTTGATCCCCGGCACGGAGCCAAGCATCAGCTCCTTCGGAAACCTGTAGGACAGCGTGCGCACGTTGTTGTCGTGCGAATGGTAATCCAGAATGTAGGGTTCGCCAGAGTCGACGATATAGAACTCTCCCGGCTGGACCACTATGTCGCGGCCGCGATGGCGGACATTCACCCGACCGTTGATTTGCATATTCAGGAAATAGCACTCCTTCGGCATCCGTGAAATTTCGCGGCGTGTCCGGAGAACGCTGTGGTCTTGTGTAATCAAGTCGCAAATATTGGTATTGCCGAGCCCCTGAGCACTGACCTTCGCGGTAAAGGCGCCCCGATGTTCGTAACGGGAATCGAGCGCGATGAAGGCCTCGCATAAAACTTCCCGCCAGTATTCGAAGCGGCGTTGCGGCGCGAAACTTTCGGCGTTCCAATGTGGCATTTCAGATCCTCCGAATGCGGATCATGAAGGGGGGCGAACATAATCGCTGTCAATTTCTGGCAGGCTGCTTCTTGGCAGCCATGACGATATTGCTCAGGATCTAGGCGCCCGGGGTGCACGATTAGGCGCTGGTAAAACCACGGGATGCGGGTCGCCGCGGCGCGGGATAGGTTGGAAACAGAGGCACTTCCCGTATTAGCCGATATAGGCAAGCACTTTACCCAAGGGAGATCTTCCCACAACACGGGCACAGTTCTGTGGAGTCATCCCTCGTAAAATGATCGCAAGGTCGGACAAGCGCTCGCGTGATAACGGCAGGCGGGCAAAGCCCCTCAGACAAAAACCCGCCCGTCCATCAGCTTGCGCGCAGTACGCATCGTGCCCGCAGCACGAATTTGGCCCGAGGGGTCAAGCTCCAGCAGCACTTCGGCAGCCCCTGTCGGATGCTCGATACGCACCCGCCCGTCCTCCGGCAGCACCGCCAGCGCGGCGGCGGGGCTTTCCGGCAATGTGCAGGCGGTGGCCACCGAAACTGCAGCGAAGACGCCAATGGTCGCATGGACGCGGTGCGGAATAAAGCTGCGCGTATTGATTGTGCCGCCCGCCAGTGGCGCCGAAACGAGCGTCATCTTGGGGACGGATTTCTCGCGCACATCGCCTAGATTCATCATCTCGCCTGCCTTGAGCCGGATCGCCTCGACGCGCGCCTTGACCTCAGCCATGGCCTCGATCTCCTCGCGGGTCTCTTCGCCACTCAAACCGAAATCGCCGGCCCGCATGACAACGATGGGCATGCCATTGTCGATCAGCGTACACTCGATGCCCTCGATCACGTCGCGGGCACGGCCTGTAGGCAGGAGCGCGCCACACATGGAGCCCTCGAGTCCCTGGAACATCAGCGGGACCGGCGCGGCGGTGCCCGGTACGCCATCAATGGCGGTGGCGCCGGCATAGCATACGCGTCCTTCGGGGGTCTGGATCGTGGCGCGGGCGATCTCGCCCGTATTGAGCATATGGATGCGCAGCTGCGTCTCGGGGCCCGCGACCGGCACGAGCCCACGCTCGATCGCCGCAGGGCCTACACCCGCAAGGATATTGCCGCAGGCCTGCGCATCCGACACAAGCGCCTGATCCACGAAGACCTGAAGGAAGAGATAATCGACATCGGCATCTGCCCGCGTCGAGGGCGAGAGGATGGCGACCTTCGAGGCCAGCGGGTCCGCCCCCCCGATCCCGTCGATCTGGCGCGGATCGGGCGAGCCCATGATCCGCAAAAGGAGCGCATCGCGCGCTGCAACGTCTTCGGGCAGGTCGCGGGCCAGAAAATAGGCGCCTTTCGACGTGCCGCCCCGCATCCAGAGGCAGGGAATGCCATGCTCGGACATGATGCGCTCCTCTTTATGCTCAGATATATTTCAGCCCCTTGGCTTCGAGCCGCGGGCGCATGTCATAGATGTCGAGCCCCAGTTCGCCCGCCGCCAGACGCACGCGCTTGGCTTCCTCGGCGGCCAGACGTGCCTCCGCCTTCTCAAGGACCGATGCAGCCTCCTCGCGGCGCACAACGCAAATGCCATCGTCATCAGCGCAGATCACATCGCCCGGATAGATGGTCTGGCCTGCGACCACGATCGGCATATTGACCGAGCCAAGCGTTTCCTTGACGGTGCCCTGGATCGAGACGGCTTTCGACCAGACAGGGAAGTTCATCTGCGTGAGGTCGCGCGTGTCGCGCACCCCCGCCTCGATGATCAGCCCGCGGCAGCCGCGCGCCTGTGCCGAGGTGGCCAGAAGATCACCGAAATAGCCATTATCGCAGGGCGAGGTCGGCGCCAGCACCAGCACATCGCCGGGCTGGAGCTGCTCAATGGCCACATGGACCATCCAGTTATCGCCCGGCGCTGCCGAAATGGTGACAGCGGAGCCCGCGATCATCGCGCCCTGATAAATCGGGCGCATATGCGACTGGAACGCCCCGATGCGGCCTTGCGCCTCATGAACGGTGGCGGTGCCGATCCTTCCCAGACGGTCAATGACCGCCTGATCGGCGCGGGCGATATTTTGAACGACGACATTGCTCATGGTCGGTTCCTTTTCTCGTTACTTCTTCACCGGCGGCGTGCCATGGGTGTGGAAGGACTCGATGGTCTTCATCCCCCAGGCCTGCCCCTTCTTGCGCTCGCTCTCGGTCCAGCGGACAGGCTTCCAGTCAGGGGCGAGGATCAATCGCGCACCGGCATTGGCCAGCTCGACGCGGTTGCCCGCAGGCTCCCAGACATAGAGGAAGAACGTGCCCTGAATGGCGTGCTTATGTGGACCGGTCTCGATATGGACGCCGTTCTGCAGGAAGATATCGGCGGCGCGCAGAATGTCCTCGCGCTGGTCGGTCGCATAGGTGACATGGTGCAGACGGGCATGGCCGCCGCCATGTTCTTCGGTGCAGGCCAGATCATAGGTCTTGTTGTTGACCGTGAACCAGCAGCCACCGATCCGGCCATTGTCGAGCTGGATATATTCCGTCACCCGCGAGCCGAGGCAGGTCTCCATGAAGCGGCGGAACTCGGTCACATCGGCGGCAAGGAGATTGAGGTGGTCGATGCGGCGCGGCGCGGCGCCATTAAAGCTCGAGGCGGTGTTCTTGAGCGCCGCTTTCTCGACCTCTTCCTGTGCCTCGTACCAGTTGGTCTCGTAATAGATCTCGAAGACATGCCCGAACGGATCCTCGAAGCGGAAGGCGCGGCCATGGCTCAGATCGCCCTCGACCCAGCCATGCGTCTTGAAGCCGCTCGCCTCGATGGCGGCCACACGGCGCTCGAGCGCCTCGGCGGAGGCCGCACGATAGCCGATATGGGCCACGCCGGTCGTATCGGCACGGGTCAGCTTGAGCGTGCAATATTCATAATCGTCCCATGCCCGCAGATAGGCACTGGTCTCGTCCTGGCCCGAGAGCTTGAGCCCGTAGACACGGGCGAAGAAATCGAGGCTCTCGTCGAATTTGTCGGTCAGCATCTCGATATGGCCGAGATGGGCGATGTCGTGGCAGGTTTCGGTCGGTGCGGTCATGGCTCCCCCTTCGGAATGGTCTTGCGCCCGCCTCCCGCGGGCGCACCGGATAGTGTCTTGAGGCGCCTTACAGCTCGTCCACGGTGCGCGGGAAGATCGACTGGAAGCCTTCGGCATATTGGCAATCGCGCCCGCCCGACATGCCGCCCGAATTGCGCTTGAAGTGGTTGGCACGCTGCTGCGCCACGCGAGTGTAATAGTCCCACAGATGGACCTGACCGTTCATATGTTCCATCGCGGCGCGCTTCTTCGCCCAAACGGGCGTGATGTCGAGGAAAGTGTCGGGCTTCCAGCCCATCTGCTCAGTCTGATGCGGCTCGAAGAGATAGAGCTGCGGCGCACCCAGCACCTTCTCGCCCGGATTATGGCCCCAGGCCTGCGCGATCATGCGGCATTCCAGAGCGATCTGGGTCATGTACATATGATCGGTGTTATAGGGGTCGTACTGGCTGTGGCTCATCATGAAGCTCGGCTGGACCTTGCGGATCAGATCGACGAGCTTGTATTTGTCCTCTTTCTCGAGATGGAGCGGGTAATCGCCCAGATCGAAGCAGACGAGCTCCTTCACGCCCAGCACCTCGGCTGCGGCCTCGGCCTCGCCACGGCGGATATCCTTGACCTCCTGCAGCGACTTGCCCTCTTTCCATAGGCGGGCGCTCTCGCCACGCTCGCCGAAGGACAGGCAGGCCACGGTGATATCGTAGCCCATCTCGGCATGGAGCGCGATCGCACCACCGCAACGCCAGACGAAATCTGCAGCATGAGCGCTGATCACCAGCGCGGTTTTCTTGGCGGACATGAGAGAACTCCCTCCAAACAGTCTCAATTCGCCGTCAGATAACGCCCAACACCCCGTGGATCGCAAATTCGAAAGCGTTCCCCGTGCATAAGTTCATGCTATACCATACTTGGTCGCAGAGAGATTGAGGGCCATAAGTGCATCGCATAGTTCCGATGGTATCAAGGGAGGACAGAGAGATGCGGGATATCGCGATGATCGGGTTTGGCGAGGCGGGGCAGGCTTTTGCAGCAGGTTTCCCTCGGCGTGTGCTGGCCTATGACAACGAGCCGGACGCTGCTCGGCGGGATCAGCTTGCGCGGGCCGCCGCGTCTTCGGGGGTGGAGTTCTGCCCGAATGCAGACGTAGCGCTGGCCGGGGCCAAGATCGTCTTTTGCCTCGTGACGGCAGATCGCGCGATCGAGGCGGCGCGCACCTATGCGCCGCTCCTGCCAAAGGGTGCCCTCTGGTGCGACGGAAATTCCTGCGCCCCCGACAGCAAGCGCCAGTCCGCCTCCCTGATCGGTGCCGGCTATGTCGATATGGCCGTGATGTCGCCTGTGCATCCCAAAGGCCATCACACTCCGGTTTTGCTGTCCGGCCCGGGGTCGGAGGCTATGGCCCCTTGGGTCGATACGCTGGATATGCGCGCGCGCCGGATCGATGGGCAAACCGGCTCGGCCAGCACCATCAAGATGCTGCGCTCGGTGATGGTGAAAGGGCTCGAGGCGCTCACTGCCGAGTGCTTCCTTGCCGCGCGCAAGGCAGGGGTGCAGGACGAGGTTCTGAGCTCGCTGGTGGCCTCCTCGCCCGAAATGGACTGGCTCGAGCGCGCGGGATATAACCTCGAGCGTATGATGGAACACGGGACCCGTCGCGCCGCCGAAATGCGGGAGGTCGTCAAGACCCTGAGTGCGCTCGACATGCCCCACGAGGTGACCGCCGCCGTGGCCGACTGGCATGCGCGGATCGGCGCGCTCGGGCTCAAGGGGCGGGGAGGCGGGCTGGACCAGCGGGCGCAGACCCTTCTGGACCGGCTCTGATGGAGGTCAACCTGCGCCACCTGCGCGCCTTTCTTTCGGTCGCGCAGACGGGGTCGATCACCCGTGCTGCTGATCTATGCCATATCTCGCAACCCGCTGTTACGCAGGCCATTGCCAAGCTCGAGACGGAGGCGGGGCAGCCCCTTTTTACCCGCACCCCGCAAGGGCTTTTTGCCACCGAGGCCGGACAGGTGCTCCACCATCGAACCGCGCGCGCGATGACACCGCTCGACACGCATCTGCACGAGATCGCGCCTCGCCTCGTGCTGACCGCCACGCGGGCGCAATTGCAGGCGTTGATTGCGGCCGCCGAGGTGCAGAATTTTTCGCTCGCAGCCCGCAGGCTGGGGATCGCGCAACCCACTGTGCATCGTGCGATCACACAGCTCGAGCGCGAGGCAGGGCGGGCATTGTTCCAGCGCAGCCCCCTCGGCATCGCCCCGACACGAGCCGCCTCGGCACTGGCACGGGTCGCACGGCTGGCCTTTGTCGAGCTGGATCAGGCCCGCGCGGAGCTTGGCGATCTTCTGGGACGGGAGGTCGGACAGGTGGTGCTTGGCGCCATGCCGCTTTCGCGCTCCTATATCCTGCCACAAGCGCTCGCCTCCTTCCGCGCGACCCGTCCTTCCCTGACCGTGAAAGTGCTCGAGGGCAGCTATGACGAGCTGCTGGCCGGATTACGGCGTGGAGAGATCGACATACTGACCGGCGCCTTGCGCGATCCCGCTCCGATCGGCGACGTGGTTCAGGAACGCCTTTTCGATGACACACTAGTATTGCTGGCGGGTAAGGGCCATCCGCTTGCGGGACGCCCCTTGCCACCGCTCGCGTCGCTGCTGGAGTGGCCGTGGCTCGTCACCCGCGAGGGCACCCCCACCCGCACGCTGTTCGACAGATATTTCAAGAGCTCCGGCCTGACACCGCCGCAAGGCGTGATCGAGACAGGATCTGTTATCCTGATGCGCGAGATGGTGCAGGACAACCGACATCTTGCCTGTATGTCTTATGTCCAAGCCCAATCCGAGGTTGCGACCGGACTCGTCGAGGTGCTGGCCCATGATTTCGGCTCTACACGCCGGGCTATAGGCCTGACCATGCGCGCGGATTGGCAGCCCACGCCTGCACAGGCCAAAATGCTATCCTGCCTGCGATCCATCGGCGGCCGCATATAGCATGAACTTATGTCCTGCCCTGCCCTTTGAATTGGCAATGCGCCGCCGTTCGGGCGATGCAGGTGTCGAGGAGAAACACCGGTACGGAGACACACTCCGCGCCTTTATGGGAGGAAGACATGACCATCCGCACTCTTTTCGCATCCGCAGCTCTCGGGGCCCTCAGCCTGAACGTGGGCATTAGCGGCTCCGCCAGTGCCGAAGAACTTAAATTCGCCAATTTCATGCCAGCGGGCCACCCCTATGTCGGCTCGACCTTCCAGCCTTTCGCAGATGCGGTCGCTCAGGGCACCGATGGCGCGGTCACCGTCAAGCTCTATAATGGCGGCGAACTCGGGGCAGGCCCTGTGGAGCAATATGGCCGCGTGACGGATGGCGTGGCCGAGTTGGCTGTCTCCCTGCCGGGCTATACCGCCTCGCAATTTCCGCTGACGCTTCTGGCCGAGTTGCCGGGCGTTCTGGAGGAGGCCACCGGCACCGATACACTCGAGAACCATCTCGACCTCTTCGGCAAGGAATACCGTCGCGTCCATCTCGTCTCGCTCTGGTCGAGCGCCGAGAATCTGCTTTTCACCCGCAACAAAGCAGTCCATACTCCCGCCGATCTCAAGGGAATGAAAATCCGCGTACCGTCGCGAAACACGGGTGTGATGGTCGAGGCGTGGGGCGCCACGCCCGTTTCGATGCCCGTCTCCGAGATTTATAACGCCATGCAGACCGGCGTGATCGACGGGGCGATGATCGATGGCACAGGTATCAACGCCTTCAAGCTGGGCGAGGTGAGCAATTACATCACCAAGGGCATGGAAACGACAAATTCGCCGTTCTTCATCGTGATGAACCGCGATGCCTATAACGATCTGACTGACGAGCAGAAAGCAGTTTTGGATGCTGCAGGTCGCGAGGCCGCCGAACATGGTCAGGCTAGCCAGCTAGCGGTGGCCAAAAAAGGGCTCGAAAGCTTTGCTGCGATGGATGGCAAGGAGGTCATCACTCTGACCGATGATGAGGCCAAGGCCTTTGATGAACTTTCAGCCAAGGCGGTCGACACGATTGTTGCCGGAACCGGTGGCGACGCTCAGCAGATCGTCGAGACCCTCAAAGCGGATCACTAAGAATGATGCGGCCCGCCAACACTGCCTCCGTCTGGTCCCTGTGGTTCGACCGCGCCAATCTGGTGCTGGCGGCCCTGGGGTGTGTCTTTCTGCTGCTCACCCTTGTGCTGGTCTTCATCGGCGTGTTCCTGCGCTATGCAATCTCGCTACCGATCCTCGGGCTGAACGAGATCATCCAGCTTTCCTCGATCGGCGTGGTGATGCTGGCCTTACCCTCCTGCACGGCGCAAGAAGGGCATGTGCGAGTGGATGTGCTTGATCAGATGATAGGACGTGTGGGCCGTTTCATCGGCGATCTTCTGTCGCGCGCCCTCTCTGCATTCGTGCTGTCGGTGCTTGTCGGGCGGGCTTGGCTCAAGATGCTGGATGCGCGCGAATTCGGGGATACGACCAATATGCTCGGCATTCCGCTCTGGCCTTTCTATGCGTTCGTCGCGGCGGGCATGGCACTCTGTGTCGTAGTGCTGGCCGTACAATTTGTCATGATCATCTTCGGAAAGGGGCGGCCATGAGCCCTATGGAGACGGGACTTATCGGGATCGGCGCGCTCTTCGTGCTGATGGTCCTTCGCACCCCTGTGGCCTTCGCCATGCTTATCACGGGGTATTTCGGAATGCTTGTCCTCGAGGGCAGCCGCGCGGCGGGGGCCGTCATGCTGACCGAGAGTTATTCGACGGTATCGAATTACAACCTGATCGTCGTGCCGATGTTCATCCTACTGGGAAATATCGCCTCCGCCGCAGGGTTCTCGCGCGGGTTATATGATGCGGCCTTTGCATGGGTGGGCCGGTTCCGTGGCGGGTTGGCCTCCTCCTCGGTGCTGGGTTGCGCGATCTTCTCTGCGGTCTCCGGCTCCTCGGTGGCCACCGCCATCACCATTGGCAAGGTGGCCTTGCCCGAAATGAAACGCTTGGGCTATCAGGATGCGCTTTCTACCGGGTCGATTGCCGCAGGCGGTACACTCGGGTTCCTGATCCCGCCCTCGACCGGTTTCGTGCTCTATGCCATCCTCACCGAGCAATCCATCGGACGTCTCTTCATGGCAGGTATCCTGCCCGGTCTGCTGCTCATGGCGGCCTTTATCGGCACGATTGCCCTGATCGCCACGATCAATCCCGAAGCCGGTCCGCGCGGTGCGCGGGTACCGCTCGGGCAGAAATTCAGGGTGCTTGTGCAATCGGCACCGCTCATCGGGATCATCTCGATCTCGATTGGCGGGATCTATGCCGGTGTCTTCACGCCGGTCGAGGCCTCGGCCATCGGCGCGGGTCTTGTGCTTTTGCTGGCCTTTGCGATGCGTCAGCTGAGCTGGAACGGGTTTTGCCGTGCGATCCTAGAAACGGTCAGAACCTCGGCCATGCTTTATATGGTCGTCATCGGCGCCAATGTCCTCAACCCCTTCCTCGCCGTGACCCATATCCCCGAAACACTGGGCAATGCCATGGTGGGTCTCGGATTGGGCCCTTATGGTACGCTCGCGATCATCATCCTCGCCTATGTTGTGTTGGGGATGTTTCTCGACGGGCTGTCCATGCTCGTGGTGACCATTCCGATCATTTATCCGGTCATCCTGCAGATGGGTTTCGATCCGATCTGGTTCGGAGTGGTTGCAGTGATCGTCATCGAAATGGGGATGATCACACCACCGGTCGGTCTCAACGTGTTCGTGGTGAAAGGTGTGGCACAGGACGTGCCGATGACCACGGTCTTCAAAGGGGTGATGCCGTTCCTCCTTGCGATGATCGTGTCGCTTCTCCTGATCATTATCTTCCCTCAGATCGCCACGCTTCTGCCCGATCTCATGTTCAGCTAGGGCGCAGCCACAAGGGCGGGCCCCGTAGAAGGCCTGCCCTTCGCATTAGCGTAGACCGTATCCTAATCGCGGCGTTCCTGCGGGCGAGGTGAAAACGGAGGAGAAAACTGCGAGCTCTGCCTCCAGTTCCCGTGCCAGCACGGCCACCAGTTCTGCGGCGGGACGCGAGCGGGCGAGTGGCGCACCCTGTCCGGCCCAATACGCGCCAAAACCGTATTCGCCCTTCACTTTGGCCGCAGCATGCAAGGCCTTTCCCGCGTCATAGGCGACAGGATAGGCAGGAATCTTCCCCGTGAGGCCAGCTTCCATCGCGTGGGTAAAACGGTTTTCCAGCACACGGGCCGGTCGCCCCGAAATGGCGGATGTAAGACGCGTCCCATAAGCCGCCGCACCATGAAGCGCCTGCCGGTAAGCTGCATCCGCATCCGTCTCAGGACAATCAATGAACGCGGTTCCGAGTTGCGCGGCACTCGCGCCCAGAGCCAGTGCCGCCGCGATGCCCGCCCCGTCCATGATACCGCCTGCAGCAATGACCGGGATATCCATCACCCGAGCCAGCAGGCGTGTCAGCGCGAAGGTGCCCAGCTGTGGATCGTAGGCGGAACAGTCGAACACCCCGCGGTGACCGCCCGCCTCGATACCCTGCGCCACGATACCATCGATTCCCGCATCCTGGACGCGCCGCGCCTCCTCCAGGTTTGTCGCGGTGGCCAGAAGCGTGATCCCCGCCTCCCGCATGGCCGTTATCACCTGCGGAGCAGGCAGACCGAAATGGAAGCTGACGACAGCAGGCCGCGTATCCAACAACAGCCGCAGCAGGTCGGGGCTGTCATTGAAACTCTGGTAGATAGTGCGCAACCGCGCTGGCGGCTCGGCGTCGAATTGGGCAAATAGCGGCCGCAGGGCGGCAAGCCAGCCACGTTCTGTCTCAAGGTCGGGCTGCGGCGTCGCATGAGTGAAAACGTTGACGTTGAAGGGATGATCCGTGGCCTGACGGGTTTCTTCGATCATTCGCTTCGCGCCAGCCACATCAGTGGCACCAATGCCGATCGCCCCCAATCCTCCTGCATTGGAGACCGCCGCGGCGAGCTGCGGCGTAGACACTCCCGCCATCGGCGCCTGCAGGATCGGAAGAGGGATACCAAGTCTGTTCAGCATGGGAACTCCTTTGGGTTTGGGCGATGCCATAAGCTGTTCCACATGATGCAATCATATTCGACTATGGTTCTCAACCAGAGAGCACATACCGGAAGGCAGTGCCCGACGGAGCTCATCGTCCACCTTCTGATACCTGCTGTCTTTCGTGCGATTGCCTCAAGAGAAAAACCGATGCGCACCGTCTTACTCGCCCTCTTGCCGGTTTCGGCCGCGATTGGCACGCCGCGCATCTCGAACTGATGCCAGCACCAGGCAAGCCTACCGGATCGAAGTCGCGACCACGGCCTTTGCGTCTGGCTACACCTATCGAGAGATCGTGTCCCACGGGGTGGTGTAGCTCAGGTGGCCATCGGGTTTCTTAGTAAGGTCGGGTTG
>NZ_JAYWLC010000036.1:0-18780 GCF_040297545.1 Thioclava kandeliae
GATACGGCGCCCGCCCTCTCGGGGGTCAGGCGACCAGTCTTGCAGTAGCTTGGGTCGGTGCGGATCGTTGACGCGTCTCGCACGGTCGGGGTGTTAGAGCACCCCGCCCCCTGAAAGAGGGCAAACAAAACGCCCCGCACGATGGCGAGGCGTCATGGATTTTTCGTGGGGGCCGCGGGTGCTCTGCGCTCATGGCCAAATTATTAGGCAGCGACTCTGCGTCAGGCAGCGCAGCCGGTATTTCCCATTTGTCGGATTATTGATGATCAACTAGTGTTGATCTGCGGCGTCATGAGTTGCCGTTTCTACAGGCTCAAAGGCGCGGGTAGCTGCCAAGAACCCGCGCCTTTCCCGTATGTATCCCATGCGATCAATAGCTTCACCCGACAGCGCGCAACCGGGCGCCGCTCCGGTATTTCGCCACCCTGCGGACCAGGCCGATTGCCCCTCGCCTGCATGCCGCAAAGTTAACACATGTTGTAATTGATATTAAACAGAACTCGCATAGGCTCCAAGTTGTAACCAGTACCGGGCGCGGGTTCCGAACCACCACTCCTCCGCGCCCGTTTACCCCCCACCTCCCGTGTCCCTGCGCTCCACGATGGCCGCGAAGCAGGTTGTGGCTGGCATCCCTCATTGCATCATGAAGAGCCCCATTCGATGGCTGGACGAAAAATCGGATCTTGTCAGAGCATAGCAGCGTCCTAATTCGTGTAATGCTCCGGACATTGCGTCGGATCATTCGCGTGGAGCGACTAAGGCGCGGTCCTGGGAAGGATGCCGCGCCTTTTTCATCGCCATATGACGCAACGGGAAATCCCTTCACGACGGAGCGTCTTCGTTTCGATAAGCAATACCTTTTGTTAGGCCCGCCCGGCACATTGATGCCTCACATCATGGCAGGGAGGCGCAGGCGGTATTTGGCGCCACGGCCTCCCACCTACCTCCCCTCCCATTTCCCCTCGACAAACAGGTTCACCTGCACGGTCTTCTCGCGCGGGCATTGGTGATAGGCCCAGAGCTCGTAGCGCTCGGGGATGGCCTTCTCGGCCGGCCAGACGATCTCCCACGGGCCCCAGGGCTGTTTGAGGCGGTTGGGCGGGCGCGAGCCGGAGGGGCGGAGATCTTCCTCGGCCGAGGTATCGACCACCGCGCGGTAGCTCGTGCCGCCGATCACCACATAGGCGGCAAGCCCGCGATACTCGCAGCGGCGCTTGATCATATCGCCCATCAGCTGCAGCCCCTTGGGCGTCACGCTCGAGGAGCTCACGGTCACCGCTACAAAGGGCGTCTGGCCGGTGAAGTCGCGCCAGGGCCGCGAGGATTGCGCCTGCCGGATCCATGGCTCGGCCACGGCCAGCACGGCGATCGTGGCCAGTACCCAGATCGGCAGCCGGTTGGCGCGGATGGCGCCCTTGATATGGTCGCTCATTTGCCGCCCCCCAGTTTCTTGCGGATCATGCCCTTGAGGAAATCGCGATCGCGGACCATGGCGGTGAGCACATCGAGCACGATGAGCCCGACCGACATGATGGCCACGGCCGCCAGCACCTCGGAGCCGCGCACATAGGGCGCGACCGAGGGCGACAGGCCCACGGTCAGGAAGGCGCTGGCGGCGGTCTTGGCAAGGCGCTTAACGAGCGGCTCGCGTTCGGCGTCGCGGGTGGCGACATAGATCACCATCCCCGCCAGCACCGCCCAGTATTCGATAGGTTTGGAGAACATGCGCCCCTCGCTTCGCTCATAAAAAATCCCGCCTCGGGGGCGGGTCATCCTGCGTCTTCTGCGCTGGTCTGGTCTGGCTCCGGATCGGTTGGCGCCGGCAGCGGCAGCGGCACCGGCCCGCTGGCCACCGTGACAGGATCGGGGAAGCGCTCCGCCTCGGAGGCATTGTCACCGATCGGCAGGAGCAGCGTGACGGTCCATTCGCCCTCCGTCTGCCTGGCGCTCTGAATATATCCGGCATCTAGTGCAATGCCCGTATCAGGGTCCGCGTCGAGTGTACTCAGGTTAAAATCGATGCCATTCACGCTAATAATATCGTCACCTACAAGAAGCGAGGAAAGTTCGAAATCGGCGTTTGGCAACCGCACAATCGGCGAAAAAATAATCTTCACAGCACTCTCCTTATTTCCAACGACCAATTGCTGTCAGATAGACATACTTGTTCGCACCAGCTGCACTGTTTACCGTGCACCAAGGGCGGAAGTTCACACTGGTCGAACTCAAACCGCTAAACGAAACCCCAGCTGGCACCGCGCCACCAATTTCCACTGCGCCGCTGAAGGCCCTAGGAACCGACGAAAAAACTGCGGGGTATGTCCAAATCGTTCCGTTTGACGGTTCGTAAAGCGAGCCGACCGATGTGCCCCAAACGTCAGTTGCGACAGAAATTCTAGCCTCGCAGATTTGCGTTCCATCCTGCAAACGAACATAATCACCATTCGAGTTGGAGCCGTATTCAGGGTACATGGGCGTCCAATCTGTCCAGACTGCAAACATCCGATGCCGGAAATATCTCTGCTTGAGAGCAGATGTAGGATAGATCGGCGTGAACTCCTGATAGATGTTCCCATTATCAATCGCCATTGTATCCACGACACCAATGGTCGACGAGCCCGGCAGGTTGGTAGCGATCGGATAGCAATTGATCAGCGAGCCAACCGGTGCATCGTCAAGGCTGCTGATCCCAAGCGTAGCCGCATTGACGACCGCGCCCAGAATACCGTTATCACCGGCCTTCAAAAGCCGACCGACGGTGTTATCGTACTTGCTTTGCGTGACGCCGGTGCCCGTAAGCAGCCCACCCGATGCCTTCAAGGTGCCGCTCTGACCGATCAGGCTGCGCCCATCTGCCGTCAGATCGGCCATGGCCATCGCACCTGCGCCCGTAAAGTACGGCAGCTTGTTTGCCGCGCCCTCCAGATGGGCGAAGGCCGCGATATTGTCCGAGGGCACATCGCCGATCATCGTCTCGATCCAGTCTCCCATGCCCTGCATGTAGTCTCCCATGACGGGGAACCAGCCGAGGAAGCCCTGGGCCTTAGCCGCAAAGCTCGGGTCGCCGAGGATCGGGGCCTCGTTGGGTGGTGGGGTATAGGTGGGTTTTGCCATCAGGCCACTCCTGTCAGGGCAAGGGTTGCAATCGTGCGCCCGCCGCCCGAAAGCGCGGGGAAGAAATCATCGGCCACGCCGTAGACCGCGAGGGCGAAGGGCGTCATGCCATCGCCCGGGTAGAAGTAAGCGGGCGCGCCGCGCGCCTGCTCGAGCGCGCGCTGGATCCGGCGATTGGCGGCCGTGTCAAAGGCCAGCTGCCATTCGGCCTTGCGGGCCGTGGGGCGTTTGACGATCGAGACATTGCCATAATCATCGGTCTCGCGGCGCGAGTAATCGGTAAAGCCCGAGCGCGAGCCATCGAGCACATCGCCCAGATACTCGCCCCGCCCCATGACGATCTCGGCCACAGAGGTCGTGCCGCCCGGATTGGAGATGGTGATCTCGAGCGTAAAGCCCGAGAGCGCGCCCAGATCGACAAAGACCTGCTCGGGATCAAAACTGTCCTCATAGGTGAAGAAGTCGGCCCAACTCTGGATCTGGCTCGTGTCCAGCAGGTCGGCCGTGCGGTCATAGACCACGCCGCCCCCCGCATCGCGGATCACCACCTGCAGCGAGATCGCCACCAGATCGATGAAGGCGATCGCATCGACCCGCGCAGGCAGGCCCAGCGTATAGGTGATGCTCTCGGCCCGCGTGGTGGCCTGCCCCAGAGTGGCATCAAAGGCCCGCCAGCGATTGGTCGAGCCGACCTCCACCCAGTAATCCCCGGCATTTGTGCCCGAGACCGGATGCACGCCGGATCCCGGGGCGAGGGCCTCATAGATGCGATGGGTGGCGATCAGGATCACCCGATCGCCCACCGCATAAGAGGTGCCCGCGGCCCAGCTGCCATAGTCATCCTCGGCCACATTCGAGGCCTGCATAGTCCCCGCGCCCAGAGGCACGGGGATGATCATCAGAGCTTGCGTCATTGCGTCTCGGCCTCCCGCCGTTCTTCGATCATGCGCAGCTTGCGCAGGTCGTTATTGCCGTTCATCTGCAGCTGACGGGTCTCCTCGCGCAGCTGGCGCATCTCGGCGATCAGGGCGCGCAACAGGGCATCCTCCGCGCGATCGGCCCCCTGCCCGCCGCCGCCCGAGAGCATCCGGCGGGTCTGATCGGCCGACCAGATCCGGCTGGCGCCCGTGGCCTCGATCTCGGGGCCCTTCTCGCCCACGAGCCGCAGACCGCCTGTGTGCAACCCGCCACGGGCAAAGGCCGGCACGCCGCCCATCCCCTCGATCTGCGCACGCAGCACCGCCATCTTCCGCTCGAGCGCCGGCGCATCGCCGATCAGCGAGATCAGCTGCTCCTCGAGCCCGCCCTTCGTCCAATAGGCCTGGCTGAAGCCCGAGATGTCATCGCCGCGCCCGTAATCGACATGGGTCGCCGCATAGGAGACCTTGCCCTCTGCATCGACAGCGAGCGTGGCATCGCGATTACCATTGCGGATATCGACACCCGTCGATTGCTCGAGCGCCTTGATCTGCGCAATGACCGAACTGGCGGTGCTGATGACACTGGCCTTCTGGTCGGCCAGCGTGGCGAGGCTCGCCTGTGCCTTGGCCAGCGCCTGCGCCGCCCTGGCTTGGGCCAGCTGCTCATCCATCACCTTGCGCAGATCAATGAGTGCCCCACGCAGGCCGGTCATCGCCGCCTTGGCCGAGGCCAGCGGGGTGGCGACCGAGCTGGTCATCAGGCTCGCAAAGGCCGAGGACGGATCAAAGCGGAACGATCCGCCCAGCGTGATCCGGCCCGCACTCGCCCCCGAGACCGCCGCCAGCAGGCTCTTCTGCTGGGCGGTCAGCCCCGAGAGGTCCACCGTGCCCTTGAGCGTGCGGGTAAGGGTCCCGCTCGCGGCCCTGAGCATGCGGATCTGGTCGCCCGAGAGCGACCCGAGCCGCACCGTGCCCGCGATGATGCGCGAGACGGTGAGAGCCGCGCTCGAGAGTGCTGCCCGCTGGTCGGAGGTCAGGTTCGAGGCGAAGGCCGCGCGGATGGTGATCGCCCGCGCAGCCGAGGTGTTGGCATTGAGGAGCAGCGCCTTGATCTGCGCCGACTGGTTGCCCCCGAGAATCCCTGTGATCCGCGCGATATAGCCGCCCTGCTGGCTCAGCAGGATCCGGCGTTGATCGGCAGTGAGCCCTTTCGAGAAGGCCGCCTCGATCATCGCGGCATAGCTGCCCTGCCCGGCAAAGACGAGCTGCCGCAGATCGCCCGAGATGCCTTTGCCAAAGCTTGCGTTCACCGTCACCGCATAGGCGCCGATATTGCCGAGCGCGAGCCTGACCGCCCGCGCATCGGCCTTGGAGGACAGCGCCACATTCACCACCCGCGCCAGCTCGCTATTGCCGGCCAGCGCCACCCGCATGGTCTCGGCGTCAAGCGTGGCTCCTGCGAGGAGGTTCACCGTCTTCTGCAGCTTCGAGGTGGCGGTCAGCGCCAGCGTGGTCAGATCGCGGCCCAGATCGTTCTTCGCCAGATATTCCACCGTCTTCACATGTTCCGAGGCCCCCGTCAGCGCGAGCCATTTCTGATCCGCTGTCAGGTCCGAGCGGGTGATGAAGTCCACATAGCGAGTGATGCCCGCTGCGCTGTCGGAGAGCATCGCCTTCAGATAGTCGGGGATCTTGGCATCCTCGACCACATCAATAGCCAGATCGATCTGTTTCTGCAGGCTGGCATAGTTGATCGCGGCCGCCGCCGTGATGGCGCTGTCGAGATCGCCGAGCTGAGTCTGCAACATATCAATCTGCTCCTCGCTCAGCGCATTGCCGGCCGCGAGATAGTCCCGCGCCTCGGTCATCAGATCGACCTGAGCCTGCGTGAGGCTGGCGATGGCTTCGGATTTTGCGCCCTCGATCTGGGCGATGCCTTCCACCTGCCCCAGATCCGAGGCCACCCGCGCCTGAGCACGCGCCACATCAAGCGCACTGGTGGCCGTGGCCGAGACCCGATCAAGATAGGTCTGTGCCACACCGGTCAGCCCGCTCGTGGCATCAAGATCGCCCGCTTTGGCCGAGGCGAGCGTGCTCTGATAGCGCGCGGCCGAGAAGGCCAGCGCCGATTGCGGCGAGGTCATCGCCGAGGCAGTGCCCCGCATCTCGGCCACGAACGCGGCGATACTGTCGGCGGCCTTATACCAGTTGGTCGCGGCCTGCGCCGAGGCCTGTTGCGCCGCCGTATAGGCAGTGATCGCGCCGTCGAGCGAGATCGAGACCTGCCCCGAGAGCGCCTCGATCTGCGCGGTGAAGGAGGCCACCTGCGGCAGGATCTCGTCAAAGACGCCTGCCATGCCCACCAGCGTCGCCCAGAGCTCCCGCCCGCCTTCGGTGGTCAGATCCATCGCATCCACCAGCGCGCGGTATTGATCGCGGCTCTGGGGCATCGCGAGGCCCATCTCGGACAGCGCCTCACTGGTCTGGCGGGTCAGCGTGGCCAGACGCTCGCTCTCCGAATAGACCGCCTCGTAGTAAGAGCTGACAGCCGTGCCAAACGCCTCATCGCCGCCGAAGAGCTGCGTCAGCTGGCTTGCCATATCGGCGCCGACCAGCCCCGTGGCGCGGAAGGTATTGCCCAGCGTATCCATCGCCGCATTCACCGTTTGCAGCGCCGAGGCCAGACGGTTGATGGTCTCCATCGCCCCCTCGCCCGAGGCCGAGAACGCCTCGAGCCCTTTGACCTGCCCCGCATAGGCATCGCCCAATCCGGTGAGCCTATCCTGCAGCACCTCCAGCGCCTCGTCTTCCGAGAGCCCTTTGGTCGAAAACTTCAGCTCATAGGCAAAGCCGTCAAATGCCTCGGTGCCAATGTCCAAGGCCGAAGCCGCGGCGGCGATGCTATCCTGCACCCCATAGACGGCCTGGCGGATCGGATCGGCGATCTCGCTCGAGGCGGCCGAATAGTTCGTGCGCTTCGATTTGGAGAGGCCCCAGAAGCGCGACTTCTCGATCCGTTCATAGGTCTGCACCGTCACATCGCTCCCGCCAATCAGCGCACGGATGCCGGTATCAAGCACCTTGGTCTTGCCGATGAGCCCCGAGATCAGGAAGCCTACGGCCGCCACCGGCAGCGCAATGGCCCCGATTGCGGCCGAGAGACCGGCAATCCCCGAGGTCGCCCCGCCCAGCACGGAGGTGAGATAGGTGCCGGTGGCGGCCAGCCCGCCGCCTGCGCCGGTGAGGCTGGTGATCAGACCGCCCGCACCCGAGATGAAGGCATTGACCGATGTGCCTATGACACCCGCGAGCCCAAGCCCGCTGGTGGCAAGCGAGCCAAGGCTGCCGGGCATGACGCCCGTGGCCGCTGCGGCCGTGCCGGTCACGCCAGTTGCGCCCGTCACCCCCATCGCCACCAGAATGCGGTTCTTGGCCGCCGTGGCGATCATCTGTTTGAGCCAGGATTTGAACATATCGCCAATACTCCCCAAAGTGGTCCGGAACCCCGTGAAGAGCCCGTCGACCAGCGTGTCAGTCAGTTCGCCCACCAGCGGCAGGTTGTCGGCCAGATCGGCATTGAGCTGCGCCATGGCCTTTTGCACTTCCTCGGGCGTCAGGAGCCCCTCCTTCGCCAGAGCATTCAGCTCGCCCAGTTCGCGGCGATAGCGGTTCATCGGATCGATCAGATCGCGCCAGCGCTCGGCCTCTTTCGCCTGCGCCTTCTCGAGCTTTTGCGCGGCCTTCGCGCCCGCCGTGCCCGCTTTGGTCGAGGCTTTCTGCGCCGCCGTCAGCTGATCGAGGGTCGCGAGTTTGTCGGACATGGTCTTGATCTGCGCCTGATCGATGGCAAGCCGCGCATCGGCCGCCAAAGCATCCTCGCCCGCAGCCACCGCCGCATCGCGCCGCGCCTGCGCTTCCAGCTCAAGCCCCGCGATGCGCGTGGCATTGGCCACGTTCTGCTTGTTGCGCGTCGCTTCGATCTGCACGTCGAGCGTTTTGATCTGCGCATCGAGATTGGCCGAGAAGCCGGTCGCCGCCGCCATGGCCGAGGCCAGACGCTGCGCGGCATCGGCCGCACTGTTGAGCCCCACAGGCAGATTGGCCGCGATCTTCTCGGCCTGCTCGGCATAGCCCGCAAGCCGCAGCGCCTCGATGGCCGTCTTGGCCGCGGCCGAGGCCGCCTCCTGCAGATCGGGCGGAATGCGCCCCGCGCTATCCTTCACCGCCATCAGCACCTGCGTCAGATCCTTGGCCCCTGCCGCCACTTGATCGACATCGCCCGAATTGATCTTCGCCATCGCATCGGCCACGCCGCGCGCCTGAATGATCGTCAGCCCGAACTGGCTCCGCAGCTGGCGGATGCTGGTTTGCGCCATGGTCAGGAAGTCATCACGCAATGCGCCGCCCGCCTGACGGGTCGCGGCATCAAACTGGTCGACCTGTGCCACGAGATCTGCAAAGCGCTCCCGCAGGGCGCCTGTCGAGGCATCGAGATCATTCATCGCCTTCAGCTGGGCCAGATCCAGCATCGCGAGGTTCATCTCCCGCGCGGCCTCGGCATTGAGCCCGAACTCCTTGCGCAGAGCAGCCATCGGGATTGCCGCCACATCGAGGGCCGCGCGCAGATCACCGAGCGAGCCCTCAAGATCATCGATCGCCTCGCCCATATCTTTCGCCTTGCGGCCAAAATCCCCGAGCATCGGCAGCACCACCGCGCCCACGGCCACCAGCGTGCCAAGCGCCGAGCCGATCATCGCGAGCTTGCCCGAGAAGCCGAGTGCCCCCAAGAGCTGCGGGGCTTGCATGGCGAAAGCCCGCATCACATCGGTGCCGCCCGCGATCTGCACGAAGAAGTCCTGCACCTGGAAGGACGCGTTCGAGAAGGCCGAGGACATCCGCCCCGAGATCCCGCCCGTGCGCTGCATCACGCCGCTTGTGGCCGAGAGCTGCTCGCCCAGAAGCCGCAGCGTATTGGCCCGCGCGCGGTCATCGACCACCCCTGCCGCCTGCGCCGCATTGAGCACCTCGACCGCCTGCCTGTAGCGCTGCGAGCTGGCGAAAAGCGGATCGACCGAGGCGCGCAGGCTCTCGTAGCTCCGCGCCGCATTTTGGGCCGTGCGCGCGGCCTCCGCCTGTGCCGCCTCGCCCGCACGGGCCGCCTGTGCTGCCCGATCGGATACACTCGCCACGCCCAGATACTTGGCTGCCGCCTGTTCGAGCACCTGATTGGCCGCCCGTTGGCTGGCCACCCCGCTATCCACAAACCCCGCCACCTGACGCTGCACATCTGCATAGCGCTGGCTCGCCGCAAAGGCCGGATCGATCGAGGCCCTGAGCTGGTCGAAGGACCGCGCCGCCTTCACCTCCACCGAGGCCCGCACCCCCGCCCAGGCCTGATTGATATTGCCCGCCATCTTCTGCGCCTCGGCACTCGCCGCCCGCGCCCCCGACTGGAACTGGCTCAGGTCCAGCCCCAGCTTCGCCTGCATCGCACCCACTTGGCCCATCGCCATGGCACACCTCTTTTGCATAGAAAAAGGGGCAGACCGTGAGGTCCGCCCCTTGGGGTTGGTGCCGCGCGAGGCAGCGATCCTGTAAATCTTTGAAGAACGCCCAGACGGCTCAGCAGCCCGGCTCGTTAACGCGCCGCATCCCGGGCAAGTCTCGCCGCTTTAAGCCGCGCTGTTTTCTCGGAGCGCTTCTTGAGCTCCTCCGCTTGGAGAACCTTGAAGGATGCATCGGTTCTGATGCGCTTTTTGTCGCGGACACGCGCAGCGTCGCTCAGCATGCTCTCAGCGTCGGCTTGGCTTGTCTCCATCGCGCCAGATACTGGTCGTTTCGTCGCGATGACTTCGGTCCGCTCCACCTTTTGGAAGAAATCCTCAGAAGTGCTCATAGCAGCACCAGGTTGGTTGCGGCCATCCGGCCGTTACGGTCAATCTCGGAATCAAAGCTGATCTTCTGACCGTCTCTCAGATTGCGTAGACCCGCGCGTTCCAGCGCGGTCACATGGACGAATACATCCACCCCTCCATCCTCCGGCTCGATAAAGCCGTAGCCTTTGGTGCTGTTAAACCACTTCACGGTGCCATTAGCCATTTCCGCAAATCCTCCCCACGAACTGCCATCCGCGACATGCGACAACATTCCAGCTTCGAGCTAGGCTGTGCAAACAAGCGAACAAGAGCATCCACCCTCTCGCCGTAGGGGAATGCTGAAGGTCTCACGTGAATTGGCAAGAAACTAGGCAGTTAGAGCCCCCGCCCCCACAGCCAACGGATCTTCCCCCGCCTGCCGCGCCTCGAAATACCCTGCGCACATCTCGAAGAGGAGCTCCGCCTCCCAGCCTTCGGTGATGCGCCCTGTGGCCTGCATGAAGGCGCTGATTTCGGGCCAGTCGGTGGCGCGCAGATCGAGGCCGGTGGAGCGGACCGGATCGAGGCGGATCATCGCCTCGACGAGATAGCTGCCGGCATCGAGTTCGGGCAGCCCGAGGGGGCGGCCCATGCGCTCGGCGAAGGCCAGCCGGGTCTCGTTCCACGATTTCGGCGTGGAATGGAGATAGCCCAGCTGGCGTGCATAGGCGATCAGCGCGCGTTTGCGTTTCCCAAGTAACTTTCGCGCTTGGAGGCAAAGGCCAGCACCTGCTCGGCAAAGCTCTTCTCGCCCTCCTGACCATTGATCATCTGCAGGTTCAGGAACCAGCGCAGATCGTCCTCGGAGGTGGTCAGCGCCGCCTCGCCCCGCGCGATATTCTCGAAGCCGGTGATCAGCGGCACCGCGCCATCGACCATCTGGGCATGGAGATCCTCGAGCGTGCGGGCCTCCTCGCTTTCCTTCTTGGGCTTATCCTTCAGCTTGGCGCGCTGCACCGCGCGCAGGGCCGATTGCACGGCGCGGCTCTCGGTGCCGCGCACCAGCACCACGCAGGGTTTGCACCGCGTCTCATCGGCAAAGAGCTCCTCGCCCGAGGCGGGGTCCTTGAGATGCAGGCGGGCGGGTTTGTCAGCGGCGGTGCGGCTGTCGAATTTGGTGAAGTCCATGGGGTTTATCCTTCAGGGTTCGGGTTCAATAAAAAGGGCGGCTGCGGGTGAACCACGCCCGCAACCGCCCGGCTCCGGCGCAAACCCGCGCCGGAGATCTCTGTGTTTACCGGCTTAGGCTGCAGCGACGCGGACCAGCGCCGAGTTGATGCGGAACTGGCCGGTCATGCCCTTGGCGGTGGAGGCCGTGCGCGAGCGGTCGCGGATATTGGCGACCTTGGTGTGGAAGTAGATCACCTCGCCATCGGGATCGGTGAGTTTCACCGACACATCGTCATTGGTGTTCGACTTGGCCTTGAGGATCTCCTGCCCCGCATCCGTGTCGCCAGTGAGCAGGAAGGTGAAGTCGCAGGTCCCGCCATCAAGCGCGCCATTGACGTGCAGCGTGCGCCCCTTAAGCGTGGTCTCGGTGGTATCCTCGGACGTATCGCCAATCTCGCCGAACTCGGTGATCTCGCCCACCTCAGAAAAGCCGGTAAGCGCCGTAAAGCCCGCCGCATCGAGCGTGGCAGGCTTGCCTTCGGCCACTTCAACAGTGGCGCCGATATAAGTGCGTTGGGTCATGGCTTAGCCTTTCTTCTCAGAGGTGGTGCTGGGGGTGGCGCTGGCGGGTTTGGTCTCCGCCGCGAGGACGATCGCGCCCGAGCGGATCCGCCCGCCCAGCACATTGCGGTTATCGATCAGATCGAGCACCGGTTGCGGCAGCTCGGTCTCTTTGCCTGCAGGCAGGACATGACCGCTCGGCAGGGTCAGATCGCTCGACCCTGTATTTTTTACCTTCGGCATCGCGAAGCTCCTTTGCTGTGAAGAACGATCCCCGCGCCTCAGCGGCGCAGGGGTTTGAGATATTGGGCCGTGAAGCTGATGACGGCGGTGCCAATCACCGCCTCGCCCTCGCCATTGAGCGTGGTGGTGACCTCCTCGGGCGTCAGGGTCACGCACTGGCCCCCGAAGGCCCCCATCACCGCCGCCTCGATCGCCTCGGCATCGCGGTCGAGCTGGTCCTCGATCTCCGTGCCGCCCAAGCGCTTGATCACGACCTGCAGGAGCACCTCGCGCTCGAAGGAGGCCAGCGTGCCCGCCCGCCCCCGCTCACGCGGGGTGGCCACGCCTATCACCGGCAGATCATTGGCGGAGACGTTCCCTGCCCAGGCCGAGACCAGCGTGACGCCCAGAAGATCGGGGGCGCTGGCGAGCGCCGCATGCGCGAGGCGGCGGAACTGCGACCGGCTCATCCCCGCACCTTCGAGAGCTCGCAGATGAGGAAGGCATCGGCGGCGGGCGAACCCGAGGGCCGGATCAGCGCGATGATGTAAAGATCGCCCGTCTGCGGGTCGATCCGGTCGCCTTTGGCGAGATCCGGCACCAGATCCCGCCGCACCCGCCAAGTGGGGGCCATGATGGTGATCGGGTGACCGTCCTGATCTTCCGCCTCGATGGGCTCGGCGCGGAAGATCGACTGGATCTCGCGCGAGGCCCCGTCCTTGGGAGTGTAGGTAACCGGACCGCCCAGCACATCACCGAGGATCGAGGCCATCCCCGCAAAGACGCTCACCGGATCCCGCCATCGAGCAGCACGATGCCGATCTCGGAAGGATCATCGGCCGCCTCCAGCGCCACGCCCACGAGGCTATTGCCCGAAGC
Organism: Thioclava kandeliae; assembly: GCF_040297545.1. Lineage (NCBI taxonomy): Bacteria > Pseudomonadati > Pseudomonadota > Alphaproteobacteria > Rhodobacterales > Paracoccaceae > Thioclava > Thioclava kandeliae. The sequence continues at coordinate 12,722 of NZ_JAYWLC010000036.1, forward strand.
GACCGTGGTCACCACATCGCCCGCCGCCGCCAGATAGATCTTGGCGCCCACCGTCCAGGCCTGCGCCGAGGTCTTGGGCAGTTCGAACACGCCGCGCCGCACCAGCGTGACGGGCTCTCCCGCCGCCGCCTTGCCTTGCGCGACCCCCGTGATGGCCCCGATCTTCACGAGCTGGCCCGAGGTCACAGCCGTCTCCGCCGTCAGAGTGATGTTCTCACCCGCTTGCACATAAGTCTTCATCGCGATCTCCTTCTTGCTCATCTGCAAATGACGACGGGCGCCACAAAGGGCGCCCGTTCGTCAGATCAATCTCACTGCCTCACACCCGATCAGGCGCCCGCATTCTTATAGGCCCCGCGATACTCGACCGCCGCCGCCCCGAAGATGTGGCGGGCATTCATCGTCACCACATCGGGGTTCATGCCGTCGAGCGTCTCCACCGTCGGCGCCTCATAGCCCTCGAGATAGGCGTGCTGGATCGGCGGCATGTCGGAGGAGACCAGATACCAGGCGGTATCCGAGCCACCGGCCGCCGCGCCCAGATGCCCGACCGTCGAGGGCGTGAGCGAGTTCGAGAACGGGTTCACATCCGCCGTCTTGGCCGGGGTGATCGTGGTGATGAACTGCCCCGCCACCATCTCGAGCGCGGGCGGCACGATCAGCCGGTCGGCCTCGATCGAGAGGAAGTCGTCACTGTCTTTCGACCCGAACGCCCGCTGTTCCCACATCGCCTTGCGGGCGGCGGCAATCGAAGCGACCGAGATCGCCGCCGCCGTGCCCGCGAGATTGCCGTGATCGGCATGAAAAAGCGCCTTGCCATCGGATTTGAGCTTGGCGTTGTTGCGGAAGAGCGTCCAGACCATGGAACTTTCCATCAGCCGCGCGGCGGTGGCGAACTCGGTCGGGATGCGCTGGAAGGCGCCCATATCGTCATTGATCACCGCCTCGAATGTGAGGTTGATCGTGCGGCCACGGCGCTCGACCTTCAGGCCTTCCGCCTCATCGACCAGACGGGCCTGTTTGTACTCGCCATTCTCGCCCACAGGTTTGAGCTGGAAGTCGCCCCCGAAGCGGACCGCATGCAGCTCGCGGAAATCGGCCGCCGAGATCGGTGCGCCGGTCACCAGCTGCCAGCTCGCCGCGCGGCGGTTATAGTTCTCGATCAGCGTGCGCTTCATCACCTCGGTGGTGATATAGGCAAAATCGCTGACGCCGAGTGCCCCGCCGGTCATGGTGGTGGCCATCATGCCGCGCTTGACCTGCGCTGCCTCATCATAGCCACGCGTGGCCCCGCCCAGATCCATCGCCATGCGTTTGATCCGCAACCCGCGATACTCGGCCGCCGGCCCATCGGTCTTCTTCATCAGCGCCCCGATCATCCCTTCCATGCGGGTGTCGGTCTCGTCGCGCGTGATGCGGGCGGGGCTATGGCTGCGCGAAGGCGCTTCAGCAGCCGCCATCTGCGCCATGAAGCGGGTGCCGGCATCGCAAAGCGCCGTACCATCATCGATAAGCGCATCGATATCGGCCTGCATCAGCCGGCCCGAGGTCAGGAAGGGTGCGGCCATCTCGCGGATGCCCTTCACCCGCGCCCGCTCGGCCGCCACCGGATCGGGCTGCGGCGTGGTCATCTGAGGGGCCGGTTGCGGGGCGGGCTGAGGGGCCGGTTGCGGCGGGGTGCTCATCACCGGGGCCGGTGCGGACGGCGTCTGGGTCGTAGTGGTCGTGGGCGTGGTCATCAAAGTCTCCTTGGGTTTGGGGGTGGCGCGGCGCGCCGCGTCCGGAACACGGGACAGGAGCTGCTCGTAGCTCGCTCCTGCGCTCATGAAGGCCGCCTGCGCGGCCTCCATCGTGGCAAATCTTGTCAGGGTAGCGGTGGCGGTGGTGGCGGTCTCTTCTCCGGCCACCTCATCGGCAAAGCCCTGGGCCACGGCCTCTTCGGGGCCATACCAGGTCTCGGCCTTCATGATCTCGCGGACCTCGTCAGACGTCTTGCCCGAGGCGCTCGCATAGACCGCGGCATAGGTCTGGGCCGAGGCCCCGATCACATCGGCCTCGCGGCGCATCTGGGCCTCGGTGCCATAGGCAAAGCCCGACGGATCATGGATCATCAGCTGCGAGCCTTGCGACATCACCCGCTTGGTGCCCGCCATCAGCAGAAGCGAGGCGGCCGAGGCCGCAAGCCCCTCGACCACGATGGTCGCCCCACCCGGATGGGCTGCGAGGATCGCGCGGATCTGCTCGCCTGCCCAGACATGGCCGCCGCCCGAGTTGACCCGCACGGTCACCGGCCCCTCGCCCATGATCTGCAAGGCCTCGCGCACCATGCGCGGCGCGAAGAAGATATCGCTCTCGAGCATATAGCCCACATAGTCATCGAGCAGCACCGTCCCGCTCAGGATCAGCTCGCCGCCCATAATCAGCTCACTCGCCTTCATCAGTCTCTTCCTTATTGCTATCGGCGGCCCGTCCGCCCTGAGGCGTCACCGGATCGAGACCGGCGGCTTTATCGGCGACCAGATCCTGCGCCCGCTCGGCGCGGATCGTGTCGGGATCACGCCCCAGCTCGCGCTGGGTGCGCTGGCGCGAGTTCAGCCCCGCCTCGACCTCCTCGATCATCGCGGGGATCTCCTTGGTCGGATCGACAAGGATCCGCCGCGGCGGCGTCCAGTCGATGGTGAAGGCGGGAAGAGCCGCCCCTTTGACCGCCAGCCCCTCGCGGAACCAGCGCTCCATGCCGCGACAGAACTGCCCGATCATCAGACCCCGCTGCCACATGCGCACCAGCCGGTCCATCTCCATCCGCCCCATCCGGCCCGAGGAGAAGTTCACCCCCTTCAGATCGCCCGCGAGCGCCTCGTAGCTGATGCCCAGACCCATCGCGACCATGCCGAGACCGCGGCGCATAAACTCGTCATAGCCGTCGATCTTGGGCGGGTTGGTGAAGTTGGGCTTTGCACCCGCGGGGAGGTTCACCACCGCCCCCGGGGCCAGCTCCTCGAGCCCCGCCCCCGCATTGGCCGGACGCGTGGCCGCATCCTCCCATTCGATCACCACCGCCATCAGCGCGGCCATCTTCTGCTTGAGGATCTGCGCCTCCTGATAATCGCCCAATTCGCCGAGCGTCATCATGACGGGTGCCAGCCACGGCACTCCCCGCAGCTGGCCCGCGCGATCAAAACGGCGGATATGCAGGATGTCGGACCAATGCACCCGCGTGGAGCCGAGCGCGCGGCGGTTCTGCACGGCACCGGGATGCTCGTTATAGAGGTGATAGGCCTCGATCGCGCCAGTGGGCCCGTATTCGATCCCCTCCACCACGAGGTTCTTCCCATGCGATTGCACCGTCATATCGAGGTAATCGGCCTCAATCAGCTCGACCTGATAGGGCAGCCGCAGCTGCGGATCATGGCGCGGGTTGCGCATGCGCCTACACACCAGCACCTCGCCATCGGCAAAGACCGTGGACATCACGATCCCCTGCATCTCGAAGAGGTCATACTCGCCAAGCGCATCGATATCGGGGGTCAGGAGATGCTGGAGCGCCGCCTCCACCTGCGTTTTGTCCTGACCCTTGCCTTGCCCACCCTCCATGCGGATCGAGGGGGTGATCCCCTCGCCCACCACATTGGCCACAACCACATCGCGGCCGCGCGCCGCATAGGGGCGGTTACGGATCATGTCGCGCGAGAGATTGCGCATCCGCGCGCGATGGCCGAAGGCCGCGGCATCGGCCGAGGAGCCCGGGGCTTTCCAGCCATAGGTGCGCCGCCCGCGCGAGGCGGCATCGAAGTTCATCAGCTGTGCGGCCCCCGCTCGGGCGCGCAGCCGTTTATAGCCCGCTTCAGGACTGAAGAAGGACACCATACGGTCGATCGGGTTCATCGCTCTCAGAGCCCCCGCAGCGTTTTGGGATAGGTGACCTGGAAGCGGCCCGTGCCTGCGCCCGAGAGCTGGTCCTTCATCATCACCAGCGTGGCGCGCATCTCGTCGAGCGTGCGGTATTCCACCCGCTCGCCATTGATCTGCACCACCCGCGCGCCGGTCGCGATGGCCCGCTCCATGCGGGTGATGTCTGCTGCTGTCCAAGCCATCTCTAGCGTCTCCGAAGATATCTGATGCCCATGCCCGCAGGTAGCGGGTGCGGTGTGTAGGGAGGCGCATCGGGATCTCCCGCCGCCTCCGGTTCTGTCTGTGTCTCTGGCTCGGATACATCCGGTTGGGATGCCTCGCCCGCCTCGGGCACCAGCCGCACCGCGAAGGGATTGGCCACGCCCAGCACCGCCCAGTCCGGCGGATCCTCCCAGTTGATCCGGCTCAGGCCCTTATGCTCGGCCAGTGCCAGCGCCTGCACCGAGAGATCGAGCGTCTCGTTGCGTTTGACGCCCGCCTTCAGCTCGTAGCCCTTGGGGCCACGGCGCTCGGCCAGCAGTTCGGCCAGATGCTCTTCCTCGAGCCAGTCCGGCGTGTGCTGGGCGCCGGGGCCGCGCTCGAACCGCCCCAGCGCCGCCAGAACCGAATCCTTCAGCCGGTCGGTGGCCATATTGAGGAGCCGGACCGCACGGGCCTTGCGGCCTTTTGAACCCCGCGCGGGCGCGGCATACCAGACCCGGTCCGAGAGGTTCGGCCCACCCCGCCCGATGGATAGGAACCACAGATCCCCCTCGCCCGCCTTGCGCCGCCCGCGCCAGAAGCGCTCGGCATGATCCGACCACCCCGCAGGCCCGTTGAAGTCCACCGCCACTGCGCAGGGGGCGAGCGCCCAAGGCTGACCTTCCACCGGATAGGCCCGCGCGGTGAGGCCCGCGAGCGCCTCGGCATCCTCGGCATAGCGGCCGGGATCAAGGGCGCGGAACTCGCCCTCCTCGTTGCGGGCCCGTGGCGCCCCTTCGGGCGGTTGTACCAGTGCGAAGCGGTCGATGATCACCCGTTCGCCCTGCGCGCCCCAGGCCATGACCAGCGCCTCGAAGCGGTTGCCCTGCACATCGACCGAAGCTGTGATGAAGCGCGTCCAGCCGGGCGCGGTCCTGCGGTCGAGCCGCACCGCCTGCTCGGAGAGCATGGTGGTGGTCAGCTCGCCCTCGATCTGCAGCCCGTGCGGCACATAGGGCTCGCCGCGCTCGGTGAAGTAGACGCGGCTCAACTCGGTATAATCGCCGAACTGCTCGGCCTGCCGGAGCGCCAGCTCATAGGAGGTCACGATCCCTTCCCAGCTGGCAAAGGCCGCCGCCGCCCCGTTGAGCGAATAGCTCGCGACATCGGTGGCCCGCAGATCCGGATCATCGATGCTGACCAGCGCCCGTTTGCCATCCGCTCCAACGGTCGTGCCCTCATGCAGCCAGCCGCCGCGCCCCTTCAGGATCTGCCGGTTCATCTCGTTCTTGTGGCGATGGCTGTAAAGCGTGCCACAATGCGGGCAGCCCATCTCGGCCCGCGCCCCTGCAACCGCAGGCTCGAGCGTATTGTCATAGCGCAGGTATTTGAAGTGCGGCTCGAAGAGGTCGCCGCATTCACGGCACTCCCAATAAAACCGCCCCCGTGTCCCCTCGTTATAGATCCGCACGATCCCCCCCGAGACGGGCGGCAGCTCATGCGGGTTTTGCGGCCCCGCCTTCCAGGTCTCGTCGGTCACTGGAAAGGCCGGTGTGCTTTCCAGAAGCACGCAACCGCGCGACATGAAGGTCCGGATCCGCTGGCGCGCCATCCCGTAGGGGCTGCCCTCGGGCGCATCCTTGGGCCCCAGCACCTGCGGCATGTGATCGTAATCGGTCAGGAGCACCAGCCGCTGCGAGCGCGACGACAGCTGGCGCGCCACCGGATAGCCGATGGTCAGCCGCATCCCCTTGAAGCGCTTGCGCGAGAAGGTGCTGTCGTCGCGGGCGCGCCCCAGCCGCTCGCGCACCATCCGGCTATGCTCGATCATCGGGTCGAGCTTCTCTTCCACCCAGGCATCCGCATCGGGCTTTGACATATGGATGATCTGCACCGGGGCCGGCGCGCACATCACCGAATGCACCGCCACCGTGATCAGCATCGTGGTCTTGGCCGATTGCGACGGC
>NZ_JAYWLC010000037.1:0-17284 GCF_040297545.1 Thioclava kandeliae
TCGATCGCGGTGGTCAGAAGATGGGTCTGGCAGGTGCTGAGCACCGCAGCATAAAGCGTCTCGTTGCCCCATTGATCTCGCAGCAGGATGTCCTTGCCCGCCCGCGACAGCGCGGTCACGCGCGAGCGGGTCGCGCCGCCATTAAGCGAGGATAGCGAGGTGCCCTCCGGCCAATGCGCGCATTCAGGCGTGGCCCGCCAGAGCCTGTGCAATAGCTGCTCGACCCCACCCACCACATAACGCTGGTGGTCATCGAGCTCCAGAAGGTTCACCCGCAAGATCTCCAGCATCGAATTGGGGAAATCGCTATCCCAGCCACCAGTGCCGAAACCCACCTGCCCGAACATCTCGCGATGGCGGAAATCAAGCGCGCGGAAGGCTTCGGAATGGGTGACGAAATCATAGAAGGTGCGCTCGTCCCATTGCGCAACCAGCGGATCCCAGAGCGCCTTGATCGCGGCGGTATCGCGCTGTCGCACGGCCTCTTGCAGGGCCTTGAAATCCGACTGGTCTTCCAGCGCCTTGGTATAGGCCTGCGCGATCTCGCGGTAGATCTGTGGCAGATCGTCGAGGGAGCGCGCAAAATGCGTCTCGCCTTCAAGATCGATCACGGTCGAACCGGCAGCATCGGTCAGCGGGTTCGGGAAGGGGGCGGTTTCGCACCCCATGAGGTCCAGATAATGGTAGAAAGCGCGCGAGGAGACCGGAAAGCGCATCCCGCCCAGTTCGGCCACCACACCATCGCTGCCCTCGAAGACCTGCGAGCGGAGCCGCCCGCCGAATTGCGCGGACTCATAGATCACCGGTTTCAGGCCCAGTTTCATCAGCTCATAGGCTGCGATGATCCCCGCAGCGCCTGCGCCGATCACGGCGACTTCCGCGCCAAGGCTTGCCTCGGGCAGGCTGCCCAGCCCTGCGGGATGGCTGATCCAGCTGTCATAGGCAAAGGGGAAATCGGGTCCGAAAGCACTGAGGGTTTTCATGAAGATCTCCGTTCGGGTTTTAGCCGCCAAGGGAATAGACAAGGGCGAGCAGGCAAGCCCCCATAGCGCCACAAACCAGCACAAACCGCAGGTTCCAGCGATGGGCCACATGCGCGGCCGAGACATTGCAGAACCGCGCGACGATCAGGTTCATCGCGCTGATCGGGTTGACGCAGATCGCCAGTGCCCAACCGATACACAGCGTCAGACCAAGCGCAAGCGGATGCGCCTGACCGAGCGCCGATGCACCGAAGATTTGTGCCGCCAGCACCACCATGATCGAATTGGGCAGATAGAGGGCGGCAGCCAGCGGGATCAGCACCAGCAGGATCAGCAGCGTGGGCAGGCTGGCAAAACCGGCGCCGGACAGAACCGCCCAAAGCGGGCTCGACTGGATCGCCAGCGACAGTGCCGCTCCGATGACATTGGCCGAAAGAAACAGCGCGCCCTCATTGCGCAGATCGCCAAGGGCACCCAGGGCCTGGGTAAAGCGCTGCGGTCCTGCCTCCGTCTCGAGCGCAAGCCAGAGAAATGCGAAACAGGGCAGCACGATCACCGCGCAAAGCGTGAAACTGAGGCCGCTGGTATGGTGCAGCGCGATAGAGACCCCCAGAAGCGCTGCGGCAATAGCCAGAACAGCGGCTATGGCTCGCGGGTCTCGGGTGTCGGTGGAAGCGCCGCCCAAGCGCGCAGCTGCGGGCAGAAGCGGGAAGCGTGTGGTCACTGCCATCACAGCGACCGTAAAACAGGAGGCCAGACCGACAAGGGGCAGCGCAGGGACATTCGCCACCCCTGCGGTGACAATGGCAAAACCCAGAGACATGGGCGACCAGATCGACACCAGTGCCGCGCCGCGCATGGCGGCAATCACCATAGCCGCAGCCCCGTCCGCGTCCTTCTCGGACCGGCGCGTCAGATCGCCGATCATCGCGATAATGCCGACGTTGAACATCAGCGCCATGAATTGCGCGCCCACCAGAAGCGCTCCATAGCGGCGCTTGGGCGGCACCGAAAGCAGCGTCCGCGCGGCGGCCTGCGTGATCGCGGCACGTTTGACAGGCTGGCGCAAAAGCCCCAGCACCATCATCAGCGCGGCGAAGCCCGTGCCTTGGATCACCGCCGTGTAAAGCGCAGGTGCCCGTTCTGGGGTAAGCAGGCTTACGCACAGCAAAGCCGCACCGGCAAGCCCTGCAAAGACCCGCGCCAGAGGCAGAAGCCGCCCCCATTGGGTGGCAATCCACAGCACGGCCAAGGCCCCCGAAAGCGCCTTGAGCTGCGACAACCCCAAGACCGCACCCGCAATTAGCGTGCCCAGAAGCCCCAGTTGCAGCCAGACCCCAAGCCCGAGGGTTGCAGGGCGCGCGATACTCATGGCCGGACCAGCCCCGCACAGGCTTTGGTGATGCGGGCCATGGCCTCGGTCAGCTCGGCCTCGGAGGTCGCATAGGAGATCCGGAAGTAGGGTGACAGGCCGAAGGCCGCACCGGGCACCATGGCGACATGGGCGGCTTCCAGAAGCCACGCACAAAAATCGCGGTCGCTTTTCAGCGTTTTGCCTTCGGGCGTGGTAGAGCCAAGCAGCCCTTCACAGCTGGCAAAGGCGTAGAAGGCGCCTTCGGGTTTGCGGCAGTAAAGCCCCTCGATCGCATTGATCGCATCAACCACCAGATCGCGGCGGGCGCGGAAGCTTGCGCAGCGTTCGGCTAAAAGGTCTTGCGGGCCGGTCAGTGCCTCGAGCGCCGCCGCCTGTGCGATAGAGCATGGGTTCGAGGTAGACTGGCTCTGCACCACGGTCATTGCACGGATCAGCGCCTCGGGGCCTGCGCCATAGCCCAACCGCCAGCCGGTCATCGCATAAGCTTTGGACACGCCATTCACGATCAGCGTGCGCGCCTTGATCGCGGGTGACAGGGCGGCGGGGCTGACAAAGGCGAAATCATCATAGACAATATGCTCGTAGATCTCGTCCGAGAGCAGCCAGACATGCGGATGACGTTCGAGCACTTCCAAGAGCTTCAGCGTCTCGTCCACGCTATAGGCGGCGCCTGTCGGATTGGAGGGCGAGTTCAGCATCAGCCAGCGGGTTTTGGGCGTGATTGCCGCCTCCAGCTGTTCGGGCGTCAGCTTGAAGCCAGTCTCGCCCGAGCATTGCACCGTCACCGGCACGCCGCCGCAGATATCGACCATCGCGGAATAGGTGGTCCAATAGGGCGTGGGGATCACCACCTCGTCGCCCGCATCGAGGGTTGCCATGAAGGCGTTGAAGATTACCTGCTTGGCGCCTGCGGTGGCGATCACCTCGGCGGGGCTGTAATCGAGCCCGTTCTCGCGTTTGAACTTTTGCGCGATGGCTGCACGCAGGGCGGGGGTGCCGGCAAGGGGGGTGTAGACCGTCTGGCCGGCAAGGGCCGCGCGATGGGCGGCCTCAATGACGTTGTCGGGCGTGGCGAAATCGGGCTCGCCCGCGCCCAGCACGATGACCGGATGGCCTTGGGCCTTCAGCTCGGAAGCCCTTGCGCCGATCTGAAGAATTTCCGAGACTTTCTGCGCGGCCAGCCGTTTGGCGGGGCGGAAGGTGGGTTCTGTATCAAGCATCGAGCAATCCTCAGACGATCTGGTTGACCAGGTCGCTGCGACCATCCCAGAGCCGTTCAAGGTTCTGTTCAAGAAGCGACAGCACATTCAGCTCGTAGCGGCGGGTTTCGCCTGCGGTATGCGGCGTGACCACAACGTTTTCCATCTTCCAAAGCGCGCTCTCGGCGGCCAGCGGCTCTGCGGCAAAAACATCCAGCCCCGCCCCAGCAATCTTGCCCTCGGCAAGTGCTTTGGTCAGCGCCGCCTCATCGACACAGCCGCCCCGTGCCACATTGATCAGAAGCGCCGTGGATTTCAGAAGCGCGAGCGCCTCGGCGTCGATGATATTGGCGGTCTCTTCGGTCAGCGGACAGCTTAGCACCAGCACATCCGCCTGCCGTAGAAGTGATTTGAGGTCGGTGAAAGCATGGACCTCATCGGCATGGCCACGGCCCTTGGCCGGATCACGACGCACGCCGATGACCTTCATATCGAAAGCTTTTGCGATCTTGGCAATCCGGTCACCGATGCCGCCGGTGCCGACGATCACCATGGTTTTTCCCGGAAGCTCGTCCTCCCGCAGCATCGGGTCGCGTTGCTCGGGGCGCCAGAAAGCCTTGTGCTGGTTGTCGCGCGCTGTGGCCAGGCGGCGGGTCAAAGACAGCATCAAGCCAATGGCATGTTCGGAGACTGCATTCATATTCACGCCCTGCCCCGAGGCCAGACGAATGCCCTGCGCGGCAAAACCCGCCTTGTCATACTGATTGGTGCCCGAGCTGACAGACTGTAAATATTTCAATCGTTTGGCATGGGGAAGCAGGTCGTTTTTCCACATCATCGAGGTCACCAGAACATCGACGTCGGGGATCACTTTCAGCAGGTCGTCATAGGTGCTGACCTGAACGGTCTCGATCCCCGGCGCCTGACGGGCAAAGATCGGTTTCATGTCATAGGCGCCATGGGCAAAACAGATTTTGATCTGGTCCATCGGCGGGATGAGAGCGGTGATGGGGCTATGGTCCGTCATTGCAGAACTCCATTCAGAAAGGTGCGAGAGATCGGGCCACGACGCGCGTAGCCTGTTGGGAGGTTTGTTTTTGGTTTGGGTATTAGCCGAAGCGGCTGATGGAATAGGGAGCGGCGTCTATTTCGGGCCGCTTGTTTTCAAGGAGATCGCCCAGCAATCGGGCCGTCGCTGGTGCGGTATTCAACCCGACATGGCCATGACCGAAGGCATGAAAAAGCCCTGAACAGCGTCGCGAGGGACCGATCACCGGCAGACCGTCGGGCGTCGAGGGGCGGTTGCCCTGCCAGCGCCTCAATGCGCCTTCCGTCACCTTGAGGTCGGGATAGGTCGCCTTCAGATGCCCGAGTAGCACATCCGCACGGTGCCAGTTGGGCGGCGCCTCCGTCGATGACAGCTCGACCTGCCCAGAGGCACGCAGCCGGCCCGCCACCATTGTGTTAGCCATTTTGCCATCACTCGGCATCACCGGACGAGACGGGGTCACATTTGGATCGACGACCTCAATATGATAGCCCCTTTCGGCCTCGAGAGGGACCTTGTCGCCCACGCTTCGCGCGATGTCGGCGGAATGGATGCCCGCTGCCACGACGGCCATATCGCAGGCCAGGACTCCACCTTCGTGACGGACTCCCGTCACCTGTCCGCCTTCCTGCACGATACCGCTTGCGCGACGCGTGACATAGTCTGCACCCAGCTTGCGTGCGTAGGCGATTATCGACGCCGTATACCGGCCCGGATCGGTACATTGCCCCCCCTCAGCGACCAGAACACCAAAGCGGTAATGGTCGGAGAGGGTCGGCTCCAGCTCTTTGAGCTCGGCATGCCCGAGTTCGCGGCAGTTCACGCCCAACTCGCGGCGCAAGGACCATGTCGTTGTTTCGGCCTCGAAGGCCGCGCGGTCGGGAAAGACATACAGCAGACCGTCCTGCCGGATCAGATCGGCATGACCGATCTTCTGGGCGAGAGCCTGATGCCGCGCGACACCATTCTGCAGCAAAGCATTCAGCGCGCGGGCGGTGTAGCGTAACTTTGCCTGCGTACGACCCGCATTCAGGAAGCGCCACAGCCATGGCATCAGACGCGGCAGGGAAAGCGGTTCAATAGACAGCGGGCCGTTGCGGTCGAAAAGATACCCCGGCACTTTGCGCCACAGGCCCGGAACCGACATCGGAATGATGGATGCAGGCGAGATGAAGGCACCGTTGCCATAGCTTGCGGCTTGCGGACCGCCAGGCTGATCCGGCTCGAGGATCGTTACGCGGTGGCCGCGCTCGACCAGTTCAAGCGCAGTGCAGGCTCCGATAATCCCACCTCCGATGACGACGATATGCTTTTGATGTTCCATCGCACGAGCGATCCTTCTTGAATGACGCGCCTGCCTTCAGGCAGCCGGTGTCGTTATCCGGCGGCACTGGCAACCGGATCCCGGTATAAATGCAATGTTCCGTGCGTCAGGCCGTCGCGAGCACGCGCGCATTGGCGTGAACCGATGCGTCGGTCACCTTGATCCCAAGCCCCGGAGCTTTGGGGACGACCACCGCACCTGCCTGATTGGGGATACGCTCTTCCAGCACATCCTCGGTCAGAACGTGATGGGGCATGTAGAATTCGCACCCCAATGACATGCCGGGCGTCGCGGCGATAAACTGCGTCCCAGCCGCAAGAGCGATGCCGCCTTCCCACAAAGTGCCGCCATAGCCGGGCAGTCGGTGGGCATCAGCAATCGCCATGATCCCCTGCCCCTTCAAGAGGCCACCCGCTTTCATCAGCTTGACCGAAATCGCATCGGCGGCTTTCATGCGTATGACCTCGAGAAGATCGTGCGCATCGAAACAGCTTTCATCCGCAAGGATCGGCGCATCAAGCTTTTCACGGAAGCTGGCCATCGCCGCCAAGGCGTCTCTTGGAACGGGCTGCTCGATAAACGTCGGGGCGAATTGCGCGACATCGCGCAGGGTCGCCATAGCACCAAAGGGCGCAAGCGCCTGATTATAGTCAAGCCGCAGGTCGATCCTGTCCCCAAATTCCGAGCGCATCGCCTCAAGATGCGCCATATCGACGGCATGTGGTTTCACGCCGGTCTTGACCTTGAAGATCGTGTTTCCCTCGGGCACCATCTTTTTCATGCGCTCCATATCCGCATCGAAATCTGGATCCGCAATCGAGAAGGATAGCGGGATCGTATCCCGCACCCGCCCACCGAGAAGCTCTGCTACCGACAGGCCCGAGCGCTTGCCGAGAATGTCGAACATCGCCATCTCGATGGCCAGTTTTGCCTCGCCATGACCGATAATCCGACGGTCCATCGCAGCCATCAGTCCACGGATATTCGACAGCGGCCAGCCGATCACAAGCTCGCGCAGATAAACGTCTATTGCGGCGAAGGCCGCCTCGGATGTGCCGGTGAACACTTCCCACGGCGCAGCCTCGCCCCAGCCTTCGATTCCGTCCTTCGAGACCAGACGCAGCAGCACACGTTTGACAGTGCCTTTCACATCCCCCACGCCCTGCTGGCGCGCCATCATGATCGGGCTTTCGATCAGATAAAGGTTCAACGTCGCAATCGTATCGTCGGAGCGCGTATCGGGCGCCATCATCTGTTCCAGAACCGTCATCGGTCAGTCTTTCTTTTGTTCTGCATGAAAATGCGAAAGGAAATTACGGGTCGCCTCTTCCCGCGGTGTATCGATCACCTGCCGCGCAGGCCCGTCTTCGACAACAACCCCGTCACGCATGAAGACGACGCGATCCGCCACCTCCCGTGCAAAGGCGATCTCGTGGGTGACGATCACCATCGTCATACCTTCACGCGCCAGTTCCTTCATGGTGGCCAAAACCTCACCCACCAGTTCGGGATCTAGCGCCGATGTTGCCTCGTCAAAGAGCATCACCTCCGGCTCCATCGCAAGGGCGCGGGCAATGGCGACGCGCTGCTTTTGACCACCGGACAGGGTGTTAGGCATCTGCCGGGCCCGATCTGCAAGCCCTACCTTCTCAAGCTGGGCCATCGCCAGCTTTTCGGCTTGGTCACGCGACATCTTGCGCACCTGCATCGGGGCCTCGATGATATTCTCCAGCACGGTCAGGTGACCGAACAGGTTGAAGCTCTGGAAGACCATGCCCGTGCGTGCCCGAAACGCCGCAAGGGCTTTGGCACGGGGAACACGTGCGCCCTGGCCGAAGCTGAACGCGGTCTCGCCAACGCGGATGGCACCATCATCGGGGATCACCAACAGGTTGATACAGCGCAGCAGGGTCGATTTTCCTGAACCCGATGGCCCGATCAGCGCAACCACCCCCCCCGGCTCGACGGTAAAGTTGATATTGCGCAAGACCTCCAGATCCCCGAAGCTTTTGCGCAGGGCGCGGACATCGATCATCGGCTCGTCGCCGGAAGCGGCAACACGGCTATACGCGGTCATCAGCGATTACTCCCGAATTTCTTCTCGCGGTGGCGGACATAGATGGTCAGCGGCAGCAAGATTATGAAGTAACCGGCGGCCACGGCAGTATAGGTTTCCAGAGGGCGGAAGCTGTCATGCGCCGCGATCTGCCCCTGATAGACAAGGTCGGGTACAGCCAGAACAGATACCAAAGACGTATTCTTGAACTGCAGAATCGACTGGTTCATGAGCGCGGGCACCATACGCCGGACTGCCTGTGGCAGGATGATCCGGCGCATCGTGCGGGCGGGCGTCATACCAAGTGCAAGCCCTGCCTCATTCTGCCCCGTATCGATCGAAAGCACCCCGCCGCGGATAATTTCGGAATAGAACGAACCGCCATAGCAGGACAAAGCAAGGATCGAGGCCGTAATCGGGGTCAGCTCCAAGCCCGTCAGGATCGGCAATGCGTAATAGCACCAGATCAGTTGCACAAGGATGGGCGTGCAGCGAAACAGCTCGATCACTGCGATAGACACACCGTTTACAAAGCGGTTTTTGAGCAGCATTCCGCCCGCGCCCAGCAATCCGACCAGAAGGCCTCCGGCCACCACGGCAACCGTCAGGGCGCAGGTAATGCCAAGACCTTCCAGAAAGAGCCAGCGGTAGGTCCATAGAATGCTGAAATCCCACTGATACATGTCATTCTCCGATAAAGCCCGTTGACAGACAGGCGTTTGACCACGACGCGGCCGTGTTCTTCCCGCCAGATGCGGCGGGAAGAACAATTATGCTTAGATGCTGAAGCCGGGCGGGAAGTCTTTCTCGGTGACACCAACAAGACCCATGTTCTTGATGATCGCGTCCTTGACGAAGCCATTCTCGCGATGTTCTTCGATCCACGCATTCACGAAGTCCTGCCACGAGGTATCATCTTCGCGGCGGTAACCTGCATTCGACGTCGTGGAATCGACCGGATCAGGGATCACCAAGGTGCCGATCGAGGGATTTTTCGACACCAGTGCCAGTGCCAGAATAAGCACCAGACATTGGGCATCGGCACGACCGGTCATGACGGCGGCAGTCGCATCGGATTGCGTTTTCAAGCGAACGACGTTTGCATCGGGCAGATGGCGGGTAACAGCCGCATCATGCGAGGAGCCTGCATCCACTGCAATCGACAGTTCAGCCTTGTCGAAGTCTTTCCAGGTTTTGCCCTCGACACCCTTTTTCGTCACCAGCGAAAACGCGTTCTTGAAAACAGGTCCCGAAAAATCGATCACCTTCTGACGCTCGGGGGTCGGGTTAAGGCCGAAGAAGACGTCAAGTTTGTTGGCTTGGAGTTCCAATACCGAATTGCCCCATGTCGTCTCGGTGATATCGAGCTTTAGACCCAGATCATCCGCAAGCTTTTGACAGATATCGATATAGAAACCGCGCCATTTTCCGTCAGTGACGCCCTTTTGATAATAGGGCGCTCCGTCGGCAATGCCGCCGATACGCAGCACGCCCGATGCCTTAACTCGCTCGAGCGAACTTTGCCCTTGAGCAAACGCACCCTTACCGGCAACCAGAGCACCGGCCGCGCTTGCGCCAAGCACGGTCGCAAATCTCCGTCGATTCATCATCTCGTCGTTCCTTGTCCTGTTGGCGACAATTCCCATGGCTTTTGATCATGATTAAATAGAAGGCAAAAAATGCCTCTAAAGATGAAGATATGACCGAAAGCTGGAGCACATAGAAGTTATAGTCTGTTTTTTAAGCAAGAGTCTTATTGTTTACCCTGCTCTATATGAGTTACATCGAATTCTGCTGGAGTTAAATTTCGTAATTCTGGCTTTCGTATGATATTTACTCATGATGGAAAATGGTTAGACGGTTCATCCCATCCCTTGCCGACTTGCAGGCCTTCGAAGCGGCCGCGCGTAATCTTAGCTTCACTAAGGCGTCCGACGAACTGGGCGTCACCCAAAGCGCCATCAGTCGTAATATTGGCAATCTGGAAAAGTATCTGGGTTCCGCGCTCTTTAATCGGGCAGGACCACGCCTTGTTCTTACAGAACTTGGCTCAAGGTACTATTCTGATATCCCGAAGATCCTAGATCACCTCGAAGAAGTATCCATCGATGTCGTCAGAGGACGCCGCGCCCAAGAAGCGTTGCAGATAGGCGCCACGCCCACGATGATGACCCGCTGGCTCATGCCAAGATTGCCGGAATTCCTACAACACCATCCCGATATCAAGGTTGAACTACGTATTATCAATGACGCCGAGGACTTTGCTGAAACGAAGATCGATGTCAGCATATTACGCGGCGCCGGCCAGTGGCGGAATACGCGTGCGATCGAGTTATTTCCTGAACAACTCATCGTCGTCTGCGCGCCAGATATGCTCAAGACGATAGCACATACCCGTATATTCGACTTTGACACTATGCCCGCCCTTCAGAATGCATCAAGGTCAAGCTTATGGCTTCATTGGCTCAGACTGAGCGGTACAGACATGACTGGAACCATTCAGGGGCATCGCTTCGCCAATAGCGACATGCTGATAACAGCTGCGCAAAAAGGTCTCGGCTTTGCGGTAATACCTGAACATTACATCTATAATGAGCTCTCTGAAGGCACCCTTGCAGCACCATTCGGCGATGCCTGCTCTTCCGGTACTGGATATTGGGTCACCGTTCCCGAAAGAAAATGGGACGACACTCGCGTTCAGCTATTTCGCCAGTGGATATTGAATTACGTCAAACGTGAAGGCCGAAATAGGGCTCAGAGTCATTGAGTTCGTCTACCCTGGTCTTTCCCCACTGAAGTGGTCCACCTTTTGGGATAGTTTATCCCGTATGATGGAGGACGACTTGGATGGCAGGCAAACGCGAGAAGCCGGAAATATTGCCATGAAGCTGCGTCAGGTTGAGGTCGGTGCCAAGGCCAAGGCGCGACGCTGGCGGATGCGGTGCGTCAGATTGGTGTGACCCGAACCAGACATATTACCGTTGCCGACGTGAGTATGGCGGGATGAACCGCGATCAGCTCAAGCGACTGAAAGAACTCGAGAAAGAGAACACGCGGATTAGATGGGCCGTGTCGAATCTGACGCTCGACAAGCTGATCCTGACGGAGGCGGCAAGGATGAGGGACGTGTAGCAAACCCTCCAGTGGAGGGTTTGTAGCCCCGAACGCGCCGCCCTTCGGAGCTCGCAGCAATGTCGTCAGTGCATTGACCACGTCCGCTCGGCGCTCGGCATTTCCGAACGCCGCGCCTGTCGGGCCTTGGGACAGCACCGATCGACCCAACGCAAGATCCCGCTCGGTCGTCAGGACGAAGCTTTGCTGACCGCTGACATTATTGAACTGGGAAGGCAATACGGACGCTATGGCTATCGCCAGATCACTGGCTTGTTGGTTCAAGCGGGCAGGTCGCGTCAATCACAAGCGGGTCGAACGCATTCGGCGACGTGAAGGGCTGGAAGTCCCGCAAAAGCAGAAGAAACGGGAGCGGCTCTGGCTGGCGGATGGCTCCTGCGTCCGACTGCGGGCCGAGCAACCGAACCGCGTCTGGTCCTATGATTTCGTGCAGGACCGGACGGCAGACGGGCGGGCTTACCACATGCTCAATATCGTCGAGGAATTCACCTAGGGGCAGCGCTGGTGATCCGGGTCAAGAGCCCGCGCGACAGTGTTGCCGTGCGGGCTCTTTTGGGTCTGGGCACGCTCGCGGGCTCATTGCGGCACTTGAGCCCCCACCACCAGCGATCGACAATCTTATGGGCCCCCTCCGACTTTCGAGGCGATGGCCGGTGCTGCTCGCCCGTCATCAGGCGCCGCGGCGGGTGCAGGATGGCTAACTCCTATAGTTCTATATAGAAGTAATTGACTCTCGGTCACATCCAGCGTAGAGCGACACTGGGAGAGAGTATTATGTCCGATAAAATGCCAAATACCGCAGATCGCCGTCTGCCGGCTTATTTGCGCCTGCGCGATGAATTGGCGGCGCGTATTGCGGCGGGGGAATGGGACGCATCAGAAATGCTGCCCTCGGAAAACGCACTGACCCGCGAGAGCGGTCTGTCGGTCGGGACCGTGCGCAAGGCCGTGCAACAACTGGTTGACGAGGGTCTTCTGGAGCGCCGTCAGGGCGCGGGCACGTTTTTGCGCAAACCCGCCTTCGACAGCAGCCTGTTCCGCTTTTTCGCCCTGCGCGATGGGGAGGGGCCGTCGACTATCCCTGTCAGCCGTCTGATCGCACGGACCCGCGCCACCGCGCCCGAAGCGGTCGCCCGCATCCTGGGCACCAGCGACTGTGTCAGGATCGAGCGGGTACGCCTGTTGCAAGACATCCCGTGGCTGTCAGAAGACATCTGGCTGCCGCGCGCCCGCTTTGACGGGATCGAAGCAGTGCCCGAGATGGAGATCGGACCGCTTCTCTACCCCTTCTACCTTGGCCGCTATGGCCAGTTCATTGCCCGCGCCGAGGATGAGGTTCGGTTTGGAAAAGCGACGGAAATTGCCGCCGAACGGTTGAACCTGCCTGCGGCCGCCCCTGTTGCCCTGATCGAGCGCACGGCCTTTGCGCTGGATGGGCAGGCGCTGGAATGGCGTCTGGCCTGCGGCGCGGCCGATCGTTTCCGCTACCGAAGCCGGATCAGCTGACCCACCCGAGATCCCCCTTCCCACCCCGCCCTGATCTCGCAGGCGGATGCCTGCTGTTCCAAGCGAAGAGATGACAAATGCCAGACAAGACGCCCGAAATCACCGGTATCGACACCCATGCGCATATTTTCTCTCCCGACCAACCCATGGCCGAGGGACGCCGCTACACCCCCGATTATACCGCAAGGCTGGAAGACTGGCTGGCACATATGGCCGATCACGGCCTCAGCCATGGTGTCCTGATCCAACCCAGCTTCCTCGGGACCGATAACGGGCTGATCGCCGAGGCCATCAGCCAGCATCCGCATCATCTTCGCGGTGTGGCGGTGGTGGATCCCGAGATGTCCGAAAGCGCTCTGGCGCGGCTTGATGCGCAGGGGTTCGTGGGCGCGCGGCTCAACCTCGTCGGCCGGCCGCTCGAGGCCTATGACAGCGCGCAATGGCAGCGATTTTTCCGGCGTCTTGCCGATCTGGGCTGGCAGGTCGAGATCCAGCGCGCCTTCGAGGATTTCGCCACCATCGTCCCGCCCATCGCGACATCGGGCGTGGCGGTGATGATCGACCATTTCGGCTTGCCCAAAGGCGGTATCCGCCCCGAGGATGCCGCGCATCGCGCAGTGCTCGAAATGCTGCGCGCCCATCCGAACGCCTATGTGAAACTTTCGGCGCCTTATCGCAGCGCGCAGGATGATGTTGCCGCCCACCGGTCCTTCGAAGCATTACGCGAGGCCTGTGGCGGTGTGGCACGCTTTTGCTGGGGCAGCGACTGGCCTCATACGCAGCACGAAACCGCTGTCAGCTATGACGACCAGATGGCGCGGTTTGCCGCGCTCGTCCCCGACGCGGATGACCGCGCGCGCATCCTAGTCACAACACCCGCGGACCTGTTCCGCTTTAGCAAGTAACCATCGACGAGAGAGGGAGGAACCATGAGCCTCGTTGTCGTATTGGCCATCGTGGCCGCTATTGCCTTGGGATATAAAACCCGCATCAATATCGGCCTCTTCGCCATCGCCTTCGCCTATCTGATCGGCAGCTTCGCCATGGGCATGAAGCCCAGCGACATCATCGCGATGTGGCCGCTGAAAATCTTCTTCGTAATTTTCTCTGTCTGCCTGTTCTACAGTTTTGCCATGATCAATGGCACGCTCGAGAAGCTTGCGGGCCATCTGCTCTGGGCCTGCCGTGGCATGCCGTGGCTGCTGCCCTATGCCATCTATCTGACCGCGACGGTCATCGCCGCTATGGGCGCGGGCTATTACACGGTTCTGGCCTTCATGGCGCCGATCACCCTGATCTTGTGCCGCCGCACCGGAATGGACCTGATCCTTGGCGGCATGGCGGTGAATTATGGCGCGCTTGGCGGTGCCAATTTCATGTCGAGCCAGTCGGGCATCATCTTCCGCGGCCTGATGACCAATGCGGGTCTGGACGATAACAGCGCCTTTATCAATGCCGCAGCCATCTTCGGGGCAACCTTCGTATTGCCGCTGGTGGTGATTACGGTGCTGCTTTTCCTGACCGGCCGCCACCGCGTGATTGGCGGAACGGGCGATGCCTTCACCCGCCCCGAGCCGCTCGACGGCCGGCAGCGCGCGACCCTGTGGCTGACGCTTGCCATGATGGCCATCGTGCTGGCCGCGCCGCTTGCGCATCTGGCCTTCCCGTCCTCGACAATAGTCACCTATATCAACTCCAAGATCGATATCGGGCTGATTGCCAGTATCTTCTCGGTCATCGCGCTGCTGATGAAGCTGGGAGACGAACGTAAGGCGATCGCCTCGCTGCCGTGGGGCACGCTGATCATGATTTGCGGCATGGGCATGCTGATCTCGGTGGCGATCAAGGCGGGCACAATCGACCAGCTTGCCGGCTGGATCTCGACGACCATTCCGGCCCATCTCGTGCCGCTGGCCTTCGGGATCGTGGCCGCGATCATGTCGCTCTTCGCCTCGACGCTGGGCGTAGTAACACCTGCGCTTTTCCCGATGGTCCTGCCGCTGGCCGCCTCGCTGGGGCTCAGCCCGATGCTGATGTTCACCGCCATCGTGGTGGGCGCACAGGCAACGTCGATTTCGCCCTTCTCCTCCGGCGGTAGCCTGATCCTCGGCTCGGCTCTCGATGATGAAACGCGCGGATCGCTCTTCACGCGGCTTCTGCTCCGTGCAGCGCCTTTGGGATTTGTCGCAGCGCTGGTCTGCAACCTGATCCTGACTTTCGCCTTCTGAGGCCAAACTCAGCAGGCTGCGGCACGGCGCAAGTGCTGTGTCGCAGCCTGACTATGGCATCGGCTCTGAGCCGTTGGCGGACCCACGATGCTCGCAACCTCGACATCTGCCGGTTGTTCAAGAGCATAGAGGATGGCCCGGACGATCGCTTCCAGGGCCATTCCGATCTCGCCAATCCCGCTGTCGCTCCTCTCCCTGACCGAGGGGTTCGATATGGTCAGTGCCTGCGTGACGCGGCAAACGCGTCTTGGGGTTGGGCGCTGTCATTCCCGGCAAAGAACCGGTTGGAGTTCGTGGCCGTGCAGCGGGGAAGGTACGGGACGTCGAGGGAAGAACGCGCACCGAACCCGATGAAAGCCAAGGATGTCTGTCTTATCGGGACGATGGATTAAGCCGTCTCAGGTGCCCCGGCGCTCACGCCACAGGACGGACGGCACCTCTTTGAAGATCACCGTAAGGACTGTGTCCGACTCGGCGGGAACGCGTTGGTTTTGATCGGCGGGACGGTCAGCTTCTCAGGGCCGAATGCCGACTTCCTGTTGGATATTGTGCCGGACTTCATGCCGGTTCAGCGCCGCAACGCTGGGGCCGAAACCATCTCGACCCTCCTGTCGCTCATGTCGCAGGAGATCGAGCGAGGCGCGAGCGGCTCTATGATCTTGGGCGCACAGCTGGCAAACCGCGCCTCGGGCGGGCCTATCAGCCCCCAAGATCAGCCCCTTGACAATCATCGCCATGGCCACCGTCCAATGGGTCAGCCACACCAACGGATCCCAGATCTCGGGTGCCAAAGACTGATGCCGCGGCATCAGTCGCTTTCCTTGATCTTGACGACATCGCCCGAGGTCGGATCGATATAGACTTCCCAATGGGCTTTGTCGGCATCATCACATTCGGCTTCGATCATCCCGTCTTCCGCGCCGAATTTTGTGACGGTGCAGCCGGCATCCGCCAGCGCGACACTGGCCGCCTCCGGCGTCGTGCCAATATGATCGCCGATGGCGGGCATGGCGCAAGCAAGCATGGGAGCTGCGATGAGGGCAGTGGCAAGCAAGATCGTTTTGGTCATCAAGGTTGTCCTCCGAAAAATCCCGTCCGTCCGGATGGCCTGGGGATGCCTGACGCCCGCTGCCCCGACCGCCCGTAAGCGGCTGCTTATGATCATAAGCAAAACCCGCCGGTAACCGAGATTGCGGCTTTAAGGCGCTGGATGGAGGCCTTGCGCGCTGATCGGCGCCGCCTGCCGCACCAGCGCGGGTCAAACAGACCAGCCTCAGAAAGCGGGGCGCCTCAGTTCGAAATGTGATCCCCGATCACCGGCGCGGCAACCCGCGAAGCGACAGCACCGACCACGCCCATGAAAAGCAGTGCCATCAGGACAAATCCCAAGCCAGCGACAGCCACGGCCCGCATGATCGCGCGCTTCTGACCGAGCTGAAGAGCATTTCCGACATCCGGCGCCGCTCCAAGATCGGAGAGAAAAGGGGGGGGGCGGCCGGCAGGTGTCGATCCCCCCTATCCCGACCGCAGCCCCATCGCCCTTATCCACCATGCGCCACGGGCGCCAGTTTTACAATTTCGAGGTACTGCGGCAGCTTCAGGCAGAAAATCGCGCCCCGATGGAAGCCGATCCATATGGCCGTGCGGCCCCGCGCAAACCCCGTGGCGATCGCCCGCGATCTCGTTGCGGCCATCGACCGGGCGGCGACGCCCAAAACATAGGTCCGGCCTAGATCTTGCATCTTTGTTACAAGTCGGTCAGCCCTCTGGTGATCTGGAGAAGGGCGCGGTAAGGCGCTGGGGCGATGCCCTCGCATTTTTCTTCCGCCGATCGAAAGGGCCACTTAGGACATCCTGTCCGTCGTCGAATGATTTGGAACAAGCGGCCTGATACTGGAGCGGAGGGCTTGGGTTCATCGGGTTCAGGGTACGCTGCTTGACGTTTATGGTTCAAGCGGCGGTTTTGGATGGTTTGCAGTTTGATGCGTCTCCTTTCAGCAAGGATGGTTTCACCGCGCCGGAAGGAGACGCCGGCTGGGGTCAAGTTGCTGATGCTCTCGTGGTATCGGTGATGGTTGTAGTGATTGATGAGGGCTACGATGGCGGCTTCAAGTTCGCCCTCCATGAAGTAGTTTCTAGCAGGATGCGGTTTTTCAGGGTCTGGTGCCAAGGCTCAATCCTGCTCTGGGTCTGCGGATGCATCGGCGCACCATGAATATGCTGCACGCCTTTGTCTTCGAGGTATTCCGCCAGATCCCCCGCAATATAGGATGAGCCCACTCAGCAGCCTAGGCTTGTGCAGCACCTTGGCGCTGTCGCAGCCCGATGCAGCCAACGCGATGTCGAGTATATCACTCGGCCATTGTTCTTGAACCATGTATGGATGGCCCCTTGGCAAGTGCTTTCTTCAGTTCTGGCATTCTGGTCGGTCGC
>NZ_JAYWLC010000038.1:0-16960 GCF_040297545.1 Thioclava kandeliae
CTCAACCTGACGCAGCTTCATGACAATATCTTCCGGCTTTTCGCGTTTGCCTGCCATCGAAGTAGTCCTCCATCATACGGGATAAATTATCCCAAAAGGTGGACCACTTCAGTGGGGCAAAACCAGAGATCGGGGCCGAGGATTACGACCTTCACGGTCTGCGCTATACGGCTTGCGCCGAACTCGGGGCGCTCGGCCTTGACGATGATATGATCATGGCCGTTTCGGGCCATACGACCAAAGCGATGGTCGCAAAATATGCAGGCCCCGCCCGGCAGAAAGCGCGCGCCAAAATCGCGCAATCCATGCGGGACAAGAGCGATATTTGAGGCTGGAACAGAACATGCCCGAAACAGGAATGTTGAGAGACTTGTTGAGAGCCACAAAACAAGAGGCATAACGGCCCTGCCGCGCTCTCGAAAACATCAAT
This sequence comes from Thioclava kandeliae, assembly GCF_040297545.1. Lineage (NCBI taxonomy): Bacteria > Pseudomonadati > Pseudomonadota > Alphaproteobacteria > Rhodobacterales > Paracoccaceae > Thioclava > Thioclava kandeliae. Next base: position 431 of record NZ_JAYWLC010000038.1, read on the forward strand.
GTTTTGAAGTTGGTACGGGCGGCCGGACTTGAACCGGCACTCCTCTCGGAAGCGGATTTTGAATTGTGGCGAAATATATTGAAATCATGTCATTAGGCCATTTCTCCAACAAGAACAAATAGAGGACAAACTGGCAATCTGGGAACAGCGGCAAAATGGCAAATCAGCTGATTCCTTTTCATGATCCCCCGCAGCTTTCCACGGTGAAAATAGGCTCGTGATCACGTCTCTCCGAGGTGATCCCGCATCCAGCGCGCCTCCTCTTTCGCGCTCCGCCCGAAATATCTGCGGAAGTCCCGGCTGAATTGCGAGGCGCTCTGATAGCCGACCTCGATCGCGATACCGGCGATAGAGCCGTGGTTGCGCGCGATCTTCAGCCGCGCCTCGTGCAGCCGCATCGCCTTTATATACTGGACCGGTGATGTGCCCGTCAGCTGCTTGAAATGGGCATGGTAGGAGGGAACGCTCATTCCGGCTCCGGCGGCGAGATCCGGCACGGAAAGCCCCGCCATGAAACTCTCCCTTATGCGCCCCAAGCTCTCGACAATCCGTCCAGCCGGACCCCGCTGGCGCAGTGCCGCGCGCAAAGCACTTCCTTGTGGCCCCACGAGCACCCGGTAATGCAGCTCCCGCAAAAGCCCCGCGCCCAGGATCGCGCATTCCTGCGGATCCGAAAGCGTGGCCAGAACCCTGCCCAGCAACTCCCGCATCCGCGGCTCCAGCGGGCTCGAGACGAGGCTGCGCGCCTGCGCGGGCATCGGCTCGCCCACCGCCTCCAGCGCGACGGCAATCTCGGCGGCAAGCTGAAGTTCGAATTCCAGATAGAGCGCCAGCAGAGGCTTTTCGGGATCCGCCTGCGAGGCCATCCGGAACGGCACGGGGACCGAGACGGCCAGATAGTGATCGGCATCGTAGCGATAGACATTCCCGTCCAGAAAGCCCTGCTTGGCGCCCTGCAGCACAAAGACCGCCCCCGGCCGGTAGAGGACCGGCACATCCTCCAGCACGGCTTCCGACCGTAGAATGCGCAGTCCAGAGAGGGCCGTGGGATTATAGCCCGCGCGAGGGGCGAGCATTGCCGCCTGATCGATAAGGGTATGAAATTTCATAGGATCTGGCAATTCTTGGAGATAATCCGCCGTATTTATCGCGACTTGATCAGTCTATCTGTCACCTCATCAGAATACGCAAGCGAGGACAGCTCATGTCGACCAAGACTTTCTTTATCACCGGCGCCAATTCGGGCTTCGGCTTTGCAATTGCCCGCGCGGCGCGAAATGCGGGATACAGAGTGATCGGCACGGTGCGCTCGGAGGCGGCGCGGGCCTCCCTTCTCGAACGCCTTCCGGACGTGCATCCGGTTCTTTGCGACGTCACCGATTTCGACCATATCGACCGGATCGTCGATCAGGCCGAGGCCGATTTCGGGCCGGTCGATGTTCTGGTGAATAACGCCGGCTATGGACATGAGGGCGTGCTAGAGGAATCCCCGCTCTCCGAGATGCGGCGCCAGTTCGACGTCAATGTCTTCGGGGCAGTGGCGGTCGCCAAAGCGTTTCTCCCGAGGTTCCGGACGCGCCGCGTAGGGTTCATCCTCAATGTTACCTCGATGGGCGGCCTCATCACCATGCCGGGGATCGCCTATTACTGCGGGAGCAAATTCGCGCTGCAAGGCATCTCCGAGGTCATGCGCAGCGAGATGGCCCCGTTCGGATTACATGTCACGACCCTCTGCCCGGGCTCTTTCCGCACCGACTGGGCGGGACGGTCCATGATCCGGACCGAGCGCTCGATCTCCGACTATGACAACCTCTTCGATCCGATCCGTGAGGCGCGCCAGGACAAGCACGGCGCCCAACTCGGCGACCCAGACAAACTGGCCGAAGCCGTGCTCGGGCTCGTTAATTCGGACACCCCTCCCCCGCAACTCTTGCTCGGTAGCGATGCACTCAATCTGGTGCGCAACCGCCTCCAAGCGATGCTGCAGGAGATCGAGGATTGGGAGGCGGCAACCTGCTCGACAGACGGCTAAGGGCTTAACATGGTCGGGTCCGGTGACTAATACTCGCTAGACCCGATTGCCGTATTTGCGATAAGAGAAAACGACAATTTCGAGCCGCAAGCTGCTTAGCAATGATAAGATGTGTATTTCCGCAAGTTTACCGCCGCGCATCGACGTATTCGGCCCGTTGCCGTCATTCGAAAGTGGGCCGGTGCCGCGGTGTGGCTTCCCTGAAGCGGCCATTCGCGCCCCGACGCAGCAAAATCTGAAAACGAATGTCGCGGATGCGGACCTTCCTGCCGTTCACTGCGACCGCAGCCCAAGATAGGTTGAGCGGCAACTATGCGTAATTAATGAAGGCTGGCAACGCGTGACATTAACTCCCGCGAAGGATTTGGCCGGTGCAGTGCTTGTGAAACATAATGATCTGGATGTTAACAAATCGAGGCTACGCTCACTGAAGCCTTCCAAGCCAAATATGTGATCTGCCGGAGGCGCTTCTTTTTGCCTGCGAAGGCCTGACGGGTCTATGAGAAAGGACTGAGAAGCACGCTTTTCGCTTTTCTCATGCCCCCCATTTTCGCGACCATTTCACAAAATCGACGAGAAAGCCTAAAATTGACGCACTCTCGCGCCGTATCTTTTTTCATCCAGCTAATTTCACAAGGATTGAACAGGCACGAAGGTAGCACGGTGAATAAATAACTCACCATTACCCCCAGAGACAAAGAGCCATAATACTTCATTCGACATAATATTACATTCGATATATGTGCTGGATCCCGCCAACCTAATGCTGCTTTGATCTGATACGGCATCGCTCAAATTTTTAGATTTTAGAAATTTTATTTCTATTTCGCCCATCGCATGACTTTCTAGATACAAAGTCCCCCAGCAACCATGAGTGGGGAGCATAATCCAAAGCCCCGCATTCGGCTCTATTCGATTGTCCGGAACAACAATACCGGAAACGCGGCCAATATTGTAGAACAAGTGGTCTCGATCATCATGGGTTTCTATCTTCCCAAGCCCGTCAGAAAAGAAGAATGGGGATTTCTCTGTATGTTTGTGCGGGTAACTCAATGGATCTTGAAAAAGAAAACCAAGTTCGATTCCTTTAGGGGTGTAGATCGATACGTTGCCAAAACTAAAATTATTCATCCCTGATCAATTCCTCCCAATCGTCTTCCCCCAATAATCCACTGTATGGCCAGATTTCGGGGTCCTGTGCCCACCTTGCACCTCCGTTCCAGCTCCCCGGTTGACCATCAACCGCAAAACCGGGCGTGATCCCATTCACAGCGTCCCGTGGAATATTGCCGGGCTTAGAAGTAGTTGGTCCAGGGTCGCCATCATCCCAGAATATGTTCCCACTTCCACCTATTCCTGGATTTCCGCCCATACCTGGCGAACCAGTCCTTCCGCCGACACCTGCGATCCCAGTGGTTCCTCCTCGTCCAGGATTAACGAAGAACTCAGGTACCTGCGGCTGGCTGAAGCGCGTCGTGTATCTTACTGTAATTTGACCGCCATTTCCGCCATTTCCGCCTATGCCAGCATCACCACCTTGACCGCCACGACCAGCATCACCACCTTGGCCGCCGATGCCACCGTTTCCAGCGTTCCCAAATATGGAGGCAGCGCCACCAGCACCGCCTGGGCCACCTGCTCTGCCGTTGCCGCCGTCTCCACCGTCCCCTCCACTGCCGCCGTCGCTTCCATTCCCCCCCTCGGCAGTCATTATGAGCCAAGTATTCGTGAACCTGTCCGTCACAAGACTTAGAAAGCCTCCGTGCGTTCCGGGATTACCATCCTCGCCATCTTTCCCATCGTCACCCTGCTGCCCATGATCTCCCCTAGCGCCTTCTTTTCCATGCCCAGCATTGTCTTTTAGGAAAGCAGAATCCTGTCCATCGTCGCCCTTTCGACCTTCTTCCTTGCCATTTGCCCCTCGCTTTGCCTTATCGCCAGCATAGCTAGACACTGGCTTTCCGTCTTGCCCTGCTAGTGACAAGATGTGCGCCCTGTCGGGCAGTAATTCCCTTGCATCTGCGGTAAAATCCCGCGTTCGTATTGCGAGGTTTTGATGGGTCACAATTTGGCCCTCGCCCGAAAACGACAATTTACCCTCCACAACAATCAAATTGTAACTATTCTCTCTCAGCTCGGAGCTGTGATTAAATTCCCACATCTCGGTTAAATGAAGATCACCTTCACAATGATAAACTCTCCGATTGCCAGCAACGTAATCTGCGCAGCCAGTCGTCTCATCTCTCGCCGGGTCTGACATTTTTCTTATTTTTGCAAGGATGCGCTCCTCGAGTTCTCCGGGCGCAAATTTCATTATCGAGTTAAGTACTTTGCTATCGAGATTAGGCATAGACTTCCCCTTTAATTCTACTGTATTCTCAGCGGGTTTCCGTCTCGTGTCGACATCGCGCTAGCCGAAATAAGGAAAGGCATCCCCGCAAGCGCCTTCACTAGATCGGAAGCCAATAATGATATATTATTTCGACCACGCCACCCCCCCTAATCGTGCTAAGTATTTATTATTGTGCAGGAATACAAATTGGTGAGGCACTTACTTTTCAATACGATGAATATTCCAATGCAAGGAATCAACAATATTTTTAAATTTTTCAAAGCAAGATTATCATCTAAAGTTCGGGCGCCTAAACTTTAGTCATACTCAATTTCGCCAGGCCCGCTACTGCCTAGCTGCATCAACGGACCGCTAATAATGGTTTGAGTGACGCGCCTCTTGTCTCGCTCGTCAGCCTCTTGCCTCTCGGAGTCGGGCGCATCCCATCAACTCGCTTTGGGGGCTTGGAATGAGCACCTTTCACATAAAAATCCAATGTGTTATCTATTTCTAGAGTACTTCTGTAGTCTTGCTAGGCTGGATACAAACTTCCGCAATGGGCTGAAAGCGGACGAATGCACCCGCAGTAACCCCCGGAGCAGGCGCGGTCAGTTTGGGCTCGGAGCGGACTTGCGGCAATGCGGCAGGTCATTTTCGAGGTTCGCGCAACGGTATCGACGTGTCCGGCCCACACCGGTCATTGGCCAGGATCACCGTTGCCGCAGTGCGGCTTCCCCTTACCGGACCTTCGTGGCACTGCGCAGCATCACCCCTCATTGGCAGTAAGAACAGAGTCAGCCGCAACACAGGGTTCCGTCGTGAAAGTCGCAGTTCACGCTTACATTGCCGCTCCGCCGGGTGAAGGCAGAGCGACAATATCAGAAAGGCGTTAGGGCAGAACGACGATCTTGCCGACAGTGCCCTTGCCGGCATAGGCGGCATAGGCAGCCGCAGCATCCTCCAGGCTGAAGGTGGCACCGATCTCGGGCGTGAGCTTGCCGTCTTCCAGAACGCTTGCCACGTCTGCCATGGTGGTAAGCTGTCCTTCGGTGTCCGCCACGAAGACCGCCTCGACGTCCTCCCGGGAGATCATGTCGGACTGGAGCGGCGGCATGGTGATCGACACGAGGCGCCCGCCGCTGCGCAGGTGACCCGCGACATCGGAGAGTTCATGGCCCGGCAAAGCGAGGTTGAAGATCGCATCCAGATCGACCGGATAGCCAGCTGCGTCATATCCGGTGAACTGCTTGGCCCCCAGGGCTGCCAGCGTGCTCTGGTCCTCCGGCTTGGCGGTAGCCACGACCTCGACCCCGAGCGATGCGAGATGAGAGACCAGCGCGGTGCCGACGCCGCCAGAGGCCCCGATCACCAGAACCCTCTCACCCGGCGCGGCGCGACCTGCGCGGGCGGCAGCCAGCGCGGTCAGCCCGGTCGTTGCCACGGCGGCGGCCTTCGCGGGTTCAACACTCGCGGGACGGCGCGCGATCACCGGCGTATCCGCCTCGATCACCATGTATTCGGCCATGGAGCCGGTGCCGACCGAGGGGCGCGATCCCGCCATCGGCCGCATCACCCGAGGGCTTGCGTAGCCGAAGATTTCGTCGCCCACGGCATAGCCGCTGACACCCTCGCCAACCGCCGTGACGGTGCCAGCAAAGTCGTTGCCCATCACATGGGGGAAGGGCAGGTCCAGGAAGGCGCTCAGCTCTCCGGTCAGAAGGCGCATGTCGGCGGGGTTCACCGAGGCGGCCTTCACCTTGATCTGAAGTTGGCCGGGACCGGCTTCGGGACGGTCGATTTCTGCGACGGAGAGCACGTCGGGGGTGCCGTATTCGCGGGTGAGAAGGGCTTTCATGATGTGATCCTCTTGAGTTATGCTTCTAAACGGACCATGTAGTCACCTTATAAGGTCAAATCAATAAGCGGACCGAATGGTCCGTTAAATTTCGGAGATGTCATGCCAAAGCCTCGCGCACCTCGCTCGGATGGGTTGAAGAACCAGGCTTCGCTGCTGAAGGCCGCAGAAGAGGCCTTTGTCGAACTCGGTGTGGATGTCTCCGTCGCCGAGATTGCCCGGCGAGCGGGCGTCGGGAAGGGCACGGTGTTTCGGCACTTCGCCACCAAGGAAGACCTGCTGGCAGCCGTCGTGGTCACCAGACTGCAAGACCTGATCGCGGAAGGGCGCGCACGTCTCGACGCGCCGGACAGCGCCAAGGCTCTCTACGATTTCCTTGAACTGGGGGCTGCGCAGCGGCAGCAGCGCGGGCTTTCCTTCATGCAGGATGCCTATGTGGGGAACGACGTCATCGCTGCGGCGCGCAGTGATCTTCTGACCGTGCTGGACGAGCTTGTCGAGCGCGCCAAGGCCGATGGGGAACTCCGCAAGGACGTTAACGGCGGGGACGTTGCCCTGCTGATGTGCGCGCCAGGCTATATCGCCAGTCACATCCATGAGGCGGACGAGACGATCTGGAGGCGCTACCTCGCAATCATTTTCGACGGGCTGCGCCCGGAAAGCGCCCGAGCACTGCCGGGTCACTCGCCGGGGATGCCGAAGTAAGGTCCTGTACGTTAGGAGGAATTGGGCCTTGCAGCAGCGCAGGACAAACCTCGACCTTGGACCGCTCCGAACGTCGGTTTTCACCTATGTTGGGCGATCGGATCTTTCTCGCCGCGAACGGCCGCTCCCCGCCCTTCGTATCGTCTGGGCAGATACCAGATCGGGCACTCTCTAAATGCCGGCTGCTGGGGGCGGCTCGAGCACATGCGCGCGGAGCGCTTGCCGATCTGTGAGGCCGCTCGCAGCATAAGGTAGCCGCCGCCCCTCAGGGCGACGGTTGTGGCGTCGGGACAGGGCTCAGGAGGCGAGCATGCCGTGCGGGTCGAGGACGAACTTCTTCGCGACACCGCTGTCGAAGCTCTTGTAACCCTCTGCAGCCTGGTCCAGCGGCATGATCGTTGCGTTGACGATATCCGCGATCGGCAAGCGGTCGTGCAGGATTGCCTGCATGAGCTGGCGGTTGTATTTCAGCACCGGCGTCTGACCCGTGTGGAAGCTCTGGGCCTTGGCCCAGCCCAGACCGAACCGCATCGACAGATTACCGGATTTTGCCGCCTCGTCCGTCGCGCCAGGATCCTCGGTGACATAGAGACCGGGAATGCCGATGCCGCCTGCAACGCGTGTGATTTCCATCATCTGGTTCAGCACGATGGCCGGCTGCTCTCCGCCCGAATGACCGCGCGCCTCGAAACCGACCGCATCGATTGCCGCGTCGACCTCGGGAAATCCGGTAATCTCCGCGATCATCTCCGGCAGATTGTCGCCCTTGGAGAGGTCGACCGGTGTAAAGCCAACCTTGGCCGCATGGTCGAGACGCTCCTTGTTGAAGTCGCCGATCATCACGACCGCCGCGCCAAGAATGCGCGCCGAGGCTGCCGCCGCAAGCCCTACGGGGCCGGCGCCTGCGACATAGACGATCGAGCCGACACCGACGCCCGCCTGAAGGGCTCCGTGGAAGCCTGTCGGGAGAATGTCCGAAAGCATGGTGAGGTCGCGTATCTTCGCCAATGCCTGATCCCGATCGGGGAATTTCAGGAGGTTGAAGTCCGCATATGGCACGGTGACATAGCGGGCCTGACCGCCGATCCAGCCGCCCATATCGACATAGCCATAGGCGCCACCCGCGCGCTCCGGATTGACCGTCAGGCAGACACCCGTGTCCCCCTCGCGGCAGCAGCGGCAGCGGCCGCAGGCCACGTTGAACGGCACTGAGACGATATCCCCCACCTTCAGCATTTCGACGTCGGACCCGATCTCGATCACCTCCCCCGTGATCTCGTGGCCCAGGACGAGGCCCGGCGCGGCCGTGGTACGCCCGCGCACCATATGCTGGTCGGACCCGCAGATATTGGTCGAGATGACCTTCAGGATGACCGCGTGCTCCAGTTTGCGCCCATCCGGCGCCTGGAGTTTCGGATCATCGATCTTCTGAACCTCGACAACGCCCGGACCGGTGTAAACAACTCCGATATTGCTCATGTGCATCTCCTCCCTTGATCTTGCACAGGCGGGGCGCCGCATTTCGGTATGCCGAGGGATGCGGAACCCCGTTGAAGGAGGCTATATTTCATGAGCTGGATTACATGGCCGAATACGACACCGCCGCTAACGCCAACGACAGGAGAATATCCGGATCACCCGTGGCCCAGACCTCGGGCCAGCTTCCCCTCCCGCGTTGCATGTCCACTGGCCGCACTCGAGGTGGGAGCCGATCGTCCGGTCAGACCAATAGAAGGAAGCCGCTGCCTTTAGCGGCCCATGTCTTCAACGAAAGACGTTCAGACGGGATCCTCGAGGTTTGCCATCCACACGGGCACGTCGGCATCCTCGGCAAAACCCTCGACCTTTGCCGAGCAGAAATCCGAGGCAGCCTTCCGCGCCGTCATGTCTTCCGGGATGCAATAGCTTGCCGCGACAGCATCTCCGACGACATTCGACCAGCCGGTGATATTGTCATGATGCTTGATCATGATCGATTGAACGATCCACAAGAAGTCTTCGCGTTTGCCCATCGGGTTTCTCCTCCAATTGCCTCGGGATTGTGGCCGATGACAGGTAGGACGGGAGGGTGCCGAGGCGAGCTCCGAAGGCGCCATCCAGCACCGCTTCGGTCATGTCCCGATGGCCTGACGCCCTGCACCCCGCCGCCAGAACACAAGCCGGTGGTGTCTGGGATGCCCCAGCTCTCCCATGACGGAGCCTTCGATGGCCTGATAATCCTGCATCTGCTTCAGGATAGCGGTGAGCTTCTTGCGCTTATGCCGCGAGCGGATCTGGATGGCTTCCACCTGAACCGGATGCAGACGTGGCGCACGTCCCTCAGACCGATTGACTTCGAAACTGCGGTGCGCGGCCACTAGCTCTCTCGCCTGATTGGTCGCGGCAATCGCGATCAGATTGACGTGGGAGATGCGATGGGCGCAGTTCTCGATCTCGGACTGGCGGCAGACGCGATCGAAGAGCTGCTCGAAGGTCCCGATATCGGTATATCCTCCGCTCTCGATCGGCCCTTCTGCAGAGACCGTCGTGCTCGGAGATGCGCCTTCGTCCCAGCTTTCCAGACGATCGGCAACGCTGGCCGTAATGACGCGCTCGTCGGTCGTGATCTCTGCCAGCACATCCACCAGAAAGGCCGGCTCGGATCCCATATTCGAAACGATGCAATGCGCCCCCATCTGGTTGCTCCCCGCACGGGAAATCAGGATGCTCGAACGTTTCTGGCGCTGGTAGCTCGACAGGAACAGGTTCAGGTAGACGATCCACACCACCGTCGACAGGAGGCTGACCATTGCCTGCACCGCGGTGACATTCTCGGTTATCCAGTTCCACATGATCATGCCCTTCCCGATCTCGGCTTTCCCGACCGCGCGACCTAGCCTGCGGAGGAGAAACGTCGAGGCTGGAATTCACCTCACGAAGCTATTTTTGGCGCCGCAGTTTTCCGGCGCTGCAGGCTCGCGCGCGCAGTTCTGGCTGTCGGTTTGGATCCCCGCCGCTCCCGATGGGGCCGCGCAGGCAAGGGCTCAGAGCTCCGGCCATGCGCGCAAAATATTTCTGCATCATGGTGCAACTTCGGACATCACGCCCTCGTGGCTTCTACAGCTCCGGACGAAACCGGCGCTTTGAGGAGGAAAGTTCATGACCCATATCAAGTTCGCACTCGGCTTCGTCGCAGCCCTTGGCGCAGCAGTTCCGGCCTTTGCCGAAAACCCGATGGTCGGCGGTGCGCCGATGTACGAGACCAAGAACATTGTCGAGAATGCCGTCAACTCGGCCGATCACACGACGCTGGTTGCCGCAGTCAAGGCAGCCGGTCTGGTCGATACCCTTCAGGGCCCGGGGCCCTTCACGGTCTTCGCACCCACCAACGCAGCCTTCGATATGCTCCCGGCCGGCACGGTCGAGACCCTGCTGAAGCCGGAAAACAAACCGATGCTGACCAAGGTTCTGACAGCGCATGTGGTCGCAGGCGACTGGACCGCGGCGAAGATCGCACAGAAGGCCCAAATGAGCTCCGACGGGCTGGCAAACTTCACGACAGTTTCCGGCGACGCCCTCTCGGCCAAGATGCGGAACGGGATGCTCTATATCTATGATGAAAGCGGCACGGTTGCCCGTGTGACAATCCCCGATGTCGATCAGTCGAATGGCGTGATCCATGTGGTCGATCACGTCCTGGTGCCGAAATAAGCACCTAACGCATGATGCCGCCGCGACGCCCTGCGTGTCGCGGCAGCCTTCTTTATTTCTTAGGTCGAGCGGTTTTCCTGCTCGAAATGCTTTGTCACAATAAACCGAGCTTCATCCCAAATACTTGCGCTGATCAGCCAACGGTCCCTTCCTGCAGCATTAGGTTCCCACATGCTTTGGATCGCCGATTTAATGACGGGCTAGCGCAAAGGGTGCCACCTGTAAGAAAGGGCGGGAAGCAGACCTTCGCCGCAGGCGAGCAATGATCACCTGGCCAAGATGGAAGCCGCCATTCGTAGTGAACCAAAATCAAGGACCTTCAATATCCAAGGATGTCGGCTGTGGACCAGAACGACGACATACCTATGTACAGCCTTACATGAGAACGAAGAGGTTCTGCTGGCGATCGTCCCCTGAACGCTTAAACGGTTTCGACAGCGAACTGCATTTCTCTTCGAGATTGCAATTCTTAGCGGAATGGATGTTATGGAATGCGGGCGGGATGGGGAGGAAGTCGCGCGGAGCGGGTGCTGCGTGGTGTAGCGAATTGTCTGATCACAGCCTTACATACTGATGCTCTGTACTACCGACACCGCTTCCGAGCTCTGCTTTTAAGTGCCGTGCCATGCAGCTTCAGAACGCTGCGCGGTTGGGTCTCGCCCAAAGGGACAACCTGCATCCCAGTGATAGAAAGATACACATCATCCCCCAGCAAGCTGGATAAGATGGCTATTTTGAAACCCTGGATCGGCAGAGACGACGCACGAAAGATCGAGATGATGTAACTATCTTCGCTCGGTCGTATAAACGAGCACCGAAAACTCCCGACATCGTCAAGAGAGACAGCTCCCGGATAGCTCATGGGCGGTCCTCCAGCAAAGACATGGTTAGAAATGTCAATGACACGGAAAATCTGCAGAAAAAACCGCCCACGCACACGATAAGCTAGTACGCAATATTTTAGTATCAAGCAGGCTGCTCCTTCAATGCCGCAACTTCCGAAGGCCCATTAGGACACTCAACAACATGCCATTATTTGGTTGCTCCAATAAGAAACGAAAACTGGTTTTATAAAACGGAAGATAAAAAGGGCGGCCTTTCGGACCGCCCTTCTTCACTGGAGATGCACATTTCTCGTCAGACTGTCTTCGCAAATTCGAAGGTCACATCCAGCCCACTGGCTTTGGTATCGACCTTGAGCTTTGCGTCAAGCTCTGCGGAGATCACAGCCGCGATCTGCATACCGATCCCGGCAGTGGAGAGATCTGCGTCCTCGGCCAGACCGACCCCGTTATCGCGGCAATTGACGCTTATGCGCCGCCCTTCGGATTTTTCGGTGACGACAACATCAATCTGCCCGGGGCGGCCATCGGGAAACGCATGCTTGAAGGCATTTGCGACCAGCTCGTTGATCAGCGTCCCAACAGCCACGGCCTGTGTCGAGCTCACTTTCACCTCGATCACCTGAGATGTCAGCGTGACATTGGCCGGTGCGATCTGCCGAAACTGCGCCATCAGATTTTCAAGGTACTGGAAGAGATCGATGATAGGACCCGCGTCAGTCCGGTAGAGCTCTTGATGGAGCATGGCGACCGCATCAATCCTGGACCCTACAGTGGCAAGCGCCTGAGCCGTTTCTTCCGCTTTTGCCCTGCGCCCTGCGATACGCACGAGGGACGAGAGCGATTGCAGCGAGTTCTTGACGCGATGATCCACCTCTTTACGCAACATCTCCGCGTGTTTGAGTGTCCTTCGCAACTCGAGCTGCGCCATCACCTGTCCCGCCAGAACGCGGATTGTGTCGCGTTGAAGGGGTGTCAGCTGCTTCGGTTCGTAATCGAGAACGCATAACGTGCCCAGCGGCAGGCCCTCTGCCGTCTTCAGGAGCGCCCCGGCATAGAAACGCAGCCCAGGATCACCGCAGCATAGCGGGTTATCGATCATTCTCTGATCCAGCAGAGTATCAGGGATCTCGACAAAATCGTTTTCGAGAATGACATGCGAGCACAGAGAGCTCGCCAAAGGTGTCTCACGCACCCCCAGGCCGGTCTCCGCTTTGAACCATTGCCGTTCCGCGTCGATGAAATTGATTACGGAAATCGAGGCGCCACAGGTGGCTGCTGCCAGCCGCACGATCTCATCAAACTCGCGCTCCGGTTCGGTATCGAGGACCTCGTAGGCATAAAGCGCGGCTATTCGTGCGTCTTGTTGGGGATGGACTTGGGCGGCAGGCATATTGGGTGAGCTATCAATCTTATATTCTGGTGATTACAAATGACGCTTTACCATAAGTTCAGCCGCAAACATTGAAAAATTACATTCTAAGCTCATACCTCACCTATCTATCTACCGGCTTGGAGCAGGCTTTCGCCTTGAAAACGGGTGTTATGGAATGTGGACGAGGCAGCCGCGAAGTCAGGCTAAGGTTCCGCTTCGCAACTGTCGAAAACGGTATCATGAACATTTCCGCGTAAGTAGGGCATCTAAGGGCTAGGACCTGTGTTGGAAGTTACATGCGTATCGCATCTGAAAATGTTCAGAATTTTAACTCTCCAAAATTGATATTCCGATCTGATTACAAAGATGCGGAGACAATTCAGGGAATGCCAGCGGACCATAGTCTTTTGGAAAGTGATGTAGATGGGGCAGCGCATATTGGATTATATTGCGGCAAGCGGGACCCAGCATCGCCCAGCACTGGGTTCCGGGGTAAAGTGTTTCAACCCATGCGCCCTCAGCCATGATCACCTCATGGTGCTGAGTCATAACATGCCAATAGGTAATCTCCTTGCGGGGCACAATCTCAATCTGTGGATGAAGATTGGCAAGACAATGCGCAGCAATAAGGGCGCAATCCGAGCCCAAATGCTCAGAAAAAACAGGATGCCTCATAAAGACACGGTGTTGTCGCGAAAGAAAAAGTGTTTTGCGATTGCCGATCGTGCCTTTGCCGAAACGGACTGGTGCCGCGCTCTGCGTGGCCGCAACCCGACGACAACCGATCCAGATAATCTCCGCCTCGCTTTCGTCATAGGTGCAAAGCCTGTCACCTGGCCGCAAGGTTTCAATTGGACGTGGACCAGTCGGGGTCATTATTTCTGTGCCTTCGGCAAAGCATACGAAGGCCTGATTTACATGCGAAATCGTGATGCCGTCGTATTCGACGCCATCCCATGTACCTAAGTTTATCGAGGTGACATTGGCATAGTGAACACCTGCGGGGATAGAACTATCCATAAGCCTTGCGCCCCATGTTCCATCCGTGAAGAGCGTTACCTCGATATTCAGGCCGCTATAGGTGACGCCGCCTGCTACGATGGTCGAATTAGTATAGAGAGCCAGTTCTTGTGGATGGAGCGTAAGGTTGGGACCTATAACGTATTCGTCGAAATTTGCCGGGTGAACATCATCGGTGTCGTGATCCCAGATGTACCCGTCCCCATCAGCGTCACGAAGTATAATATCCGTATAACCGGCAGGATCGACAGAAAGCCCATTTCCGTTGGAATTTAAATTATCTTGATTGCTAACCGTATAGCCGGGCCAAGTTTGGGGCGAATACCAGCCCCACGAAATAGTATCGGGCATAATAATCTCTGGAAAATGTCATCAATACATTACGTTATAAAACATTCACGTTAATGCCCCCTAAAACACATCAATAAATTAGATAACTAAATATATTTTTTCTGATCTTTGCATAGCTGGATTACGGGAAGCTGTCTGTGGCGCAGCGACCGGTCGTGTGTCCCTTACGAAGTTACATGCTTTCGTTCATCTTGAATTTTGATTTTCGAAATCCATATTCCTCGCCCCTGTCTGCGTACTCTAAATATGGAGCCTTCAAACGGGTGTTATGTCGCCTACTGCGGGCCTTCATTATCTAAACTTTCGGAGTGATGCCACGAATGGCGGCTTCGGAGAAGCCGCACTGCAGCAGAACAGAACCTGGTGAATGACCGCAGAGGGCCGTTCGCCTCATTCCACCGCATGATCGAACGCCTCAACCGCCACGCGCCTCCGCCCATCACAGGCGATCAGCTCATCCCCGAGACGCGTGATACTCACCGCGTCATCAGCCAGCGTCCCGCCTGCCGCGAGAAGGGATGCCGGTGAGGCGCAAGGAATGCGGACGGCCGCCGGCAGCACCACCTGCGGGCGCGCTGCTTCATCGGCCACCACCGGCCCAGTGATCGAGGATTGACTGCAGGCGGCCAGCAGGAATGCCGGGGCCAGACAGATCGGGATCTGCTTCAAACTCATCGATAAGCTTCCTTCGGGCTGTGTCTCTTTCGCCATGCGCGATCGTCAGGGCACGTTCTGCTTCTGCCAGCGCCGCGTTGGCGGCGTTGGTCTTCTTGATCGCCTCGGCCGTGCGCCGGCGCTCTGCGAGCAAGGCTGCGGATTTCTCCGCATCCCATGCCGCCTGCTTGGCCGCGAGCTGCGCCCCAAGCCGCCAGCCCTGAGCGGACCACCCTGCCCCGAAGCTCACAGCCGTGATCAGCAGGAGGACGGCGCCCGCGATCAGAGTCCGGACAGGCATAGGTCACGCTCCGCCTTGCGCCGGTTGGTCAGTCCACGCACGACGCGGCCGCCGGCCTTGTTCCACATCAGGAGCGCGTCGCAGGCCCCGCGCAGATCGCCACTCAGAGCGCGGCGAGACATGCTCGAGCGGCAGAAGCCATGTGACCCGATGTTGTAGGCTGCGCTGATGAAGGCCGCGCGGGTCCGTTCCGGCAGGCTCGCGGGCAGACAGGGCCGGATCGCGGCCTCGAACTGCGCCACGCGCTTGGCCAGCTGCGTATGGCACTCGGCCTCGGTCGCCACATCGCCCATCTTCACGCCCTCGGTCTCGCCAAAGCAGATCGTCGGGATGCCCACGATATCGCGATAGGCGCGCAGCTCCCTGCCCTCCCAGGGCGCGATCGTGGTAATGGCCAGCGCAATGGCGGCCGCCACACCGGCCACGCCCGCCGCGTGCCGCTTGCGCAACGCGCCGCTCTCGTCTTGAACGATATCCTCCGACCAGATGCCGGATTGCTGGACCAGCCGCGCAACCGTGGCCGCGATCGAGATTACGCCGGCCAATGCGGCAAATGCCCCGGGCGGCATGCCGAGCAGATCGGCATCGAGGAGCGAGACCACGACCTCGAGGCCGGAGAGCACCGCCGTCAGCAGGATCAGGCGGATCGACCAGGCGCGCAGCAGCACCTCGCGCCAGTCGGGCAAGAGTTTGAACATTCCATTTCTCCATGAAAAAGCCCCGCCGGAGTGGCGGGGCGTGGTGGGGGATCGAAGGCGGGCGCTCAGAGCAAGCGTCCGGCCTCGGAGCGGTTCGAGATGATCAACTCGCGCGCCTCGGTCGCGCCTTTGGCCGAGACGCTGTATTTGAGCGCCACCTCCTCGAACTCGAAACCCGCGAAGGTCTCGCGGATCTCGGGCGTGTCATTGATCGACAGCACGAAGCTGCCTTTGATCTGGCCGAGTTGCTCGGCCATGCGGGCAAACTGCGCACGATCAAAGATATTCTTCCCGTAGTCATTCTCGCCGCCGTAATAGGGCGGATCGAGATAGAAGAGGCTGCCTGCGCTGTCATAGCGGCGCACCAGCTCGGACCAGTCGAGGCACTCGAAGACCACGCCTTCGAGCCGCTCATGCGCATCCTCGAGAAGCGGCCCGATCCGCGAGAGCGAGAATCGCGCCCGATCGGTCGCGACCCCGAACACCCCGCCCAGCTGCCCGCCAAAGGCCAGCCGCTGCAGGTAGAGGAAGCGTGCCGCCCGTTCGAGATCGGTCAGGGTCTCGGGCGGCTGGGTCCGGAGCCGCTCGAACTCGCGGCGCGAGACGATCTGGAACTTCATCACCTCCATCAGCTGGGGGTAATGGCGCTGCAGGATCCGGAAGAGATTGACGATC
>NZ_JAYWLC010000039.1:0-16419 GCF_040297545.1 Thioclava kandeliae
CAGTCGTTCGGCACTCTTCTCGCCATAGTCCGCGCCGGTCTTGGCGCCAACCTCGAGCTCCATTAGTCGCTCGGCGGCAAAGCCAATCATCTCACGCAGTAAATCTGCATCGCCGCTCTGTTCGACAAGCGCGCGAAGGTCCATCATAGGTTTGGTCATCGGGTGTCATCCTTGGATCAGATTGAGTCTAGCAACCCGACCTTACTAAGAAACCCGATGGCCACCTGAGCTACACCACCCCGTGGGACACGATCGCAGGCTTTGACATCTCGACTACCTAACCATCAGGTTTCACGAGGTGAATCCCTCTCACCGATATGTGCAACAAGCCCAGATTTTGGCATGAAAACGACCTAAATATCTGGATTTAAAATATAAATTATATATCACTGATATATATGATAAGATTGTCGAAGAACAGACATTGTGTGTCAAACAACAGAGATAATAGTAATTTATTAACTATAATGCGCAAAGCTGTTCAGGCATGAAAGAAATCAGTGTGGAAGTTATCGATCATGAATATCGAAAAAGTAATGAGCCCAAGTCCTATCGAAGATTATAAATCTCTTGTATCAGAGATACTCTCGGATATGGAGAAAAATGGCTTTATTAACCCAGAAGGGTACGGAGAAACACTTCTAGAATTTATTCATTCTGTAATTAAAGATATGGATCCAGAGGATCTCGAAGAAGACAATTGCGCCCAACCTAACGAAGAAAAAATTGATCGTATATATGAGGTCGGCAATGTGATTTACGCAGCCTCGTTGTTTTGATCAGAGATTTATTATTCTAATTGAGCCAGCGCCCACCATATCTTCAGAGTGAACGTAAAGAACGACCGCACCATTCAGAGTTACTGATGAGACATTATCAGTGTCTGTTTCGTTTATAGAAATTTCTGCGTTCTCATCATAATATTCGATTTCGATCAAATCATTTCTTGGGTCAAAGTTGGAAATATATCCCGGCTCATCGTCGGAATAAGTAATCGATAATGTATCAGCTCCTTCACCACCATCAGCATAATCTCCGGCACCCAGGTGGATATAATCGTCACCATCGGCGCCCATCAAATAATCAGTACTCTGATCTTCTTCCACTGAACTACCACCATAGATCACGTCATCACCTGCCCCACCGTTAACCGTGTCAGTATCGTCGCCACCTTCTAGTGTATCGTCACCATCCTCTCCTTTTATCCAGTCATTGCCTTCACTACCCGAAATACTATCGTCATTGGCACCGCCAATCAGATAATCATTACCACCGTTACCATTAAGCGTGTCTGCGCCATCCCCGCCTGAAACGGTATCGTCGCCGTCACCACTCGAGATGAAATCATCTCCAGCGTCACCTACAAAAAACTCGCTGTAGTCAGTACCGTATAGTTCATCCTCTTCATCGGAGCCGTAATAGTCAGGCGCCCCATCTGACGGATCGACATCAGCGCCGATAGAACCGAGCTCTTCGTCTTCCAAAGTATCAGCATCGGCATCAGACGTATCATTGCCTTCTGAGGCATCGGCCTCGGTGTCTGCCGTCGTTTCAGAAGTATCGCTTTCTACTGGTGCCTCGGTGATTTCGTCTTCATGATCATCTTCATCATCAGATGAATCGCCGCCCACAAGAAACCCAGCCATACCGACCGTTAATAGCGATAAAAGGCCTATTGCTCCCAACATTTTACATCACCCTACTCAAGCTAGGCCTAATAACGCTAGAGGCACCAATAAAGCTAAGCCAATAAAGCCCATACTGTCGTCACCTCCACCATCGTCCTCGTCCTCGTCCTCGTCCTCGACTTCGTCGACAACGTCGACTGTCGGAATACCAAGCATGCCATCGTCAGACTCTGCGTCGGCCTCATCGACCTCGGACTCATCATTAACAAGCAGATCATCATCGATATCCACATGATCGCTTACTTCACTGAGCACATCGACATCGTCCATAACGATCTGGAACTGTTCAGTTGGTATAAAATCTACGATGGAGACCTGCAGTATTTCACCAGCTGCGAGGCTAGTTGAAATATTTGTACCCTCAGCCAAATCATCCCCGACTAACTCCGTAAGGGTGGTTTCAGCATTTGAGCTTCCGGTTTCTTCCGGATCAGATACACCGACTTTAATTGCGGTGATATCTCCAAGGTCTGAGACTATATCAGATAAATCTAAAGAAATAGTTTGGTCTTCCTTAGACGAAATAAACATAACAACTTCGCCCTGACCGTAATAAAGATACGTATCAGAACTTGCGTTATCATCACTAGTTTCAATAAGAGACTTTCCCGGCAAACTCTCTGCCATTAAAGAAAACACTTGGCCAGCTGGGGTCAGGTCTTCATAACTAAACCCTGTAGAGAGCGCATTAGCTGTATTTTGCTGTAGCGGCCAAATATCAGCACCGTCCACACCGGAAGCAACCATCTCTTCAAATGTTTCCAGAATCTCTTGGCCTTGCCATAGACCGTAATCTTCTGCAGATGATAAGTCATATCCGCTAGTATTCTGATTCCACTCAGTAACGTAGATATCGACGCCGTCTTTTACTTCACCCCAAGTCTTATAAATTTGATCCGTAACATAAGATACTTCATCCTCGAATTCGCTATCTGAAGTATAAAGATGGGGAGTGATGCCATCGACTGCAGCTAATTCACTCTCATTATATTCAGATATAATCAGAATATTTGCTACATATGTCCAATTAACGCTCCCGTCGGAATAAAGAGCATCGTCATCAAGATCGAGACCATAAGATTCATTTAAAGAAGTTAAGACATCGCTACTCTCAACTCCTTCGTATTCATCACTTAACTTGGCAACCCCCCAATTATGGCCGGATTGAACAAGTATTTTAATATCAGCTGCGGTCTCATCGCTAAGTGAAGCTTGATATAACTCATCATCAATAATTGCTGCGATCTCGGACGAAACTCTGCCATATTCAACAGAGGACATTTCTCCAGAGCCCCAGTATTCATTACCAATTTCAAAGGCGTTAATTTCTGCATCACCATATTGACCGGTGATAAGCTCTTGAACATAGGTACGCAGAGCGTCTTCATCTATTTCGGCATACCTATCTCCGTTCTCATCAGTATTATCAGATAGATAAGTTCTTGTTGGAATAACGATAGTTACAGAAATATCATTATCCGAAGAGAATGACATAAAATCGGAAAGAGAGATAAAGTCTTTAACTGATGTATCGTTATTAAAGTTTCCGGTTAGATCTGCAATTTCTGTTTGATCGGGGTCGGTAATGTCAAAATAGTATTCCGTGAGAGACCCGCCAGGATACCGTAAACTCGTTACCCCTAAATCCTCTACAAGCTCAGAAAAATTACTATCGCCAACAAGGCTATCTCTATTCGCAAGTATATTTCCGCCGAACATGTCGTCGGAAATCGCATAGATCCCCCCATCAATAGATAGTTTCATTTGAGACTTACCTAGCTTCACTACGTCAATCGCGCCTTCGCTTAGGTTTATTCTCAACTATTTCATCTTTTAGGCCGGTTAATGCCCGATACGTAAACAATAGAAGCGCAAGAAAATTGCTTAGTATTTTATTTTTATTGATTTTATTTAAAATAAGGATGAGTTTTTATTTTCATATTCTTATCCTATTTCAATTAGATATTTCAGATAGTTAAGCCGTTTGCATGTCATATCCTGCCAACAACCGCTCTCGTACGATGAATGGTACCGGCCATGATGCTTGGCTAAAGCCACGAGGATCGTTGTCGGTCTAGCTTGATCAAGAAATATCTTGATATGCGCGGCGCAGTGGAAAGCTTGACCGCTCCACGATGTTCACCGACATCGACATTCAAAGCTGCCCGACACTAAAAGTGCTCTTTGGCCTATCATTTTAACAACCTGTCGGGCTGATTGAGATGAACGGGCTCAACTAATTGGCTTATCCCGAACAATTCGACGCTGTGGCGCTGTCAGGCTTTGAGTTAAAAGCTCATCCCGTATTAGCGCTCAAAGCAGCTACTGAACCTGCTGATCGACAGCACAAACATGCGCCTCCGCGGCGATAGGAAATGAAAGGTTAGCCGTGCAGGCGTGAATCGCAGAAGGTTCATCTTGGGACAGACACGCTCCCTGGCGACATTCTCGCAGTCGAATTAATATTTAGCAGGCAAGGCAATAGTAGGATCTTCTGGGAACTACTGTCGCAGATCCCAGAAGAATAAGAAATTAACACAGCTATCACCGATGAAGCCTTTGATACGCACTGCTGCCAAACTGCAATCATCGAGCACGACGCGGAACCGATCCTCCGTACTGGCTCAGTATGGAAGCCGGATTGCCCAACCGCGATATTACGAAACGAGATCCAGCGGGCGCCCTGATGTCTTGGTCAATCCATCTGGCAGAAATGGAGAGGTTACCACGCATGAAGTCGCGTCGAAGCACAAATAAATAGTCTCAGGCCATTCGGCGATCGGATCATGTCATGAGACTATGATCGCCAAACTGTCTAAATCTAGACCCGCATTACCATCATAGACCTTCACTCGGCCTATAGAAGGGCCGAGGTCGAAGTCATGGCTTAGGCCGACAAGGAAAGAAGAGAGCGTCAGATTGGCCGACTAGCGCACCAATGTTCCCAGCGTTCAATTAAGAAAACCCACTTCGTAACGACGCTGATCTACCCAGAGATTTTTTAGATGTTTGAGATAAGCGTAGGACTATCGCTCATGGCTATTTTTAATTATTGTCTCAAAAAGATTAGGTGCCAACGCTTTAGCCGATAGCGCCCCTACTTTTTCAGCCACATCAACGGGAACTCCCTCACGCATTGCGATACGAGCTATTCTCTCAGCAATTGGACGTAGACGTGTAGAATGAAGGATATGATTTGCTATATCGTTTGCGTTTTCTTCGAATGGAATAGTCATGGCACAACCCCAAATGACCCGACGTTAATCATAATTAGTGATTAATGAAGCTTCGTAAAGGGTTATTATAATAACCAAGAATATATTCGGATTATTATATATAATTAAGTCCTGTCATTACGGAGAGTACGGTAGTCTAACCTTATAAGCCCGCGCTTCAACTCACTGTGATTATGACCTTCAGAGTTGTAACTGGTCTTACTAGAACGTCTCGCGGGTGACCTAATAGCCTCGTGAATGAGCTGGTCAAAAAGATCATAATCATTATTGTGGCTCGCACGAACAAGTGCGCTTACTAAATCCAGATTCATAAGTCGCCCCCAGGCAATTTTGCTTCGTTTACCACTATGCATGATTCAGGTTTATGAATACTGAATCTCTTTAAAAACATTCTTTAAGTGCGCATCTATTTAAATAGACAACACAAGATCAAAACTCTTGTTTCACAATGCTTACCCTTCAACCTCGTGCCCAAAAACGTACTAAGGTTCCATCCACAAAATGGCAGTCTGCGAACATAAATAATACATTACTATCAATCACATAAAAATCGAGATGACTTTCAACTGAGAGGATCTCAATAAATGATTTTCAAGTCTCAAAGAGGCGAAGTTTAGATTTTACTTCTAAAAAGAAAGCGCATCTGAGCAGCGATAATGTTCGAAAGCAAAAATGCGCGGTCTTCGACCGCGCATTTTCACTCAGGAGCTGCTGTAACTATTAGACACCTTTAGAGACCTCCTTTCAATATATTTCTACCTAATAATTTAAGGTTAAGAAGACTCTAGCTTCTCAGTATTTTTTCCAGAACAGTGAATGTCTCTGCTTTGGACCTTGGCAAAGGTAAAATACGCTCTTTTGCACCGCTTGCCATCACGGCTTCGGCTTGTGCTCCCAAATCGAAACACCACACTGGAAGTCCCGTCGCGAGTGCCTCATGCGTAGTAAAGGAAAATGTCTCCGGCCAAATCGAAGGGATCAGCCAGCAGTCAATACCATAATTTTCAGCCAGTATTGCAATCTCGTCGCGAGCGTAACTACCGTGGATCGTAGTTGACGCGCCATATAGCGGATAATTTGGATCGATATTACCCATTACTACCAGTCGCGCTGCCTTCGAACGAGCCAGCTCTTGTGACATAGACTGCAAGATCTGTGCACCTTTTTGATAGCCAATATTGCCCAAAACTCCGATAGTTCGAGTTGGCTTATCCGGAATACGGGCAATCTGGGGTACGTTCTGTAGGGGCGCATGCGGCCTAAGTTCGATACGCGGTGCGAGATCAGGCCAAAGTCCCGTAATGATTTCTCCGCTATCCCGCGAGAAGGTGACAATACGTGCCTTTGACAACGCTTCATACCAGCTGGCTTGCCATTGAGTGAGGCTTACAACCATACCGTCTGCATAATGAATCTGATGACAAGCCTGTGCACCATGGGTCTCAGGAGACGGAATACCAGTGTAATGTCCCTGCGCGTCTAGCAACGTATAAGAGGGGCTCAGAGGGAAATAATCGTGTACTTCGATGGTGAGATCGCCTGCCCTTCCTGCCCATTCCAGCAAACGCTGGGGCAAAGTTTCAGGGCGCGTATCCCCTACCCCGCAGATATAGATAATACGGCGGCGCTCCACTGCATATAAAAGCGTCTTTAAGACCCATTCGCTTTCCAATTCAGCACTGGTAACACCGAGGTTCGTATGTAGCTCCATCCGGTAGGCAGCAGTACCGCCCAGCTGTAGCACCGCCGCCGCCTGCCCTGCGTCACAGAGTGCGGAAATATCGCGACGCATCGCATCTTCGGCGCCTCCGCCTAGCGAATGAACCACATAGACCGAGAGCGGATCGCTCTGCTGTGCCGCAGCCCAGACGAGCCCTAGGAGCATCCGCGGCCCGATCAGAGGATCACCAGCTATGAAGTCCTGCACCTCCGCATCGAAGCGCGGATAGCGCTCAGTAATCCGGCGTCCGTTAGCCGCGATCAGGCGGCGTTTTTCCTCGCTCCCGAAAGATTCCCCACCGCGATGTTCCACAAACAGGCTCGGCAGCCCCAGATGGCGCGCCCCCTGCGCCATGGTCTTGCGGCACCAGTCCACCTCCTCGCCATAACCGCGCCCGAAGACCGTATCGAATACGGGGACACGGGCGAGCCATGCCGGCGCGATCGCCATACAGAAGCCCACGCCGGTGGGCAGGGCCGCCGCAGGCGCCTGCGCCAGATACGCGCGCGCCGCTCGATCGATGGCGGCGGCGATCCCGGATTCCTGACCCTTGGAGAAGACCTCGCGCTGGCAGATGACGGGAGTGTTGAGGATCTCGGCATCGTTGCACATGGGGGTGACACTAGCCACATTGGGATCCGCAAGCGGCGCGATCAGCCGCCCCGCCCAGCCCTCGGGCACCAGCGCATCGGAATTCAGCAGCACCACCGGATCGCCCCGCCCGAGCGCTGTGGCAAAGCCGCGATTGACCGAGCCGATAAAGCCCAGATTGATGTCGTTTTCCAGAAGTGTGACCCGCTCCGCGCCCTGATCTGCCGCCCAGTCGCGCAGGAAGGGCCGGATCGCGGGGTCGGGCGAGCAATCCTCGATCAGCACCAGATGCCAGCCGGTATCTGTATGGCGCAGGATCCGTGCCAGACAGTCCTGCAGGAGATCGAAGGCGTTATAGACGGGCAGCACAATGGTGATCCGTGCGGCCTCCTCGGGCAGCTCACGCCCCGCGGCCTGTTCCGGCAGGAGCCCCAGCGAGGCCTCCGAGATCCGCAGATAGTTCCGCGCAGGCGGGGCCAGCCGCAACAGCGCCTTCAGCTGCGCCTTTGCCGCATCACGCGCTGCAGGATCGGGACTGGTGCGATAGGTCCGCATCGCCGGCAGGCCACGCAGCCCCGCCCAGAGAAGCGCGCCTGCCAGCCGCAGATTGCCGCGCAGCCGCCGCACCGATCCCGGCTGGCGCAAGGACCAGAGAATCTCCCCGCCCGCATGGCGGATGCGGATCTCGCCCGGCCCGGCCACCAGCGGCAGCGACAGCGCGAAGCCCACCCGGCCATCCCCGCCATGGGCCGCCTCGACATCGGCGCGGTGCTGATCGGGGCGGGTGGCGATGCGATGGGCCTCGCCGCAGGTCATCACCACCTCCTCGGCCCTGACCCATCCGCGGATATGGTGGCGGTTGCCATGGATCTCCTCCACCTCGAGCCAGCCCAGAAGCGTGCCATCCGCGGCCGTGATCCGGCGCGGGCGGAAACGATAGATGCGGTGTAGCGAAGAGTAACGGATCCAGAGCGCCTGCAGGCTGCGCAAGGTGATCATCGGGGCAGGCTCCTGCATGACGAGAAAGGGAGAACGGGGACCACTGCGCGCTCTAGCCCATTTCGTGGTAGAAAGCGACCGAAGGATCATCGAAGCCCGCCATGGCCTCGGCGCGGTCCGTCTTGCGGGTCACATAGCCCCCCGAGACCTTCTTGTGGACCACCTCGCGGGTCAGGACCACTGGCTCCGGCGCGCGGGTCAGGAAGCGTTCGGAGGTCTGCAGGACCACATAATCGGGCTTTTCCTGCGTCAGGATCTCGGGGTCCCATGCCCCCGCCGAATAGACGTAGACCACCCGCTCAAACACGGCCCTGAAATAGCATTCCATATGTTCGGAAGAGCTGCCGCCGAACAGCGCCACTGTCGCCTTGATCTTGGGTTTAGGATTATGCGAGATGCGGACCCGCCCGTGATGGAGCACGAAATTATCGAAAATCACACGGCTGTCCTCGGGCCATGCGGCCTTGGTGCGATAGCTCAGATGCAACGGTACCGCCTTGAAGCCCAGATCGCCGCCGGTGCGGATCACGTGATAGCGGTCGGGAATATTGGGAATGCCGCGCTTCCAGTTTTCCAAAAGCGCCTCGCAGACCTTGCGCGCGCCGAAATCGCTCCAATGGGTCTCGATCCGGTCGAAAGATAACTCGCGCAGCGGCACCAAGATATCAAGCGGATAATGCACATCCGGATCCTCTCCGAACCGGTCGAGCAGGCTGTCGAGCGGGGTCTGCCCACCATGGGGCAGCGGATAGTAATCGGGCATCACGCTCTCTTTGGAGGGCGCCACCAAGAAACTCGCCCGCATCTTGGGCCAGTCGTCGCGCATCGCAGTGAAAGCCGCGAAATAGCGGTTCCAATCGGCAACCCAGCTGTCCGAGGGCTGATGCGCCTGTGTGAACTGGGCGGGGCTATCGTTACTATCACCGGCCAGAAACAGCCAGCCATGCAATCCTTCGATAAATTGCGCCGTGCCCGGATGGCCCTTACCGATCTCGTGGCGAACGTCCCCGACCTCGAGAGCCAACGAAATCTCGGGTACACCTTCTCCGAGATCGGCCTCTAGCACCGTCTCGAACCCACAATTACGCGCGAACTTGCGCGTCTCTACCGGTAGTTTAAAATGGTTCATGATATCGCCGCGCAGCTGCTCTGGCGCTAGTCGGATCTCGGACTGACCCGCAATCCGACAGACCAATGTGGCCACCGGTACGAAACTCTTCCGGTCAAGCGCCCAGCCCCGCACCCCGATGCGCATACGCCCCGCCCCGAGCGGGCAGAAGCCGACCTGCAGCGCGTAGGCGATGTTATGCCCACCGATCTGGCATTCCCCGCTGGCCTGCCCATCGATCCGGCCTGCTGGGGCGGCAGGCTGGCTGCGCGGAAAGCGGCGCGGGAGAGAGCCCCTGCCGGACGCGCTTGCGGGATCTGCCATGGCATAGGACAGGGTCTGGGCAGTGGGCCGCCCTTTGGTGGCCAATGAAAACAATCTTTTAAATCCAGACACGTCGCTATCCTTGCCACTTCCGCTATCTCTGGAAGCCAGTCCCAGACTGGCGCGAAGATGCGGCTTAATCAAGCCGAACTAGAACGGTCAGCGGCCTGTGGCAAGTCTGCCCGCGATCCCCGCCCCGGGACGGGAAAGAGTTGATCCGGCCTGCGCGACATGAAAAGGTGCGAAATGCCCGCGTCATGAGCGGGAACGGAGTTACAGGGGTTTTCCGGACGAGATGCCTAACCAGTTTTTGATGCGCGCCAGATCCTATCTGCAGGCCCGCCGCCCCGCCTTCCGCAAGGACCGTCTGTTCGACCAGCTGATGCGACTGCCCCTGACCCAGCAGGAAACCCTGCGGACGGATCTGTTCGACAAGGTCGTGGTCGATCCCGCGAAAGCGGCACGGTTCCGCGCCCTGCCGATGCCGGAGCGCCGCTATGTGCTGTTTTTCACCGCCCGGTCGGGCAGTTCACGTCTGGGCGATATCCTGAGCCGGACGGGGGTTCTGGGCCAGCCCAACGAGGCCTTCAATCCCGGTTTCGTGCCTAATATCGCACAGGCCTATCACGCGGCTGACCTTGCCGACTATGCCCAGGCGGTTTTGCGCCGCCGCAACACGCAGGGCACCTTCGGCGTCGAGATGACCTATTCGCATATGATGAACCTCTTCGGCTCGCTCGAGGAGATGATCGCCCATCTGCAGCCCACCTCCTATCTGTGCCTGATCCGCGAGAACCTGCTGGCGCAGGCCTTGTCGCTCTCGAAGCTCAAACAGACCAAGGTCGCGCATTCGACCATTGCCGATGCCGAGCGCCAGAGCGCCGCCGATCAGGCCTTCCGCTACAATCCGCGCGAGATCATGTATGCGATGGCGATCTATTGTCTGGCCGAGGACCGGCTCGAGGCCAAGCTGCACCGCCACCAGATCCGCCCGCTCTATCTGAGCTACGAGCAAACCGTCTCGCTGCCCGATGCGCAGATCCTAGGGGCGATTGCCGGCCATGTCGGGGTGGAACTGCCGGAGCTGCCGCATATGCCCAGCAGCCATCACAAGCTCTCGGGCAGCCGCAGCGCCGAATATGCCGCGCGTTTTGCCGCCGAGCATCCTGATTTTCTGGCGCGGATGGAGGCCCATCGCGCGCACAGGCTGGACAAACTGCACGGCTTCACCACGACAGATGCCTGAAGGCGGCGACAGGACGGATGGGCGCGGACGGCCTCCGCCTCACGCGAATTTTGGGCGGACTGCTTGTCTATGGGCATGTTTCTGCGCCATGCTGGGGGGTAAGACTGGCGATACAGGGCGCGGCAGGCTAGAACCCGCTCGAGATTAACATAGGCAGAGCATAGTGAACGAGATTACCAAGCCCTCTTCTCCCGCGGCCCCTGAAAGCAAGACAGCAAAGCCCAAGGCCTCTCCGGCGCAGAAGACGCCCGCCTCCCAGCCTGCCGCCCAAGGCAAGCAGAAAGTCGCCGCAACCATCTCGCGTGCCGGTCTGCGCGGGCGGCACCGTCTGGCGGCGCTCAGCTTCGTGATCGTGGTGGTCGTGCCGGTGCTCTTGGCCTCGCTCTATCTCTTCACCCGCGCCCATGACCGCTTTGTCTCGCATGTGGGCTTCTCGGTGCGCTCCGAAAATACCTCCTCGGCGATGGAGATGCTGGGCGGTCTGGCCGAGATCTCGGGCTCGTCCTCCTCCGATACCGACATCCTCTACAATTTCATCAAGAGCGAGGAGATGGTGCGCGCCATCGACGCCCAGCTCGATCTGCGCGATATGTGGTCCAAGCCCGGTGCGCGCTGGTGGCATATGGGCGATGACCCGTGGTATGCCTATCACAAGGGCGGCACGATCGAGGATCTGACCGCGTATTGGGGCCGGATGGTCAAGGTCTATTCCGATAGCGGGACGGGGCTGATCGATGTGGAGGCGCAGGCCTTCACCCCCGAGGATGCTCATAAGCTGACCGAGGCGATCTTCGACGAGAGCTCGAAGATGATCAACCGCCTGTCGCAGATCGCGCGCGAGGACAAGATCCGCTATGCCCGCGAGGAGCTGGAAACCTCGGTCGAGCGGCTGAAATCCGCACGCTCCGCCATGACCAAATTCCGCAACGAGAACCAGATCGTCGATCCGCAATCGCTGATCGAGGGGCAGGTCGGGCTCCTGTCCTCGCTGCAAGAGCAGCTGGCCCAATCGCTGATCGAGCTTGACACGCTGCGCCAGACCACTCGCGACGATGATCCGCGCATCGTCCAGACCCAGCGCCGTGTGCAGGTCATCCAGGACCGGATCGGCGCCGAGCGCAAGAAACTGGGTCTGAGCAGCGCCGTCGGCGGGTCACCGGCCACGGCCGATGACATGACCGATGGCGCGGGCTATGCCAATATCGTGGGCCAGTATGAAAGCCTCGCAGTCGACCAGCAATTCGCCGAGCAGAGCTATACGGCGGCGATGACCTCCTATGATGCGGCCAAGGCCGAGGCCAACCGCCAGAGCCGCTATCTGGCCGCCCATATCCGCCCCTCCATGCCCGAAGCCTCGACCGCCCCCTCGCGCGGCGAGATCATCGGGTTGCTGGCGATCATCATGGGCATGATCTGGGTGCTTCTGGTGCTGATCGGCTATGCGCTCAGGGATCGCCGCTGAGGCGCGAGAGGCACAAGTCGATGATTGTCCTGAAAAACCTCACCAAGGTCTTCCGTGCCGCAGGGCATCGCAAGACCGTGGCCCGCAATATCAATGCCATTTTCCCTACCGGTGTGTCGGTGGGGCTTCTGGGGCGCAACGGTGCCGGAAAATCGACCCTCTTGCGGATGATCGCGGGGCTCTCGAGCCCGACCTCGGGCGAGGTGCTCACCGATGGCCGGATCTCCTATCCGGTGGGTCTGGCAAGCGCGATGCACCAGAACATGACCGGCGCGCAGAACGCGCTGTTCGTGGCGCGGATCTATGGCGCGGAGACCGACGAGATGGTGCAATTCGTCGAGGAATTCGCCGAGCTGGGCCCGCATTTCCATATGCCGGTGCGGACCTATTCCTCGGGGATGCGGGGGCGGTTGAGCTTCGGCATCAATATGGCGCTCGATTTCGACACCTATCTGGTCGACGAGGTCACTGCGGCGGGTGATGCCAGCTTCCGTGACAAGAGCAATGCCATGTTCCTTGACCGGATCGGCACCCGCTCGGCCATCTATGTCTCGCATTCGACAGGACAGATCCGCAAGATCTGCACCGCTGGTGCGGTGCTCGAGAAAGGCACCCTGACCTATTACCCCGATATTGATGAGGCCATCGACCATCATGACCGCAATATGAGGCAAAGATGACGGAGAACCCTCTCGACCAGCTGAGCCCCGAAGAATTCAGCCGCCTGCGCTCGGTCAAGGAGACCGAACGTTTCAGCACGATCCGCACGATCACGGCGCTGATCCTGCGCGAGATGAACACCACCTATGGCCGCTCGCCGGGCGGCTATATCTGGGCCATTCTGGAACCGTCCTTAGGCATCGCGGTGCTGGTGGCGATCTTCTCGATCGGCTTCCGCAGCCCGCCTCTGGGCGATAATTTCGCGATTTTCTACGCGACCGGTATGCTGCCGCTCGGGATGTTCTCCACGACTTCCGGCAAAGTCTCGCAATCGATCAACTTCTCGCGGCAATTGCTGAACTATCCGCGCGTCACCTTCCTCGATGCGATCCTTGCGCGCTTCATCCTCAATGCCTTCACGCAGGCACTTGTCTCGACCATCATCCTCAGCGCGATCCTGATGATCTATGATACCCGTACGACCTTCATCCTGCCGCAGGTGATCTCGGCCTATCTGATGGCGGCGGCCCTCGGTCTGGGCATCGGCACGCTTCTATCCACCCTTGTATCCCGCCATCCGATGTGGCAGATGATCTGGGGTATCATCACCCGGCCTCTCATCCTGATTTCCGGGGTCATCATCTTGCACGAAACCCTGCCCGAACCCTACAGCAGCTGGCTCGACTGGAATCCGCTCGTCCATGTGACGGGCGAGATGCGCAAGGCCTTCTACTATTCCTACCATCCCGATTATCTCGATATTGGCTATGTCTATCTGGTGTCGCTGATCTGCGGCACAGTGGGACTGTTCTTCCTGCGCCGCTATTATCGCGACATGATGGAGAACTGAATCTAAGAGCACCAAGCAAGGCAAGTTTTCTTTGAGACTTTCTGTAGCAAGACTTGAAGCATGCTGGAGAACACAACGCTCAACACTTCATCTTTAGCGCAAGAAAAATCGACTAATGCCTCAAATGTCCGATTTCTTAATCAAAGACACAACGGCAATATTATTCAAACATTTAGGAATATTTGGTTGCACCAAGTATACCAAGCAACCTATAGTGTATTTACTCAAAGGATAACTTGACATATTTTATTTTGTCATCGCGGATCGTTATGCGATCCGCGATATTTCTTTAAGGTTATGGTATTGGCTTCTAAAACTATTTTTCAGTCGGTTTCACGTTGTTCGAGACGACCCAACTAGGCCTACGACCTAGGCCATTCCAAGTGATTTTGGGATCTTCCGGATGATGATAAACCTTCTTACCCTTCGGCGACTTACGTGGGATGTGTATCTTTTCATCAGACTTCTCGACGATTTTGGCAACAACCTCCTGGGCGGAGTACCCCAACTCGGCACCTTCGGAGAGAAACCTTTCGACAAAGCCAACTAAGTCACTCGCACGTTTGTTCTGAATAGAAACCTCAACATCTTTTTGAAGCTGAAGAAGATCGTCGAATGACAGACTTCGTAGATCGGTGTGTTTCATAAGAGCCTTCTCTAGTTAGCAAGACAAATACAGCCATTAACAAATTAATTACCATACGTAAGGAGACTTACAAACCAAATCGACATAAAAAGACGAAATATTTGTTATACATCCTCCTAGAAGATCAAACTAAATAGCCCTAGGGAGAAGATTATATATTATGCAATCTAATGTAGTTACTATATTTCAATCCGTAGTTGCTATCACGAAACCACGCACACTTTAACTTCAGATCGAGATATCCCGAATGGGATGTTGCAACAACGTACACTCAAGGTTTAGCTGCTACAATCGATACTATTTTGTAACTTTATATTTTAACAAAGCATTATACAAAGCACTGGAGCTATTATCGCTCTGTACTTTTTGCACTATCGACTTGTATTTAACTACATGAAAATCCTTAATATACCTCATGCTTAGTCGATTGATATTATCTTCTAAGTCTTCAAAATTGATTGAAAATCCTAAAATTGACAGTATCTCCACCTCTCGCCACATCTGACTTTCAACAAATAATAAAAGATTATCATCAGTATAAGCTGGAGAGTTCTTAGTTAAGGCGCGAAGTAACCGGACCCTTGCATCTAACTCCTTAGGTGCCCCTCCATGTACGTGGATTTTACTCGTTATCAAACTTCCACGTGATGAAGTCAGAGGATTACCCGTATAAATTGGCTTTGATTGAGTTAAGTAATCCTCAAATACAGCTAGCATCTGAGGCTTATACGAAAACAAAATACAAAGCCTCCAGTAATATTTTTCACTAATAAGCCCAGAGCTCATCTTCAATAGATTATAAAACTCGCCTTCATTAGACCATTTCAAAAAATTATTTAGATCATCCATTTCAGGAAGTTCAATCTGCAGCTTAGGGTCTATTGCGTTAAAAGTGTCGCGATCAACCCACTTTTTTGATGCATTTATAATCACGCTAGATTTGCTGCCTTATTTCGTCGCGATAGTTTCATCCGATTTCTAATACAATTATTAATGACTTGATCTAGGTCGTCAACGCTATCTTCTTGGTATTCTGGAGTAAAACGTAAATATTCCAAAATCTTACTTTTCAGTACTAATGCCCCCTCAGTTTCAGCTTCGAACTCAATCACTTCTGCTTCGATATTAGCGAGGTGAAGTGTAACTTCTTTCAAAAGGGATTCAAGATTGCTCAGCTGCTCATGCATAGAATCGAAATTCACAGTATCCACGTGCTGCTCTAGCGCAGCTTGAGAACTACAAAGGATACTTTTAAAGCTTTGAAATTCTATCTCCTTCTGACACTCGGATAACTGCACTAAAACACGGTTTCTTTTATTTCTTATAATAAAATATTTAGCTGCCATTTTGAAAAGGCGCTGCTCATGTTTGTAATGTATTGTCAAAAGTGAGTTTCTCGAAGACATGTCCAGTTTCATAGGTGCCCCCTAGGCTCACAAAATTATTCATTCTAAGGTTAGTCGTGATCTGTCACACCTCAATCGTAAGATGACATAGTCAACAATCCTTTAATCGACCGTACGCCCATTGCTTAAAACAAAACTAGTTTGATTTCCTAAAGGGGCTTGTTGCGCGGCCTTGTTGAGCTATTCGCCCGGCAGCACGAGGAGCCCCTATCCCCGCCGCCTTCAGGTCACGGCTTCGGTCTCGGCCCTTCCCAAGGCCGAGCAACAGTTCATGATAGCGATACGGATTTGGATTTCTGCGGTCTGGCGGTCGGGGTCTCGCGACATGATCCGATCGCCCAAAAGCTTCAGACGGTTCATCTGGGCCTCGACGCGACTTCGTGTGTGGTAGCCGGTCCATTTCTTCCAGATCGATCGACCCAGACATCGCGTCGCCCGTAGGATCTCGTTTCTCGATATCGCGGCGGGGCAGTCCGGCTTCCA
>NZ_JAYWLC010000040.1:0-14717 GCF_040297545.1 Thioclava kandeliae
TTGGCGGCCAGCCGGTAACAGGCGGCAAGATCCTCGCGGGTCTTTTTCTCTTCGGGGGACATGTCGGGCACTCCTTAATTTCTTTGGCCAACCGCACCGCCAGCGCCGGGTGCAGGGATTGTCATATGCGCCTGTGCGAGCGCGGCGAGTTTTTGCGCCACCGCCGCGCAGGGCGGGCAGGCGCGGCGGGTGGTCAGATCGGTATGGAGCAGCAATGTCTCGATCGTGGCTGCAAGCGCGCCGCTTTCACCATAGACTCGGTGGAACAGCTTCATCTTCTTGCCCTCGCCCTCAAGCACCTGTGTCGTGACCTCCAGCCGCTCGCCGCGTTTCGTCTCGGCCAGATAGCGGATGCGTGTATCGACGGTAAAAAAGCTCTTTCCCGCGGCCACATATCCGGCATCGGCGCCGATCAACTGCATCAGCGCGTCAGTGGCCCAAGTGCCCAGCTCCAGATAGGCGGCCTCGTTCATATGGCCGTTGTAATCGGTCCATGTCACCGGCACCGAGCGGCAGGCCGTGACCGGAAGCCCGTCCCTTTCGCCCAGAGGCGGCAGGCCCGCCTCATGCGCCAGCACCACGCCCCCCGCACCGCTGCCGCTCAGGCGCAGCCCGCGCAGGATCGCCACCAGATTATCGTCGCGCAGGCGCTCCAGTTCGCGGATGCTCCTATGGCCCGATTGCGCTTCGGATTGGGCGCTGATCTTTTTGACAAGCGCCGCGTCGAGATCGGGGACATCGGTAAGCTTTGACCATGGCCAATGCAGCGAGGGGCCGAATTGCGCGAAATAGCTTTCCATCCCCGCCTCGCCGCCCGCAATCCGGTAGGTCTCGAACAGCCCCATCTGGGCGTAGCGCAGCCCGAACCCCATGCGGATCGCCTCGTCGATCTCGGCGGTCGTGGCGATCCCGTCCTTGAGCATCCACAGCGCCTCGCGCCAGACCGCTTCCTGAAGGCGGTTGCCGATGAACGCATCGATTTCTACGTTGAGATCGAGCGGATACATCCCGATGGCCTCAATCACGGGGCGGGCCTTGTCGCGCAGGGTTGCCTCCCCCGACAGTTCGACAAGTGGCAGAAGGTAAACGGGATTGAACGGATGCACCACAACCACCGGCGCGCCTTTGGCCGCCAGATCGGAGGCTTTGAAGCCGGAGGTCGAGGAGGCGATGAAGCCCCTTTCGGGTAGGGCCTCCGCGATCTCGGCATAGACCTTATGTTTCAGATCGATCCGTTCCGAGACGCTCTCCTGCACCCAATCCGCGTCCGCCACGGCTTCGGCGATGGACGGCGCAAAGCTCAAACGCCCCTCGGGAGGCAGCGCGCGGTCATAGATCGCGGGCAGCGCAGCGCGGGCATTGGCCAGCACCTCCGCGATCTTGCGCTCGGCCTCAGGGTCGGGGTCAAAGAGAGCCACATCCCAGCCGTTGAGCAAGAACCGCGCCGCCCAGCCGCCGCCAATGACGCCACCACCAATGATCGCGGCCTTCATGCGGGCACCGGCATATCGCGTTTGACCAGACCAAGCTGGGCGCGGACCTCGTCAGGCCCCATCAGCGAGGCTCCCATCGTGCTTAGCAGGTTGGCGGCTTTCTCGACAAGCTGCGCATTCGTGGCCATCACGCCGCGCTCGAGATAGAGGTTATCCTCGAGCCCCACGCGCACATTGCCGCCCGCCAGCGCCGCTGCCGCCACATAGGGCATCTGGTCGCGGCCAAGGCTGAAGGCCGACCAAGTCCAGTTCGAGGGAACATTATTGACCATCGCCATGAAGGTATTGAGGTCGTTGGGCGCGCCCCACGGCACCCCCATGCAGAGCTGCACCAGTGCCGGATCGTCCAGAACGCCTTCCTTTACCAGTTGCTTGGCAAACCACAGATGGCCGGTATCAAAAGCCTCGATCTCGGGCTTGACGCCCAGCTCGGTCATCTGCCGGCCCATGGCGCGCAGCATATTGGTGGTATTGGTCATGACATAGTCGCCATCCCCGAAATTCATCGAGCCACAATCGAGCGTGCAGATCTCGGGCAGGCAGTCGCGGATATGGGCCATGCGCTCGGTGGCGCCCGCCATATCCGTCTCGACCTGATTGAACGCCATCGGGTCTTCCACCGGCCCGAAGGTCAGATCGCCGCCCGTGCCTGCGGTCAGGTTCAGCACCACATCGGTATCGGACGAGCGGATCCGGTCAGTGAGTTCGCGAAAATAGGCGCGGTCGCGGCAGGGCGCGCCGGTTTCGGGGTCGCGCACATGGCAATGCACGATCGCGGCGCCCGCTTTCGCGGCTTCGATGGCAGCGTCCGCGATCTCGCGGGCCGAGCGTGGCACAAGGCGGCTTTTGTCCTGCGTGGCACCGGCGCCGGTGATGGCGGCGGTCAGAAACAGCTTGCGGTTCATCTCTAGCGGCATGGGATCTCCTTACCGGCCCTTCCAGACCGGATCGCGTTTTTCGGCAAAGGCGCGCGCGCCCTCTTTCTGGTCTTCCGAGCGGTAGAGCTTTTCCACCGTCTCGAACTGGCTGGCATTGATGCGGTTGAGCGCATCCTGAAACTTCATATTCTCCGCTTCGCGGGCGATTTCCTTGATCGCGGCGAAAACGAGGGGCGGGCCTGCGGCCAGCTCGTCGGCCATTCGGCGCGCCTCTTCCATCAGCTGGGCGGCAGGCAGGATGCGGTTGATCAGCCCCCACCGATGTGCTTCCCCGGCGTCGAACCAGCGGCCTGTGAAGAGAAGCTCCATCGCGATATGATAGGGGATGCGCTTGGGCAGCTTCAGCGTTGCCGCATCGGCCACGGTCCCCGAATGGATCTCGGGCAGGGCGAAGGTCGCATGGGCGGCGGCAAGGATGATATCGGCGCTGATTGCCAGCTCCAGCCCACCGCCACACGCGATGCCGTTTACGGCGGCGATCACCGGCTTGTTGAGCCCGCGCAGCTCCTGCAAGCCGCCAAAGCCACCCTTGCCATAATCTCCGTCCGCCGCCTCGCCGCCTGCCGCCGCCTTCAGATCCCAGCCCGGGCAGAAGAACTTCTCGCCCTGTGCGGTCAGGATCGCCACCCGCAATTCGGGATCATCGCGGAATTCGGTGAAGATCTCGCCCAGCTCGCGCGAGGTTGCCATGTCGATCGCATTGGCCTTGGGGCGGTTGAGGGTCACCTCGAGCACCGCACCACGGCGCTCGGTCAACACATTCGATTGGGTCATGCGTGGTCTTCCATTCTGATAAGTGCATCCGCCGCAACTGCTCCCGAAGGGCCGCACATCAGCGGATTGATTTCGATTTCATGCAGGCTGTCGGCATGGGCTTGCACCAGCCCCTGCAGGGCCATTACGGCATCAAGCACCGCCTCGCGGTCTGCCGCAGGCCGTCCGCGATAGCCCGATAACAGCGCGCCGGTGCGCAAGGTGCCAAGCGCCTCGGCGACATCCGCGCGGCTTGCGGGGACCAGAAGCGAGGCGGTGTCGCGGATCAGTTCGGTCAGGATACCTCCCAGACCCAGAGTCAGCACATAGCCATGCGCGGGGTCCCGGATCACGCCCACGATCAGTTCGGCCACCGTTCCGGTGACCATTTCCTCGACCAGGAAGCTTTGGGCTGGCATGGCATTAGCAGCCGCGTAAACGGCCTCGGCGCTTCCAAGTCCCAGCACCACTGCGCCAGCCTCGGTTTTATGGGCGATGCCTTCCCCCTTCAGCACCACCGGAAAGCCGATCGCGCTCGCATGTTCGGCTGCGGCCTGTGGTGTGGGCGCGCGGAAGGCTTTGGGCACGCGCAATCCCGCGCGGGCCAGGACCCCCTTGGCCTCGGCCTCGGAGAAAACCCTCGCTGTGCCATGGCCATTGAGGGGCAGTGTCACCCGATCTGGCCGGCTATTGGCGCGCCCGCTTCCCATCGAGGCGGCCTTTATCGCGGCCAGTGCATCGCTCATTCCGCAAAGCGGCACGATCCCCAATTCGATGGCCTCCTGCGCCACGCTCTCGGGCAGCCCTTCTGCCATGAGCGAGACAAGTGCCATTGGCGTGCCGGTGGCGGCTTTGGTGGCGGTGACGGCCCGCAGGACCTGATCGTAATCTGGTGCCTCGAAACGGTCCGTGCGCGGATAGTCCACCACCACGCAGCCAAGTCCGAGTTCGGCCTCGGCGGGGCAGAGCGCGGTAAAGGTCGCCTCGAGCGCGGCCTCGTCACCCCAGATATAGGTGTTATAATCCAATGGGTTGGCGAGCGCCACCTTGGGGCCGAGCGCCTCGCGCAGGCGGGCCTTCTGGCCCTCTGTCAGGGCGGGATAAACAATGCCGGCACCTTCGCCCATATCGGCCATGAGCGATGCCTCGCCGCCCGAACAGGACGCAGAGGCAATCCGGGCCGAGGACAGCCCGCCCGTTACATGCAGGATCTTGAGGGTCTCAACCAGCTCTGTCGGGCTTTCAACCTGCGCAATCCCGAGACGTTTGAAGAGCGCCCGCGCGCCCGCGTCCGATCCGGTGAGGGATGCGGTATGGGACACCGCCGCCGCCTGCGCCTGTTCCGATGTCCCGACCCTGAGAGCCACGATCGGCTTCCCCAGAAGGGCCGCATGCTCGGCCAGCGCCTCGAAGGCGGGCAGGTCACCGATCCCTTCGATATGCAGCCCTAACGCGGTGATACGGGGATCATCCAGAAGCGCCATACCCAGATCGGACATCGAGGTCTGCGCCTGATTGCCTGCGGCCGCCACCACCGCCAGCGGCAGACCACGACGCTGCATGGTGAGATTTATCAGCACGTTGGAGGACTGACCAATCACCGCCACACCGCTTTCGAGCGCGGTCATGCCATGGCGGTCGGGCCAGAGGGCCATGCGGTCCAGGGCATTGACCACGCCGTAGCAATTGGGGCCGAGAACCCGCATGGCTCCTGCTGCCTCGACCAGCTGCGCCTGCAAGTCGGCCCCGTCGGCCAGCTCGGAGACCGCCTCGCTGAACCCTGCGGCAAAGCAGACCGCGCCGCCACAGCCCATCTGCGCCAGCTCGCGCACCACCTCGACCGTCAGCATACGGTTGACGCCGATGAAAGCGGCATCGGGCCGACCCGGAAGCGCTGCCAGATCGGGATAGGTCGGCAGGCCCCCCATCCTGTCTTTCTTGGGGTGGACGGGCCAGATCTCTCCGGTAAATCCGGTTGCGCGGCATTGACGGATGACGGCTTCACACCAGATCCCGCCGCCGATTATGGCGATGGAGGTCGGGGAAAAGAGACGGCTGAGCGGCTGCATGGGTCAGGCTCCCAAGGGGCGAAGTAGCTCGCGGCTGATAATGTGGCGCTGGATCTCGGAGGTGCCGTCCCAGATGCGTTCCACGCGGGCATCGCGCCAGAAGCGCTCGATGGGTAATTCGTCCATCAACCCCATCCCGCCATGGATCTGCAGCGCGGCATCGGTTACACGGGCCAGCATCTCCGAGGCATAGACTTTGGCGGAGGCGATCTCACGGTTGGCGGGCAGGCCCTGATCGAGGCGCCATGCCGAGGACAGGGTCAGCATATCGGCGGCATCGATCTCGGTGATCATATC
The DNA here is from genome assembly GCF_040297545.1 of Thioclava kandeliae. Classification (NCBI taxonomy): domain Bacteria; kingdom Pseudomonadati; phylum Pseudomonadota; class Alphaproteobacteria; order Rhodobacterales; family Paracoccaceae; genus Thioclava; species Thioclava kandeliae. The sequence goes on from NZ_JAYWLC010000040.1 coordinate 5,551, forward strand.
GGCCAGCTGGAAGCTCACGCCCTGGAACTTGCCGATGGCCTGACCGAACTGTTTGCGCTCGGCGGCATAGGACAGCGCATGGTCGAAGACGCGGCGCGCCCGCCCTACCGAGTTGGTGGCCACGGTGATGCGGGTGGCATAGAGCCATTCGTTCATCACATCGAATCCGCCATCGACCTCGCCCAGAACCTGCGCATCCGACAGGCGGCAATTGTCGAAATAGAGGATCGAGTTCTTATAGCCGCGATGGGAGACCGAATTATAGCCGCGCGCGATCTCGAAGCCCGGTGTGCCGCGATCCACGAGGAAACAGGTGATGCGTTTTTTCGGGCCGCGCGGGGTGTCATCGACGCCGGTTGCGATGAAGACGATGACGAAATCGGCATGTTCCGCGCCCGAGATGAAATGCTTGGAGCCATTTACCACCCAGTCGCCGCCATCGCGCACAGCTTGACATTTCATGCCGCGCACATCCGATCCGGCATCGGGTTCGGTCATTGCCAGCGCATCCATTTTCTCGCCGCGCACTGCCGGAAGCAGGTATTTCTCGATCTGCTCGCCCTTGCAGGCCATCAGGATATTCTGCGGACGGCCGAAGAAATGTGTCAGCGCCATCGAGCCGCGGCCCAACTCGCGCTCGACCAGCGCGAAATCGACATGGCTCAGTCCCGGGCCGCCTACGCTTTCAGGAAAGTTCGAGGCATAGAACCCCAGATCCATGCACTTGCGCTTGATCTCCTGTCCGATCTCGGCAGGGACCTCACCGGTGCGTTCGACAAGTGTCTCGTGCGGATAGATCTCGTTTTCCACGAAACTGCGGACGGTGGAGACGATCATCTCCTGTTCATCGGTCAGACCGAAATTCATGATTTACCCTCGTATTGATTGGGTTTTCGAAGAGGTTTAGCGACGGGAGCGAGCGGCGCGCATTGCGAAGGCGGCGCGGCCGATCACGATGGCGGCGACCACAAGGATCAACAGCACCGAGAGGGAGGCGATGGAGGGATCGACATTGTCGCGCAGGCCCATCCACATGCGACGGGGCAAGGTGATGGTATTGACCGAGGTGACAAAAAGCGTGACACCGATCTCGTCCCAGCTGAACAGGAAGGACATCACGAAGGCGCCCAGCAGACCGAACCGGATATTGGGCAGGATAATTCCGAAGATACGGGTAGGCACGCTGGCCCCCATCGATTGCGCAGCCAGATCCATGCGCCGGTCCAGCTGGCCGAGCGAGACCATGACCACAATCACGGCATAGGGGACGACCATGACTGTATGGGCCAACACCAACCCGCCCAATGTGTCATAGCCAATCAGGCTGTTCCATTGCGACAGCTTGTTGAGGAAGAAGTAGAGTGTCAGCGAGGAGACGACGGGGGGCGCCACCATCGGCAGCAGGACAAAGCCTGTCATCAGTCCGCCAAAGCGCGGGCGCATCATCCACAGCCCGAGGCAGAAGGCCGTGGCCAGCACCACCGACAAGCTGCTGGCCAGCACTCCCACCTCGATCGAGGTCCACAGGCTACGGCCCCAGTCGGGATCGGAAAACAGCGCGGCATAGTGGCGCCACGACCAGTCACCATCGGGAAGGGACAGGTAGCGTTTCGAGGTGAAGCTGACCGGCACCACCGCGATCAGGGGCATCAGCAGGAATACCGCGACAAGACCGCAGAGCAGTGTGGCCAGACGGCCGGGGCGTAGACCGGTCATTTGGCAGTCTCCGCGTTGCGGCGCATCAGTGCAACGAGGATGCCGCCCACCGCGATCATCATGACGACACTGAGCGCGGCTGCCATGCCCCATTGCGGCATCTGGAAGATCCACAGATAGATCAGCTCGGCCAGCAGCACCGATTGGCCCCCGCCCAGAAGTGCGGGCGTGACGTAAAAGCCGATGGAAAACACGAAGACCAGAAGGGTCGCACCGATGATCCCGTTCCCCGTCATCGGGAGGAAGATCTGCCAGAAGATCCGCAGCCGTGATGCGCCCATCCCGTCGGCTGCCGTCAGCACCCGTTCATCGACATTGCGCATGGCCGTTGCCAGCGGAAAGACGGCAAAGGGAATAAGGTAATGCGCCATACCCACCACCACCGCAAATTCGTTGCGAGTCATCTGGATGGAGGCATCGATCAGGCCTGCATCCTTGAGCCATGTGTTGATCAAGCCGCGATTGGACAGAAGCGACAACCACCCGAAGGCGCGGCTAAGGACCGAGATCCAGAACGGGATCATGATGCATAACTCTGTCAGTAACCGTATGACAGGAGTGCCGCGCACCCATAGGAGCGTGATGATATAGGCGCAGCCGACCGAGACGACGGTTACGATGATACATAGCCGCAATGTGCGCCAGATGACGGCCAGCGTGAGCGGGTCGCTCAGGACATGGCGGTATTGCGCCAGGCCCGGCTGGGGATCGGTGAAGCTGAGCTGCACGATGCCAAGAAACGGCAATAGGTAACTTAGCCCGAGAAACAGCAGCACCGGGCAAATCAGAAAGAGGGTAGGGCGCATGGAGGCTCCTTTAGGCTGCCCGTGCCATCAAAGCGCGGGCAGCAGTGTCAGGATCAGGCGGAGATCAGTTGCAGATAGGCATCCAGCGCCGAGGCATAGTTTTCCTCGTACCAATCGGTATTCAGGGCGACCTGTTTGGGCAGGTTCTCTGGGTCCATCGGATTGTAGTGGCGCAGCTCTTCGGGGATCAGGCTATCGGCGGCAGGGTTGGACGGCCCATTGCCCATAAGTTCGAAGAACTTCGCCTGACGTGCCGGATCCTGCGTCGCGGCGATGTAGCGCATCGCCTCTTCCGTCCCACCCGGATTGCCCTTGAGCACACCGATCCCGCCAGGTCCGATAATGCCATCCTGGAAGGTAAAGGTGATCTCGCCCTCGGTATCCTTGTCCAGCAGACTCGCCCGGGTGTTCCAGATCAGGGCCATCGAGACATCGCCGTTCAGCAGCAGAGACTGGCTCTCCGCACCACCACCCCAGAAGGCCCCGATATGGTCTTTAAATCCTTCGATCTTTGCATGGGCACGATCGAGGTCCAGCGGATAGAGATCGGCAGGGGCGACGCCATCGGCCAATAACGCGGCCTCCCACATGCCCGCGCCCCATTTATACATCGCCCGCTTGCCGGGGAAGTTATCGGTATCGAAGAAATCCTTGAGCGAGGTCGGCGGCGTGTCGAACTGGGTCGCGTCATAGGCGATGACATAGGAATAGAAATAGCATGACGAGGAATAGTCCCACTGGAAGCCTTCGCGCTGTTTGGTCGGATCGACAATAGTATAGTCGATTTTCTCCATCATGCCTTTGCGGCCCAGTGCCTGTGAGGTAAAGGGATCGGCATCAACCAGATCCCATGTCGGGTTGCCACCGGTGACCTGTGCGGTGATTGCGCCTTCGGTGGGGCCGGACCCGTCATAGAGCACCTGAATGCCGCTCTCGGCGGTAAAGGGTTGGCCGAAGGCCTCTTGCATCGCGTCTAGGGCATCGCCGCCCCAATTGACGAATACCAGCTTGCCATCCGCGGCGCGGGCCTGCGTGGCCCCCAGACTGAGTGCGCTCGTGCCCAGAAGGGCGGCCATGCCCTGAAGCATCTGACGGCGCGAAATCTGGCCCTTGGCTGCACGCTCTTTCAAAATCTCGACGCAATCGTTCTGGAAATGGCTGTTCAAGGCGGTACCTTTCTGTTGAGGAGTTCGGGATGAGAAGAGCCTTTCCGGAACGCTAGGGCATTCCGGATCGGGAGATATTGATGAGGGGAGACGGAGGTCAGACGGCGAAACTGTCGCGCGGATCCCATGTGACCTCGAGCGTCGCACCAGGGGCGGGCGGTGCCTCTCCGGGACCGTTGTCGAAATAGAGGATCAACTCCTCGCCCGCACCCGTTGCCAGAAGGAGCCGCGATTTCGCGCCCAGATAGACGCGGTCACGCACGGTGGTCGGCAGGCGGTTCGTGTCGTAATCTTGCGCCAAGCGCATATGTTCGGGGCGGATGGCCAGATGGCCGTTGCCTTGCGCATGGGGCGGGGCGGTGATCGCGGAGCCGGTGATGTTGCCGCCTTGCAAAGACAGAATGTTGATATCGCCCAGAAATTCGGCTGTGAACCGGTTGGCTGGCCGCTCGTAGACCTCGTCCGGCGTGCCGATCTGCTGTAAATGCCCATGATTGAAAATCGCGATACGGGTCGACAGCGCCAGCGCCTCTTCCTGATCATGGGTCACGAAAACAAAAGTGGTGCCGAGATCGCGGTGAAGACGCCGCAGCTCTTCCTGCATCTGGCCGCGTAGGTTCTTGTCGAGCGCGGAGAAAGGTTCATCGAGCAACAGAACCTTGGGCTCGTAGGCCAGTGCCCGCGCCAGTGCGACCCGTTGCTGCTGTCCGCCCGACAAGGCGGAAGGCTTCTTATGCGCATGTCCGGCAAGGCCCACCAGCTCGATCATCTCGGCCACGCGGGCATCGATCCGGGCCTTGGACCGTTTCTGCACCTTCAGCGGAAAAGCGATGTTTTCGGCCACTGTCAGATGCGGGAACAGGGCATAGCCCTGAAACACCATGCCGAATGCTCGTTCTTTGGCCGACCACCCGGTCATGTCCTGCCCCTCGAACAGCAACTGGCCCGAGGTTACGGCCTCATAGCCACCCAGTAAGGTCAGAAACGTGGTCTTGCCCGAGCCTGAAGGCCCCAACAGCGACAGGAATTCGCCTTCGGCGATGGTCAGGGAAATATCGCGGAGCGCCGCGAATTTTCCGAAAGTTTTGGTGACCGAACATGCTTCGATCTGCGTTGTGCTTGCCACAATCGCCTCGCTTTCCAATGCTGTCCTTTGTTGGTTAAGCTTAGTAATTAGAGTCGATAATGTGCAATTGAAACTTATTGGTCACCTCGACAAATAATATTTGTCATTAGATTTTCCTTTGGCCCATTTTGCCAATTTCTAGCCGATCTTTCAACCACTTGGAGAATTCTTGGACAATAGGGTTTGAAAGATTTTCATCTGGTGTGCAAAGAAAATAGCCGGATTCGGTATGCAGCGCCGCCGAAAAAGGTCGCATTAATTTGCCTTCCCGAAGCTCTTTTGCCCATAAAACAGTATCTCCGATGGCGATGCCTTCTCCCGCCATGACCGCGGTGAAGACGATGTTCATGTCGGAAAAACAGATCCCGCGATGGGCATTTTCCGGCGGTAGCCCCGAAAGCTGCATCCACTGCTCCCAATCGGTAAAGTCGCCCATATGCAACAATGTCGCCTCACGCAGAATTCCAAGGTCATTGAAGCTTTTGAACTGGCTCAGATAGGCAGGGCTGCAAAGCGGCGTGAATTCGACCGACATCAGTGGCTCGACCTGTAAATGGGCGCGGTTCTCGCAATCGAATGTAATGAACAGGTCGACATCGGGATCGGCCGTGGCGACCAGATTATGGGTCGTGACGACATTGAGAACGACATCGGGATGCTCGGCAATGAAGTCGCTCATATTGGTGCAAAGCCAGGCCGAGGCAAATCCGGGCGGGGCGCTGATCGTCAGGCGCCCCGTCAACCCGTTCTGGCTGCGCCGCGAGGTTGATGTCGCGATCATGCTTAGGGCCCGGCGCACGTCTTCCGCATATGCCATCGCGCGCGGTGTGATTTCGGTCTGGTTGCCGGTCCGGATCAGGATCTTGAACCCCAGATCGCGTTCAAGCAGGCGCAACTGGTGACTGATTGCGCTGCGGGTCAGGTTCAGCTCCGAGGCCGCTCGCCAGAGCGCGCCATTTCGTGCGACGCTCTCGATTGCCCGAAGCGCCTGCATCGAGGGAAAACGGTTCATAGATGTCTTTCGTCAATAACACTTACCCCCGGAAGCGTAACGCAACCGAGGGGAAGTGAGTAGGGCCAGGCGGGCTTACAAATGCGGCAATTGCGCCTTGAGGTAGGCAAAATGACGATCTGCCATGCCAGCATAGGGGCGCCAGCCATCCGCAGTATTCTGTGCGACCGCGTCGGATAGAACCGCCAGGGGCGCCCCCGTAGACTTTGCCAGGATCAGCGTCTGGGCGGCTTTTTCAAAGAAATACAGGTCTTCGAACGCTGCCGCGACAGTCTGGCCGACGATGGTCACGCCATGGTTGCCCATAACCAGAACGGTTTTGTCGCCAAGGTTTTCAGCCAGCCGCTCGCCCTCTTCCTCGGCATCGGCAATACCCCCGAACGACAGATCATAGGCGGTGCGGCCGTAGAACCGCGCCGTGTTATTGTCGATGGGCACGACCGTGGGATCTTTTAGGCAGGCCAGCGCCGTTGCATAGGGTGAATGGCAATGCAGAATAACCCGCGCCTCGGGTTTGCGGCGGTGAAGCGTCCCATGCACGCACCATGCAGACGCATCCGGTGGGTCGGGACGGTCCAGAACCGACGGATCGTTGCTGTCCAGCTCCAGAAGATCCTGCGGGCGGATCGCGCCGAAATGCTGCCATTTCGGGTTCAGAAGGAACTGCGCCCCGTCCTCCGAAACCGCCGCACTGAAATGGTTGCCAACGGACTCGCTCCAGCCCAGCTGGTGGCAGATACGGAACGCCGCCGCCAGATCTATGCGCAGCGCGGTCGTATCCGGTTCAAGAGACGGATGCGCGTTCATGCCTTGAACCGCCCTTCGCTGACCAGCGCCCGATAGGTCGAGCGCATTTCGGCGCGGTCGGTGTAGCAGCCGCGAAGATAGCGGTCGCCGCTTGTCGCCGAATAGGCCGCGCGCCCGTGAACGATGCGGTGGTTGTCGAACACCATGCATTCGCCCGCTTTCATCAGGAAGGTCATCATGTATTTGTCTTCCTGCAGCATTTTCCCGAAGCGGCAGAATGCCGGATACCAGCGGTCGAGCAGCGCCTGATCAAGGTCGGAGATATCCAGCATGTGCTGCGAAATGGTTAGCCCCGAAACCTCGCCATGTTGGTCAAGTTCGATCACGGTCTGGCGCGAACGCATGTCATAGGTGTCGTGTTCGCAATAGAACGGCACCGGCGTCTCGCTCAGCAGCTTGAAGCCTTCGGGGTCGCGTTGTCGGAAGTCATTGGCAACGGCCACACCATCAGCATAAAGGCTTTCGCCCCCTTGCACGCTATTGGCGCGGCAATGCAGGAACTGGACGCCCGGCGCATGTTCCTCGGCAGGGGTGTCGGTATGCAGTTCCAGCGCGGCAGAGGTATAGGCCGTGTTGGTGGGTTTGATATGCGTCTTCACATCGAAATAATCGCCGAAGAAGGTGGGCCGGACCTGTCCGATCATCTCGGCGGTTTCGGTCAACCCTTCGTTGCTATCGGGCATATCGGTCAGGATGGTGAAACCCTGCACCAGCATTGCCTCGATCCATTTCGCCCTCAATGCCGGATTTGCCAGAAGCGCGGGCTGGCTGAAGCGTGGCACCTGCGGATAGTGATCGCCATACCACGCGCTGCGCGGCAGATCGGCGGGGTCATGGCGCGGGGTGCCTTTGGCGAAGGTTTCAAGCCATGCAAGAGGGAAACGGGTGACGTGATCCTCGTCGGCCCATTTGATGACCAGCGCGTTGCTGTCAACCTCGGCGCTTTCGGCGCGCGGCGCTGCCGCAAGGTGGAAGATGTCGAAGCTCCGCTCGCGCGTATCGGTGTTGAACGAGGTCGGGCAGTTGTCGCGCAGCCAGTAATAATTAAAGTAATGCGCCGCCCCGTCGGACAGAACGACCTCAAGCCCCTGAGACTTAAGTGTGGGGCGCGACAGCGTATCATCCATTATATTCATAGGTATTTCCCTGTTCTAATGCGTTTTCGCTGGTAGGTTTTCACAGCTTCCCTCTTGCGAACAGAGCGGTTAGTTTGAACATAAGTTAAGAACAGGGTTATGTTATGAGCCGCTTGCCACCCCTACGTCTTCTCACCACCTTCGAGGCGATCGCGCGCCATGGTTCGATGCATCTGGCGGCTGCGCGGTTGAATGTGACCCAGCCTGCGATCAGCCAGAGCCTTAAGGCGCTCGAGGATCATGTCGGCGCGCAGTTGCTGGATCGTTCGACACGGCCCGCCCGGCTGACGGAGGCCGGAGAGATCCTCGCGCGCGCGGTGCGCGAGGGTTTTGGGCGGATCTCGGTTGCAGTGGAGGATATCCGGGACATGGCCGGACTTGGCGGCCAGCAGGTTACGGTGTCCTGCACTATCGGGATGGCGACATATTGGCTGATGCCCCGCTTGCCCGACTTTTATGCCAAACATCCCGAAATCACCGTCAATGTGCAGGCGCCCGCTAGCGATTTGCCGCATCTTGCCCCTGGTATTGATATCGCGATCCGTTACGGAACGGGTAACTGGCATGAGGGGCGGACCTTCAAGTTATTCGAGGAACGCATTTTTCCGGTTGCCGCGCCCGCGCTGCTGGAGCGGCTGCAGCGCGAGGGTATAGGCCTTGAGGCTGCGCCCCTGATCCATGTCCGCAGTCCGCGCAACCAGCATTGGGCAGGGTGGGAAGAGTATTTTTTGGCGCGCGGGATCATACGCGAAAGGCTAACGGGTCAGACATTCACCAATTATGTTCAGGCCGCTCAGGCGGTGCTGGATGGGCGCGGGGTCATGCTGGGGTGGCGTTCGATTGCGGCAGGCGCCGTGCGCGAAAAAACACTGTGCCCCTGGCCTGATGGCGAACTGGATCTCGGCACCTCCTACTTCGTCACGACGACCCAGCCCGTCTCGCAGAGTACGAATGAGTTTACTGCCTGGCTGAGCGAGAATGCCAAAAAGCCATGATTCAGGCTCCGCCAGGTGACCTGAACGACGAGCAGGTTTGCTGGCGTTCCGACGCGTGAATGGAGCGGTTCAAGCCGTCCTTACCGAAAAACCGTGGCAAGGCCCGCGCCGATGCGACAGTGAGGATCGAGCCACCATCGGCTCGAGACGATCGTGTCCCACGGGGTGGTGTAGCTCAGGTGGCCATCGGGTTTCTTAGTAAGGTCGGGTTGCTAGACTCAATCTGATCCAAGGATGACACCCGATGACCAAACCTATGATGGACCTTCGCGCGCTTGTCGAACAGAGCGGCGATGCAGATTTACTGCGTGAGATGATTGGCTTTGCCGCCGAGCGACTAATGGAGCTCGAGGTTGGCGCCAAGACCGGCGCGGACTATGGCGAGAAGAGTGCCGAACGACTG
>NZ_JAYWLC010000041.1:0-14510 GCF_040297545.1 Thioclava kandeliae
CAAGGCGGAGCGTGATCTATGTCTGTCCGGTCTGTGATCGCGGGCGCCGTCCTCCTGCTGATGGTAGCGGCGAGTTTCGGGGCAGGGTGGTCCGTGCAGGGCTGGCGGCTCGGTGCGCAGCTCTCCGCCAAGCATGCGGCATGGGATGCGGAAAAGGCTGCAGTCCTGCTGGCCGAGCGCCAGCGCACCGCCGAAGCGATCGAGAAGACCAACGCCGCCAATGCGGCGCTAGCAGAGGCAGAACGCGCTCTGACGATCGCGCAGGGCGAACGCGACATAGCTCGAAGGAGGCTTATCGATGAGTTTGAAACTGATCCCGATCTCTCTGGCCCCGGCATTTCTGCTGGTCGCCTGCAGTCAATCCGCGACCACTGGGCTGGTGGTAGCCGATGAAGCGCCGCGCCTGCAGGTGGTGTTACCCGCTGCCGCCCGCATCCCCTGCGCCTCTCCGGCGTCCCTTCTATCGACAGGCGGGACGGTGGCAGATGACGCGGTGAGCATCACGCGGCTTGGGGATGAGCTGATCGCCTGTGAGGGACGGCGGCGGCTGGTGGTTGAGGCGTATAACCGAGGAACTTGACGTTTCCTCAAACGCCTTGAAATAAATCCGCAAGTATAGCGTCATAGACCAACTTCCCATATGCTTCGCTATATCCAGTCATTGCACAAGCAAGTATCTTAACGATACCGAGCGCGGTTGGTTGTAAACCGTCGTTCAGTTCGATCATCCCTCCATGATTTTGGAAGGATGAAATATAGAAGTCTTGCTTGCCACACATTATTTTTTCTTCGACGTCATAAGTGGAAGCTTGTGGTTCTTTACTCTTAAGGCGACTGAGATATTCCATGCGCGTTAGTATCTTTTCTGACGCCCAAAGATCGTAGGGAATAACCTTAAATGTTTGTTTTAAAGATTTAAGTTTCTCAAAAATGGGCTCCATTGAGATTTTCTTTGCTTCTGTTGCCGCTTCAAGGCCGAAAGCAGGAGGAAAATAGAGCACTAAGTCTGCATGAGAGGTGCTGTTGAGATGAATGTCTATTTCAATATTTGATGGTAACGGGAAAACCCCGTCTTCATCATACTTTTTTAGAAGTCGACTGAATTTTGAATTTCCGCAGATCACTACTTTATTGAGCGCTTTATGCTCTTGCACATAGGAAAATGCCTTTGCGATAGATGCAGTGAGCGAATTTTTAATTTCCCCTACGTTCACATCGTGATTGGCGTAACACTTGGCTAAGTAGAGCCATCCAGCTATGCTCGGATGAGCGCTAGAATCCATGTAAAATATTGAGGGAGCTGCCGACAGATCCGAGGTGTTTATTGCGTGGTTAGGAAATTCTAGAAGGACATCTTCTAGATTCCAGACCGGATGTCTATAACGACCATTTTCAGTATATTTATTTTTAATTTTGTTTTCGCCTTCGCGAATAGACAGGTCCCAGAATAAGAACCTTTGGTTTTGCATTTTCGATAATTTATGCACTGTTTGAATGACCGTATCATACATTATTTTATCAAATTCAGCAGTGATGTTCTCTTTCGCTATCGCGAGGTGTTCTTCGCCGGACGAGAGGATTTGTTCTGCGGTTGCGTGCTTGAAGAGCGCTCTGTTTCCAAAACGAAAATCGCCGACGATATGTAAAGCGCCACTGTATTTGGTTACATAAGGAACCACTCGTGGGCTCCATACGGGCATTCCGCCGACACCTACCACATCTCCAAAAATTGGTGGCAGTTGTTCAGTTCTTACTGCGTGACGCAAACGAACCGAATGAGAGGGGCCTGTAAGCAAGCAATCCTTGACACTCATCAAGATTTTCTCCCATACCTAACCATTAAGATATTCGCTAACTATAGATGTTGTATCATGAAAACAAGCTTCGTATATGGCCCATCTGAAATACAATTTCGGATGTCAGGGCTGCCGTCAGATGTAGACGCCATCATGGTAACATTAGCGGATTTTCGAGGTGCGAGGGATCGCTCCATAATCGTTAAGTCTGATAAATCAGCGGACATAATTTTGCCTGCAGAGTTTAACTTACTTTTTGGTGCCGCCATTATACGATTTCAGGATGGGATAGTAGTTATTGAGCCGGAAATACGTTTCCCTGAAGCACAAGTGGCAAATCTGGAATTCATCCGTCGGTGGGTTGATCGCAAACGGCCAGAATTTGAAGCTAGTTTCATTCGAGCTCATATGTGTAGGTTTTTGAAAGACGTAGTTAGCCCACAGTCTAGGGTATATGATTTTTTGAACGTGGAATATTTGACCGAGGCGTGTAAAGCGTCGGTTTAGAAGTACGCTAGCCAACTCAAGCGACTAGCGTGTTTCAATTATTAAAGATGGATGAAGCGAGCTCAGCTTTTCAACATCTGAATTATATCTTTCAAGATACTTGGTTGGGTTTTAAGTATGGAAAGAAAACGACCGATTACAGGATTAAATGATATTTTCTGAGGGTTCGCTGCCTCTACATTCATAGTCATTTTGCTATCGCCGGGATGGCGATTAGTTCCCAACGCAGCCATGGCTGCGGCGGCTTGGTAGCCTACATCAATTAGCGTTCGTACGTCTTGTTCATGCTGGAAATAAAAATTGTTTCGAAGAGAAAATAGATCAGAAACAGCAGAATTACAGAAGTTCGCGCATTCAGCGAATTTAAGGTAGGCAGCGTCACGATCTTCGTCTCTAAGTGAAAATATTGCTGATAGTACAAGAAGATTCGCATAGTTCATATATGTTAAAGGGAAAATTCCGTTATAAGGAAGCGCACTCAAAGCTTTTTCGACTACAGCTTTAGCATCATTAACTCTGTTAAGGTAGCAGAGCAGGATAGCTAAATTTACTGCTGAAGACAGCTTCCATCTTACCGAATGATTGGGCTTTGGTGCCTGCGCTTCATGAGCTTTGTAAAAATTGAATAGCAGAGCGTCGGTAAAGTTTGAACGGTTTTCAATGTCCTCTGCAATTCTAAACGCAGAGAGAGTAATCAAACCACCATAAAATTGGTTTGAATGCGGGAGTATATCGAGATGGCAAAGACAGAGATAAAACAGATCATCTGTTGGAAGAGACCGGATCCCAGCCCCGAATAGATTCTGCGTCATGTAAGCATGGTTGTCTACTTGATTTAAATCAAGCCGAAAGCGTGCAAAGCTTTCCTCGGTATCAATAGGCCCATCGTTCGTTTCGATTATCAGTCTATGCGAGGCGATATTAAATTTTTCGATAGCAGTAGACAGTTCAAGCGTCTCTCCATCGAACTGAGACGTAAAGATTAAGCAAGCTTGCTTTTCACTTGTCACCCTATCGATGCTCCAAAGTGTAAACGAAGGACTGGAAGGTTTTGACAATCTGAGTTTCAAAGTGTTGTTTTCTACTCGTACTTCCATCGCTTTGACTTCTTTCTTTAGCTTGCGATTTAGATCAGCGTGCATGATTGATAGCTTTTTGAACATTTAAGATCGCACCAGTTATCGACTTTTATAAATCAACTCTGCAATCTTGAAGTCTTCGGGCCAATCAACATCAAACGCTTCTAATTTTTCCACAGAGAATAGAAATGGTTTGTCGCCGATACGATCACATCTGTTGGCCATCTCGGCCTTTGAAATCATAAAAACGGAGCTGTTAATTTCAAATATTGGATCCAAATCTTGCGTTTGAGGCCATTTTACTGCGGCACGATTATGGCTAATGCACTCGCCTTTATTGTCCCAAAGGAACGTTTGTATACGAGATACGCCCATTAGACTGTCATAGTCGCCATTTTCAACTTCTGAGCGATACATTTTGATACTATTGTCAATTTCCTTCGCTTCGAAGAACGGTGAGGTTACGTGTGTCCAATATATGATGCCTTCGGGCATGATTGTTGGCACATAGGCAACAAAATCATCTAGTGTACCTGCCGCCGCGAGTGCCGCCGGTCGCTCCGAAACATGCAGCGGGACTTTGAACAGGCCGCGCATGGACTCAGCGACCCGCATGACCTCCGGATCATCTGTGTTGACTGTAACTGAAGCGACCTCGGCGGCTTCGGAGAGCTGGCGTAATTTAAGCTCGAGTAACCCGCCGGGAATGCCTGCGAATGTCCGAGTGTTCTTATGCGGTACGCGTTGGCTGCCGCCTCGACAAGGAAGGAAGACATGCACTGGTGAGGCGGTCATGAGGAAGTTCTTTCTGAAATAGATACTTCTGCAAGTGTTGCTACATGCGGGAAGTTGAATTCTTTACGCAGGATATCCATACCGCTAGGGTCTGCTGCGTAATGAGAGACCTGAAGGAAGGCTATGTCGTTTGAAGACGCAGCCTCGAAGTCTGCCTTTGCATCGCCTAAGAACAAAACTTCGTCGAGTGCGATATGCGCTTCATTTCGAATAATGTCAGCCACTAAGTCTGTTTTTTTTCGTGGTGACCCGAAAATATCGCGGAATTTTCCGGCTATTCCAATTTCCGTCAGGGCACTTCTAAGCTCTTTTTGTTCAGAACCTGAGGCAACGTAAGCAATGCGATTCATAGCCTGCAGTTCATCCAGAAGGGAAAGAGTGCCTAGTGTGAGCGGCTGAGAAGGATATTGCTTTTGGCAATACTCCGCAAAAATCTCAAGAAGATTTTCTTTTTCTCCATCTTTAGCCTGGCGACCAAGAAATCTTTCGAAGAACGCGTCAAGCGTACGGAATCTAGACATGCCGAAAGCTGTCTTCTGAAATTCCAAGAAGGGAGTTACGCATTCTTCTGGGTAACAAGAGACAGCGTTGGCAAAAGCTTCGGTCTTCATGCGATTAGAGTCGAGGAGAACGCCGTCGCAGTCGAAGATCCACAACTTATATTTGCTGAAGTCGATCACTTCGCGGCCTCACCTTGAATTTTTGCGTAAAGTGATTGCGATGGGATTTTATAGAGAGTTGGCGTAATAGACGCCATTTCTCCATGCCAAGGTGTCTGTGGATTTAGCCCGTGTTCGATTGCCGCTTGTACGTCGCGCGCATTACCTTGCTGGGACACAGTCGCTTGAGCGTAGCCATCAAATCCGGCCAAATATACCTTACTGGCTTTGAGCGCTTCAGCTGCACCGATTGCCATACCGAGTGGCGGCTCATCAGTGATCGGGCCTAGCTTTGGGGCTTTCGTATCTTTGCTGGATTGCTCAAGCTGGCAAATATTTTGGTACGTCGGCACAGAGTTACGGAAGCGCGGAGGAGGTGTCGTAAGAAGTAAGCTACGGGGTTGCTCCAGAAGCTCTATTTCTCCATTAGATAGACGACTGAATTCCTGTCCCGCTAGGCAGAATATCTGCGGCAGCCCGCAATTCTCAAAGTATGCCGCGTTCCGGGTGGAGGAATGAACCAAAACCATATCTTCGCGCTTAGCCAATTTGATTAATGCTTCAGCATGTTCGCCGGCACTCACACCGCCGCCGATAATAAGTGTGCCTCTCCCGGTAACTTCTTTAGCCAAAGCCATGTCTGAAAGTAGGGGATACGCATCGTTGTCAAAGTCCGCATCGCTGCTCGGAAGAAGTGCTTCGACAATAGAATCCATTTGATACCGTCGTGTCCCCAGCCAATCCATCACGTTGGCCTGAGGTAGCGATGCTGCTCCTGAAACCATATAAGCTAAGTTTGTCCCCCAGCCATATTCCTTTTGTAGTGTTTCAAACAGCTCTAGGGCCTTGGACAGGGGGCCGAAATGACACCCAGTAGGGAAGTGTTGCTCTCTGTAGACTGAAATTAGTTCGGTCTTGAGGTTTCCCGCACCGCGCCCCATACCGGTGAAAGTGGCGTCCAGCATGGTTGCCCCCGAGCGCAGAGCGGCAAGACTGTTTGCAAAGGCCAGCGAGAGATTGTCGTGGCCATGGTAACCAACCGGCTGAGGGAGAAGTTCTACAGCTTGTGCGATCGTGCGTTCGGCCTGATCGGGCATAACTCCGCCGTAGCTATCAACCAAAGCAACGTAATCAACAATGTCAACGGCTTCGGCCAGAGGTTTAAGAACTGTGTCCGCTTGGTCGACATATTTCGTCATATACATAACGTTAATTGCGACTTTTAGCCCTTTAGCTTTAATTTGGCGTCCAAAGTCGATGCACTTATTCAAGCTATCTGGCGGACAGGCAAAGCGAACAAGATCGACTATGCCGACCAGATCTGAAGTGAGCGTCTCGATTAGATCTGAATTCATGTCCTTGAAGTTAAACATAATTGCCATACCTTGGTCCGGCCGCAATTGCTGCTTCATTCGATGAAGTGTCTCGACATTCAGATGGAAGTATTGTCCGAGGTATCCTGATTTCTCAGGGCTGCGATAGCCAACCTCGACGTATTTGATTGGCAGCGATTGGATAGCGCCAAAGTAGGCGTCGAGAAGCGACTGTGAAAAATCCCAGTTTGTATAGTAGCCGCCATCGCGAAGGGTGCAGTCTACAATTTCGAAATGGCGCATAGCAGAACTTTCTATTTTTCGATTATTGCTCGGATGTACGTCACGGCCGCAGCCAAGCAATGGGGAAGGTGCCTCCCAATCTGTATTTTTGCAAGAGCTTGAAGCCCAATTTGTCGCGGGAGCTGCTAGCTCAATGGTGGAAGCTCATTTTGATTGGGTGGCATTTTTTTGATTAATATGATCAATCTAACTTAACGTCGTGGAAATTTTGCCTTTTATCGCTGAACGGATCACATATAACCGATCCGCATAATAAGCAGCGATGACACGCATTGAATGCCCGTGATGATGTGGAACGATAAGGCTTTAAGTAAATGAAATCAATAAGTTCGTTGTTGAGTAAAGTTCTAGGAGATAAAGAATATCGTGATCTGGGTACGTCAACCGTTGACCTGCCCGGCTTCGATTCAGCCCAATATTTTCGTTATAATCCTGACGTGGCGGCGGCTTTTGAGGGTGCGCCAGATCCACAGTCTGCAGCCTTAAAGCATTACATTGCTTATGGTGCAGCGGAATACCGCCGTGTCTTTGCTGACGGCTTGGGGCTCGACCATGACCAGAGCCGATTGCTTAATATAGATTTTCATTTAGGTTCGGGCAAAGATGGCGAGGCTGTTCGCGCATTCTCGGCATTGGCTAAGTCCCAAGGACAGGATTTAGCGGAGCTTCTCAAGTCCCATCCACGGGAAGGCTGGTTGTGTGCTGGCTTTAATTTCCCAAGCTATGCGACTGAACATCGAGAGTTGCTTAAATTTACTTTTGATCAGAACGCTATTGCACTCCATTTTTTAGAGTTTGGTCTCGAAGACGGTGAAACCGGTTATCCTGAAGCCTGGAATGCCAAGCTTGTGCGTGAAATCTATGGTGAAGATATCTCTGAAGACCTGAACGGCCCGGAAGCCCTCAGAGAGCTCCGCCGTCGGAAGGGACCAGGTTATTACGCCATGAAGGAGAGCGAGCTTTTTGCTCTTTACGGCTTTGCTCCTGCTTTAGCAAATTTGTTCGAAGAAGACTATAGTTACAGTTTTAGTGTAAATAAAGGAACAGCCAAGAAGCAGCCTTCTCGCGCGAAAATCATCCAAGATTTCTGTGAAAATGGCTGGAAAAGCCTACAGCCAATCAATCCAGATTTGATCTTCGATGCAAAATTTTACGAAGAATCCTATAACCCGCTGAGGAAAACCCCACAAGGCATGACCAAAAGCCAAGCTTTATATCGGCATTGGCTTGGGGCAGGTATTATGTGGGATGACGCACCCAATCTCGCGCGCCTCGGCAAGTTGATCTTCGGAACGTTTATCCCTTCCCCCATCCTGTCCCAGCTTGATCGCTTCGTAATGGGTAGCGACGGAATCGATATGTCATCTACACCACGCAAGGTTCTTGAACACTTGCGTGATAAGCCGAAACCCGGCGCTGAATGGTTGGATCTTTCTGATCGCCTTAGCCAGAGCTTTATCAGGAACCTAGGCGATAGGAAGGTGATCGCGGGTGATCTTATAACGGGGCGCTGGCTTTATGGATTGGTATTGGAGGCTAATCCCGATCATGTTAAGGCAAATATGGCGATCGCTGATTTGCTTCAGCGCACTGATCGGGGGCCGTCTGCGCGATCGCACCGGCGTAAGGTTCCGATCTCTCGTGAGAATGGGTGGAACTCGCTCAATCTTATCGAGCTATTGATTGAGCAGGGCAAGTTTGCAGAAGCCGCCGAGGTCTTGCAAAAGAGTGCCTCGCAAGTGGCGCATGACGTAGTCACGCGTGAACGCCATAACGCTCTTGCGACGGACGGGTTCTGGAAAATTTGGAACACGATTGCTGATCGAGCCGAGGTGTTCGGTCTGGAGTCTGCGCAATCTGACCTCAAAAAGATGGTGCGCAGCTATTATTGCGAACCTGAGCATAACGTCGCTTTACGCTCGGCACCGATCAAAAGTGTCGCTTTGGTCGGCAATGAAGATCTCTACCAGTGTAAGCTGTATCGGGTAGACCAAAAGGCAGAGCAGCTGCGTCAGGCCGGGTTTGACGTGCATGTATACTCGCCTTCGACGGATATCGACGCCTTTATCGATGAGTTGGATAAGTTCCAGGCGGTGATTTTCTTCCGTGTCCCCGCTTTCCCGAATATCGTGGATGCTATTGTAAAAGCAGGGCAGGCTGGTCTCGCCACCTTCTATGAAATCGACGACATCGTTTTTGATACGGACCATTTCCCGCCGAGCTTCGAAAGCTATGCCAACCAGATAACGCGTCGTGAATATAACGCGATGGCCTGCGGCGTGCCCTTGTTCGAGCGTGCGATGGAGCTTTGCGAATACGGGATCGCTTCTACAGCGACACTGCGCGAGGTTATGGAGCAGAAGGTGCGTAGTGGAAAAGTGTTCGAACACCAAAACGCACTTGGCCGATTGCATATGCTTGCTATTGAAGATCACGAGGTCGCCTCTGCGTCTGATGACGGCCCTGTCGTGCTGTTTTACGGTTCAGGGACGAAGGCGCATAAAGAAGATTTCCATGATATTCTTGAGCCGGCGCTTGCGGAGATGGCCCGTAAACACGGCCGTAAGGTCGAGATCCATCTGATTGGCTACTTCGATCAGTTCAAGCATCTCGATCTCAAGAAGCATAATGTGAAGATGCTGAAGCCTGTTTGGGACTTCGAAGAATACTGCACACTCGTGGCCAAGGCAGACATTAATCTTTCAATTCTGTCTTCTTCACTGCTCACTGATGCGAAGAGCGAGATCAAATGGATGGAAGCCGCGATGTTCGGCACTCCATCTGTTGTGAGTGCCACCCGCACCCATCGCGAGAAAATTGTTGATGGCGAGACCGGTTTCTTGTGTGAAACAAAGGAAGATTTCTCTCGGGCATTGGATCGTCTTATTGGGGATAAGGCTTATCGCAAGCAGATCGGATCGGCTGCCCGTGATGTCGTAATGCGGGAATACTCGCTCAGCGCGATGGGTGAAAATCTTCGGTCAATCTTTGAAACTGTCAGGCCTTCCAGTGTACGCAAGAAGCGTATCGTGCTGGTGAACGTTTTCTATCCGCCACAAGCGATCGGCGGGGCTACGCGTGTTATGAACGACAACGTCTGTCTGCTACGTGAGCAATATGGCGACGAATTCGAAATTGATGTCATTTGCACCTATGAAGGTGGTCGTAATGCCTATCAAATTGATCGGTATGCTCGCGATGGAGTGCGGGTATGGGCGATTGCGACACCGGATATTCCGGATGTCGATCATCATATTACCGATGAAGGTATGGGTGCAGCGTTCGACAGTATCTTGGAACGTGTCCAGCCGGATCTCGTGCACTTCCATTGTATTCAGCGGCTGAGCACCTCGATCATCCTCCAAACCCGTTTGCGTCAAATTCCCTATGTCATCACGATGCATGATGCATGGTGGATCTCAAAAAATCAGTTTGTTTTGGATCCAGCAGGCGATGCGAGCTATTACGACTATCGCTTGGATGTCGCGGATCTGCCGGAACGAGCGCAGGGGCTGCGTCGCTCCTTGCTTGGTGCAATCGCTATTCTGCCAGTGTCCGAAGCTTTTGGTCGGATTATTGCGAAAACCGGTTTGGATAAGCTCATTGTCGTTGAAAATGGCGTTTCTAACCTACCCGAGATAAATAAATTGCCGTCCTCAAGCGGACGGGTACGTTTGGCACATATCGGAGGTGTCAGTCGGCATAAAGGCTATCACCATGTCCGCAATACTCTCCTTACCACCGAGTTCAAAAATCTCGAACTTCTGGTCATTGATCATGCGCTTCCTGCCGATGTTGAGGTAAACGAGGTGTGGGGCAATACGCCGGTTACGCGGCGCGGCAAGTTCTCGCAAGACGAAGTCGAGAAGCTCTATGCTCAGATTGATGTACTTTTGGCGCCCTCGACATGGCCTGAAAGCTATGGACTGGTCACCCGTGAGGCCGCCGCGGCCGGCGCTTGGGTTGTTGCATCTGATCAGGGCGGTATCGGTTCGGATGTAATCGAAGGGCAGAATGGTTTCGTTGTTGATGTCGCTACCAACGATGGTGTCAGGAAGGCGCTTCAAATGATTGATGCTGATCCAGAGCGTTATCGCCATAGCCCCGAGGTTCCGCCTGTTTTAAGACACGTTGATCAGCAAGTCGCTGAGCTGGTAAACTTATATCGGGGTTGGATTGCATAAAATGCTTAGCTGTGTATGGCTGTCCTAGCGTTCTCAATTGGCGTGGGCTGCATTCGTCGGTCAGTCGAACGGAGCTCACATGCTTGAACTTATTGATTCGTATGGGATGCTAAGCTGAATTTCAGCCGAGGTTCTATTTCAGCGCCATCCAGCTCTAGATATCGCTCGGCAGATCGCACTATTGCTGCTGGAGTGAAGATACGGATACAATACAAAAATGGTGGTGAAAACCAATGATCGACCAGACGTCCCTCCCCGATGTGCTCCTTATCACGCCGCCGCGTTTCGGTGATCATCGCGGGTTCTTCTCGGAGAGCTGGAACAAGAAGAAGCTCGAGGCCGAGGGGGTGCACCTTCCAGAGTTCGTGCAGGACAACCACTCGCTCTCGCGCGAGAAGGGCACGGTGCGGGGCCTGCATTTCCAGTCGCCCCCCCATGCGCAGGGCAAACTCGTGCGCTGTGGCCGCGGCGCGATCTTCGATGTGGCGGTCGATGTGCGTAAGGGCTCGCCCACCTATGGCCAATGGGTGGGCTATGAGCTGAGTTTCGAGAATGGCAGACAGCTCTGGATTCCGGGCGGCTTTCTGCACGGGTTCATGACGCTCACCGATGATGCCGAGATCTGTTATAAATGCACCGATCATTACGCGCCCGAATGCGACGGCGCGGTCAAATGGGACAGCTGCGGCATCGACTGGCCGATTGCCGGTCTCACCCCCATCATCTCCGAGAAAGACGAGAAGGCGCAGAGCCTTTCGGATTTCACCACCCCTTTCACCTATGAGGCCTGATTCCATGAAACTCCTTGTCACCGGCGGGGCCGGTTTTATCGGATCGGCTGTGGTGCGTCTGGCGATCGCGCGTGGCCACGCGGTCGTCAATCTCGATGCGCTGACCTATGCGGCCTGCCTCGAGAATGTGGCGGGGGCGGCCGCCTCGCCCGAATATGCCTTCGTCCATGCCGATATCCGCGACCGCGCCGCCCTTGATGCGGCCTTTGCCAAACACCAGCCCGATGCGGTGATGCATTTGGCCGCCGAATCCCATGTCGACCGCTCGATAGACGGGCCGGGCGATTTCATCGAGACCAATATCACCGGTACCTATAATATGCTGGAGGCCGCGCGCGCCTATTGGGTGGGGCAGGGCAAGCCCGAGACGTTCCGCTTCCACCATATTTCCACGGATGAGGTTTTTGGCTCGCTGCCCGCAGACCCGTCCGTCAAATTCACCGAAGAGACGCCCTATGATCCGCGCTCGCCCTATTCGGCCTCCAAAGCGTCATCCGATCATCTGGTGCGCGCCTGGCACGAGACCTATGGCCTGCCGGTCGTGCTGACCAATTGCTCCAACAATTACGGCCCCTACCATTTCCCCGAGAAGCTGATCCCTGTGGTGATCCTCAACGCGCTGGCCGGCAAGCCGCTGCCGATCTATGGCGCGGGCGACAATATCCGCGACTGGCTCTATGTCGAGGATCATGCCGATGCGCTGCTTCTGGTGGTGGAAAAGGGCGAGCTGGGCCGCAGCTATAATATCGGCGGCGAAAACGAGCGCACCAATCTGGAATTGGTGAAGACGCTTTGCGCGATCCTCGATCAGAAGCGCCCGAAAACATCGGGCTCCTATGCCGACCAGATCACCTTTGTGACCGACCGCCCCGGCCATGATGCGCGCTATGCGATCGACCCGACCCGCATCCGCACCGAGCTGGGCTGGCGCCCCTCGGTGACGGTCGAGGAAGGGCTCGAGCGCACCGTAGACTGGTATCTTGCCCATGAGGCCTGGTGGCGCCCTTTGCAGGCGCGCGCCGATGTGGGCGTGCGTCTGGGCACCGGCGAGACCAAGAAGGAAACCGCATGAGCATCCTTGTTTTCGGATCCACCGGTCAAGTCGCAACCGAGCTGAAATCGCTGCTGCCTGATGCACAGTTTCTGTCTCGGGCCGAGGCGGATCTTTCGAACCCTGAAGCCTGTGCTACGGCGATCGCTTCGCACAAGCCCTCGGCCGTGATCAATGCCGCTGCTTACACAGCCGTAGACAAGGCTGAAAGCGACGAGGATATGGCGGCGCTGATCAACGGCGCATCGCCCGCCGCGATGGCCAAAGCCTGTGCCGAGCTTGGCATCCCCTTCGTCCATGTCTCGACTGATTATGTCTTTGACGGGCAGGGCGAGACGCCGTTCACGCCGTCGGACATGACCGCGCCGCTGGGCGCCTATGGCCGCACTAAGCTGAAGGGCGAGCAGGGGATCGCGCTCGCTGGTGGTGCCTATGCGGTCTTGCGCACCTCTTGGGTGTTTTCCGCGCATGGCAATAACTTCGTGAAAACCATGCTGCGCCTTTCGGAGACGCGCGACAAGCTGACCGTGGTGGCCGACCAGATCGGCGGGCCGACCTCGGCCCGCGCGATTGCCAATGCCTGTGTCACCATTGCCGGCCAGCTGCAGGCAGATCCTGTCAAAGCCGGCCTCTATCACTTCTCCGGTGCACCCGATGCCAGTTGGGCCGATTTCGCCCGCGAGATCTTCGCGCAGGCAGGGCGGGGGACAGCGGTCGAGGACATCCCCACCACCGCCTTCCCGACACCCGCAAAACGCCCACCAAACAGTCGGATGGACTGCACCACCACATTCGACGCCTTCGGGATCACCCGTCCCGACTGGAAAGCCGATCTGACTGACGTATTAAAAGAACTGGAGGTCAGCGTATGACCAACCGCAAAGGTATTATTCTGGCCGGGGGCTCGGGCACGCGGCTTTACCCACTGACCATGGCTGTGTCGAAACAGCTGATGCCGGTCTACGACAAGCCGATGATCTATTATCCCCTCTCGGTGCTGATGCTGACCAGCATTCGCGAGATCGCGGTCATCACGACGCCCGATGATCAGGCGCAGTTCAAGCGCGTCCTCGGAGACGGTAGTCAGTGGGGCCTGGAGCTGACCTATATCACCCAGCCCTCTCCCGACGGTTTGGCACAGGCCTATATCCTCGCCGAAGACTTCCTCGACGGTGCGCCTTCGGCGATGGTTCTGGGCGACAATATCTTCTTCGGGCATGGGTTGCCCGAGTTGCTGAAGGCGGCTGATGCCCAAGGCGTCGGAGGTACAGTTTTCGGCTATCGCGTGGCGGACCCGGAGCGCTATGGCGTGGTCAAATTCGACAAGACCGGCCGTGTGGAGGAGATTATCGAGAAGCCTGAGGTGCCGCCGTCGAACTATGCGGTGACAGGCCTCTATTTCCTCGATGGCGATGCGCCTGCGCGCGCCAAGCAGGTGAAGCCCTCGCCTCGCGGCGAGCTGGAGATCGTGACGCTTCTCGAAAGCTATCTGAGGGATGGCACGCTAACCGTGAAGCAGATGGGGCGTGGTTACGCGTGGCTCGATACGGGCACGCACGCCTCGCTCCTCGATGCGGGTAACTTTGTCCGCACGCTCTCGACGCGTCAGGGCGTTCAATCCGGCTGCCCGGAAGAGATCGCTTACGAGCAGGGTTGGATCGACGATGAGAAAATGGGCGAACATGCTGAGACGTTTAAGAAAACGGCCTACGGTAAGTATCTGACTCAGTTGCTGGCCGAGAAGAAAGCAAAGCGATAGCCACGCACTAAGATACGACGAGACCCAGCGGCACGGATAGGCTGCTGGCTTTTGTATTTTGATACCGGACTTTGATTTTGCTACGTTTTCCGAAAATTGTGGATTTGGGTTTTGACGTACCTGAACCGCCCCATTTGAGAGGTCCAGTTTAAAAGTTAGTGCATCGTGGGCCTTCGGTCTACTGGCACGATGCTTTCGGGTGCTGGTTTGTATTGACCCAGCTGAATCTGCTCAGGTTAGGCCGCTAATCTGAATGCCTCGACAGGCGTGCGC
>NZ_JAYWLC010000042.1:0-13335 GCF_040297545.1 Thioclava kandeliae
CGCTGATCAGATGCGTCCGAAACTGCCAAAGCTGGCGACCCTCATGGACGGCGCCGAGGAGGATGTGCTGGCCTACATGACCTTTCCCCAGCAGCATCGAACGAAGCTACACAGCACAAATCCGATTGAGCGCCTAAACGGCGAGATCAAGCGCCGTACGGACGTGGTCGGGATCTTTCCTAATGAGGCTTCGATCCGCCGCCTCGTTGGGGCCATCCTGATGGAGCAGACCGAGGAATGGACCGTCCAGCGCGGTCGATACATGACACTGGAAACGCTGGCGCCAATCTGCGATGATGTCGTGGTCAGCTTGCCTGCAGCGCAGCGCGACTGATCAGCTCGGCCCGCCAGTCAGCACGAGGCCCGCTATGAGCTACACCATCAGTTGGGACACGATCGCTGAGAAGCGGGTCGTGATAGAACTGCTCATTCCCGATCTGCATCATGTGCAGGATGACTTGCGCGTCTTTCGGGTCATTTTTATCCCAGCTGTTGTTGAGGGCCTCTCGAGTCCTCGCCAAGGCCACAGAAGACACAAGTTTGACCTCGAAACCGGCAATGCCAAGCCTGTAAGCCAGAGCGCGGTGGTAATTGCCGCCAAGCCCATGGTTTGGCCCTCGAAAGCGACCCGAACAGGTAGGCCATAGACTGTCAAAGTAGCAATTAGACGATCAAAGTCTTCCTGCCGATTGAGAACCGTCAATCTTCGGCGGCGCGTTTTACCCGGAATGGCGATCAAAACCTCATGGCGCGACTTGGCGATGTCGATTGCCGCAAAAACAGCCATCGTCTGTGTAATACTGATCGTGGTCATAGTCGGTCTCCCTTGTGGTGTGGTTCGTACAAACCACTGTAGGGACCTGACGACGGCTATGCTCACCTGGCTCGCGCAATTTGGGGGCTGCGCAGGCAATCATAGCCTCTCCAGCCGATGCATTCCGAAGGTGTTACGGCCCTGAATTCATTGCCACCAAACTGCGCAACTGGATCGAGGTGGTGGGGGCTAAAACGGCCTATATCGAGCCGGGTTCGCCCTGGGAGAATGGGTATGTGGAGAGCTTGAATGCTAGGCTTCGCGACGAATTGCTTGATGGGGAGGTGTTTTATTCGCTTAAAGAAGCCCAGATCCTGATCGAACGCTGGCGCCAGCATTACAACACGGTGCGCCCGCATAGCTCTTTGGGATATCGCCCACCAGCACCCGAAAGTATCGTGCCCGTAGACCAAAGGCCCACGATGCACTAATTTTTAAACTGGACCACTCAAGTGGGGCAGACCATTCGCTTCCGACTGAATAATGTTACTATTCCAGCCAAGCTGGAAAGCAGCAAAAGAAAAGAGCTAGGTAAGGGGATGGGAGAAATCGTATTATCCGATACGAGGAACGCGTAGTTTGTGTATGTCGAGCCATTTGCTGCATCATTTACGTAGGCAGAAGCAGGGTTACTCATGTTGCCAGTAATGCTTTGCAAATCGACTAAGCTTTCATCGAAATAATAGCCATTAACTAGCTTTTGTTGTAAATCTTGCGGCAGTATTTGACCGCCTTTCACGCCAAGAACGCTATACCAAGCCATGAAATTGATTTCGTCAGCGTTATTGCTCACCGTCGAAGTCACATAGTCTTCAGGATTACCACCAAATAAGTAGGCGGCGGCTTCAGTACCGCTATATGCAGTCCACTGAGAAAGCCAGTGATAACCAGACCCGACTTCCCATGAACCTACGTAGGTGTAAGTCGCTGCATTTGCCTGCACGCATGGAAATAGGCCGCCGAACACAGCACCAAGCAACACGGACTTTAAGCGCATCTGATTCCTCACTCTCACGATATGTTGAGTATCAAGATAGTGCGTCATATCATCAATTTATTTCAATATTTTTGAAGCTAATAAACGTACTAAATATCGCTTGGTGCGGTTTGCACACATTCAAAAAGCAGGCTTAGTATGGTCCGTCAGATTGCTGTGTGGATTTGCTCTGTTTAAGTTATAAGCTGACTGTGCTCGTCACTGAAAGAGAGTATTAGGGTTGTGAACCGGATTGGAGGATCTAGCTTACGCTATTGTGGCGACTTCTTCCTCAAGTCTGCAGATACTACCCCTAAAGACATTTTCTCAAAATTCATCCACTCAATAGTGCGTTTCGATGCGAAGCAAAAGTCTCCTTGGTCAGTGTACATAGTCGCTAATAGCAACCACGATTTCATCGTAAGAATAAAGACCGGTCCAAGCGGCTGGGACACCATCGGTGTCGATTAGAACAGAGAATCCTGGCCACTCAAGCACACGAACACCGCAATATTCGTGTTCAGTTGGTGGCATAGAATGGGTAATTAGTGAAATCATATTCAGCTATAGTCTCAAGAGTTTTGGGAGTATTGAATAAAGTTCAAAGCAGACGTCTCACTCGAAGAATACAAGGCTTCTTCTTCTTTACTATCATCCAAGTTCTCATAAAAATTTTCTTTTAATATCTTTTCGGCAACTTCGTTGGAAATCTTTTCATATTCCTCCATATTATCGCTCTGGATGGCAGCACGAAGATTGTGGAAAAGAGAATTTAACCCCGTACTGCTTACCTTATCCCCCGATATTTCAGTTATTAGCCTCAATAATACTTCTTCATTAAAATCTGGTCTTCGCATTATCTCGATGATTTCATCAGATATGAGTTGGTCAAACTCATATCTATCAAGAACAGACATTGCTCTGATAGTGTTTAAGTATCCAGATGAACCCTCTAGTTGAGTGGATACCAGAATCGAAGAGTACGAAGAATTTTTCATCTCTTTCCTAACGCCATGATTTTTATTATAAAAATAATGAAATTGCTAAATTATATACAGCTTTAGGATAGAGTGCTACTAAAGGTTGAGTTTTGCAATACATTTATGCTTAAGGGCGTGTCCGTGCGTAAAGACAGTTATAGGTTTCAATCGGCACAGAAGTTTTCTATATGGAAGAAAATTTTTTCTCAAACTCCGAATTATAATATGTAACTAGTATTATTACTGACTAATAATATTAGTTACATATATTCATTATAGTTCTGTATGGTGTTTTTAGTGCGATAATGTCCCGATATGGCTTCAGGTGTTTTATTATTCTGCTGATGTTGCTTTTTCACTAGTACCATTTTAGATAATGGTTCAATGTTTTCTGATGAGTGTTTTTTTAAGTGAAACTGTGAGTTGTGGCCTATTTCTTAGTATTTGGAGGTATAAATGAACAAGCTCAAGACTAAGGTGAAATCAGGGGATTTACGCGTTCTTATCGCGGATCCTGATAATGCTTTTAGGGGATCCTTACTCGATAGCTTACAGGCTCATTCTTGGAACGCGACTGGTTGCTCTGATGGACAATCAGTAGTCAAGTTGTTAGAAGAAGAACCTGGGTCATACCTATTGTATCTATGTCTCGATATGCCTGATGCGGGAAGCGCGGCATGTTTGGATCATCTGTCACGCTTGCAGGTCGATCTACATTTAAGATTTCTTACTAACGGGCCATGCGCCGATAGTATTGCTGCGCGTATGATGGCTGAAGCGCGTGATCTAAAAGTTCGAAGGACGATCTACAAGCCTATTTCACCAAATGACTTTCAGAGAATAGTGGCGTCTGATGCTCAAGAATATGCGGGTAAGTAATAAGCGGTAATCCGCAGCAATTCAGAATATATATTAATAAGATTTAGTCTTTAAAATGGCTTTTTTTGCTAAGTTGCCCCTCTGCTTAGTGTCGGTAAGAGTCTGCCGCTGGGTACATGCCTATCGCTGAAAACTAGCCAATCTCGGCTGCGATATCTAAACTAGATGAAATCCCGCCTCAGGTGGTAAGATAATACCATAAAGGGCCGGGCACGCTGTAAGCTGACGACGATCCGCTAGCCATCCACTAGGCCGCGTTAAGATCGAATACGCTCTTCGTGCCAATTTAAGTTGACGACACACAAAGAACGTTTAATGCCTTCCACATTTTAAAGTAGCTGCCCATCCAGTACTGACCTAAGTCCTTGATGTACTTCGTCGGTGCCTCGTGGAGTACGGCTGGGTTCTACCATTAGAAATAAAGCATCCCCTGCGCCTAGACTCTCTTGTGTAGGCAAGCAACCAAAGCAGCCGATCGAAACTGACTTATATGTCAGTGAGAGCGTTGTTGGTGAATGCATTTCTACAACGATCGAGCTTTCTGAAGTGAACCTCTGTCACCGATATGTCTATTGAGATCGAAAAATCGTAAAATATCAGTTGTGTCCAAAAGAAACGTAATATGCACCCAGTAATCCGAAAATAATAATTGCGAAACCAATGACCCACGAAGGGCCATCAGGTGAACAATGTGCCATAGCGTAGCCGATATTTACACTGTCATCAGGGATTTGGCATGATTTCATGACAAAACTCTCCGTCAATAATTATATCAGTCGCGCACGGGCTCCTAAGCTAAAGTCATAGCTTTGCATTAGATGAGTGCAGCGAAAAATATATTGGTTTTCTATTATGTAATTGGCAGTTATTGGGGATTTTCCTCAAAAAACCGCGCCGAGAATCGTTAATAACCTAACGTATTTTATCAGAATATAGGTTTGTTGTGGATCTGTTTTTCATCTCAGAGCTGTGAAAGTTAACTTATAGTTAAATTCCATGACTATCCTGTGGTGAATTAGCATCAGTCTCGGTCGTATGATCCTATTAGAATGGGTCCGTTGCACGGGTTTTGATAGATAGGGTTCATCAGTAAAGTGTAGTTTCCAAGATGATCTGAGGACATGATCGGATTTCTTCCAAGGTTATGCTGAGAAGAATCCAGGCCCATATATTCGTCGGATAGCTGTCATTCTGCTGGTCTTGCCTCACCGAAGTGGTCCACCTTTTGGGATAGCTTATCCCGTATGATGGAGGACTACTTTGATGACAGGCAAACGCGAAAAGCCGGAATATATCGTTATAAAGCTGCGTCACGTCGAAATCCTGCAACGTTAGAGCTCAAAGCTAGACAGACGTGGGGCGTTGAATCGATATGATTAATAGAGCTACTATCGACGGCTACGCGAATTCAGCGGAGTAAATTGAGTTCGGCTCGAACGGCCGAATAACTTAGAGCCAGCCGAAAACCGCGCATTGGACGCATCGCATCTGATCTGATGCGCGGACAGCTGATCTTGACCTAAGCGGCTAGGAAAAACTACTGAGCCCTTTGAGCTCTGGATATATTCAGCAATATCTCGATATTTGTGAATGCTGAGGCCATCAGACTTAGGTCTCGAACAGTCTCTCTTTCAGGAGTGAATTATACCCAATATATACCCGTCGCCTATTGCTTTTACGCGATAGATTGATTCACTCTCTGCATAATCCGTGAGACAAGGTTCCTCGCCCGTTCCAAATTCGCAGCTTGCGCATAAACACGGAATTCTGGTGCGTTGCCCGAGGGGCGCAAATGAATTACTTCACCGGATTCCAAGTTCATTCGTAGCCCGTCCGTCAGATCAATTGTTTGAATGAAGCCCTCTAAAGAAAGAAAATCTTGGCGAACTTCAGCGTTATTTATTAATCCTTCTAGGAACTTGGACGCCTTTATCCGATCAATGTTCTGAAGGCGGTCTGCAGCCGTAAAGCAAGGGGGGAGCTGCTGAACCAGTTCTGCCAAATTTATTCCCTTTTCTCTTGCAGCAACTAATGGCGACAGAATTGGAAGTAGGCTATCGCGTGTCTTTAGAGGGGTTATTACTGATCGGTGCGAAGTCGAAAAACCTAGAATAAATCCACCATTCGCCTCGAAACCCGCCACTTTCGTCGTTCGATTAGCATTTAAAGCTTCTTCCATGGCCGCAATTACGTAAGGTGAGCCAATTTTCGTAAGTTTGACATCAATAAATTCCCGAATGTTACGTACCATATCGTTAGATGATACGGGGGTACAGATAACCTCTGCGCCCACATAACGGGCCGTAATCACGCCTAGGACGTCACCAGGCACCACTTTGCCTTCTGCATCAGCGACCATCGGTCGATCGGCATCGCCATCAGTTGAAACGATTGCATCAAGTTTATATTGGGAACACCACTTAGCTAGCTGTGCCCTTGTTTCGGGGTCAACCGCTTCAGTGTCGACAGGAATGAAGGTATCGGAATGCGCGAGGGATACTACGTCAGCTCCAAGTCCACGTAGAATATCTTCTAAAACGTCACGAGCGACTGAAGAATGGCGATAGACCCCAATCCTAAATCCAGCAAGTGCATCGCTTCCAAATGAGTTTACATAACGTTGATTATAGAGTGCTTTTACATCGGGCGCTGGCCGTGCAGTTCCTGCAGGCTTCGCGGGCATCTCATCTGCCTCGTAAGCCGCCTTGATTTTCGATTCATCTGCTTTGGAAATCTCGCCCGACGGAATGTAAAATTTTAGTCCGTTACGGTCTGCGGGAATATGGCTGCCGGTAACCATCACGGCCCCACATCCCGCCTCCATCGCTACCATCGCTAATGCAGGCGTGGGCTGGGCGCCACAATCAATCGTATCAATCCCGGCCGCTTGTGCTGCCGCTATAACCGCTTCTGCAATATCTGGAGACGACGGACGCAGATCACGCCCGACGAAGAGCGCGCTACCTTGAGGGCAAGACGCGAGATACGCCCTGACATAACGATCAACCAAATCGGGCGTTAACTCGGTGACTAGGCCACGCAACCCCGAAGTTCCAAAAGCAGGTGCCATGAAGTCCGTCCTTAATCTGCGTGGAAGAGATCGCGGGTGAAAATTTTTGCTTCAACATCCGCAATGTCATCGGTCACTCGATTGGCAACGATTACATCTGCTTCTGCTTTGAATGCCTCAAGATCGTTGACTACACGCGAACGGAAGAATTCCGGTTCGTCCAATACAGGTTCATAGACAATGACTTCGACGCCTTTAGCCTTCAGGCGCTTCATAATGCCTTGGATCGAAGATTGACGGAAGTTATCCGAACCTGCTTTCATGACCAAGCGATAAATGCCCACGACTTTTGGTCCGCGCATGAGGATCTGATCGCTCAAGAAATCTTTCCTTGTGCGGTTGGCATCGACAATGGCGCGAATGAGATTTTGAGGCACATGATTATAGTTGGCCAAAAGCTGCTTTGTGTCTTTCGGGAGGCAATAACCGCCGTACCCGAAGGACGGGTTGTTATAATGGCTACCGATGCGCGGATCGAGGCCAATGCCTTCGATGATCTGGCGGCTATCCATGCCCCCTGCCATGGCATAGCTATCGAGTTCGTTGAAATAGGCCACGCGCATTGCAAGATATGTATTGGCGAAGAGCTTGATCGCCTCGGCTTCGGTGGGACCGGTAAACATCACAGGCGCGTCTTTCTTGATCGCCCCTTGTAAAAGGAGCTCAGCAAATATCCGTGCCCGCTCACTCTTCTCGCCAACAATGATGCGGGAGGGGTAGAGATTATCGTGCAGGGCGCGACCCTCGCGCAGAAATTCGGGCGAGAAGATTACTTGTGTAGTATCGAGTTCATCGCGGATATCCTGCACGTAACCGACAGGAATGGTCGATTTGACCACAATAGTCGCCTTTGTATTGACGGCAATAACCTGTTTGATCACCGAGTTGACCGAAGAGGTATCGAAATAATTCGATTTTGTATCGTAGTTAGTTGGGGTCGCGACGATCACATAGTCCGCCCCTTCATATGCAGGCCCCGCCTCGGTTGTGGCGACTAGATCAAGGTCTTTAGTTGTCAGATATTCTTCGAGTTCGCGATCCTCGATAGGTGATTTCCCGGCATTGACGAGATCCACTCGTCGTTTGTCGACATCAACGGCCACTACTGCATTATTTTGAGCCAGTAGCACGGCATTTGAGAGGCCAACATAACCCAGACCAGCGACAACAATCTTCATTTCTTATCCCTTTGCGCCCTGACCGCGGGCGTAAACGTCCTCATAGCGCACAATGTCATCTTCGCCGACATAGGACCCAGTTTGTACCTCGATCAGAACCATTGGCATACGACCCGGGTTTTCCATTCGGTGAATTGCGCCGAGCGGGATGTAGACGGACTCGTTTTCTGTGACCAGTCGAACTTCGTCATCCACAGTAACCCGCGCGGTACCTTCGACCACAATCCAATGTTCCGAACGATGGAAATGGGATTGCAATGAAAGGGCCGCGCCAGGATGGACGTGGATCCGCTTCACTTGGAAACGATTGCCCACGACGAGGCTTTCAAACCAACCCCACGGGCGATGATCCTTAGGGAAATGGGTCGCCTGTGCAGATTTTTTGGCTTTAAGAGCATCAACGGCTTTCTTTACGTCCTGCGCGCGGCTCATGTCGGCAACCAACACCGCGTCGTTCATCGCGATAGCCATGACATTTTTAAGCCCGATGCCTACGAGTTCCAGCCGCTCGCTTTCAGAACGCAGAAGGCTATCTTCGCAATCGATAGCTGTTGCCGCTCCAGAGAGCCCTACCCCGGTCACATCACGTCGCCCTTCGCGCCAAACAGCATCCCAACCACCTAGATCCGACCAGCCCGCCGAGAAGGGAACCACCGAAAGATTAGAAGCTTTTTCCATGACTGCATAATCAATAGAAATGTCGGCTGTCTTAGACCAAGGTTCAGGCGCAAGTCGCAAGAATCCTAAATCAACCTGCGCCTGTGCAACTGCTGTCGATACCGGTGGTAATAAATCAGGGGCATGGATCTCGAAAGCAGCAATAATATCGGTAGCGCGGAACAGAAAGATTCCGGCATTCCAAAGGAAATTACCGGCAGCCAGCATCTCTGTTGCGCGCGTCGCATCGGGTTTCTCGACAAAACGCTTGAGGGTGACAGGCGTAGTTCCTGCTGGTTCGCTTGCGAGTTCCAGATATCCGTAGCCTGTCTCGGGGCGATCTGGCGTAATGCCAAATGTAACCAGATGGCCTTGCGCTACGGCCTCCAGACCCGCCACTATCGCCGAGTGGAATGCAGCGGCATCAGGGATTACGTGATCAGAAGGAGATACCAGCAGAATAGCATCTGGATCGCTGGCCTGAGCATGTAATGCCGCAGCCAGAATTGCGGGGCCCGTATTACGCCCGTCGGGTTCGATCAGGATCGCTCCGGGGTCAATCCCAGCACCTGCTAATTGTTCAGTTACAATGAAGCGAAAGTCGGAATTTGTTAGCACCATGGGCGCAAGAAATTGCACGTCACTCGCTGCACCCCCAGTCATTCGAAGCGCAGAAGCTTGGAAAAGCGTCTGATCGCTCACAAGAGGGACGAATTGTTTGGGATAAGACTTGCGCGACAATGGCCACAGCCGCGTACCGGATCCACCTGCGAGAATAACGGGCGTAATGGAGCGAGGCACGGTGTTCGAGTTCATGAGCTGACCTTCATTGAAATGCACCTGCGTAGAAAACTCTGATCAACGGGAAATGTCCAACCTTGATAATCAAATATGGTCAGAAAAATTTCCCATTTTACATCGCGATACGTGATTATAAGAATAATAGCCGAAGCGTTCTGCCTCGACTATTATGAAATTGCCAAGAATGCACTTCTTGCTTTTGACTATATCGCTGATGCTTTAGGCCGCTTTACGACGTTTGCGCAGCGACAGACCACCCAAACCAGCCATGCCGCCCATCAGGAGTAAGGCCGAAGCGGGAAGCGGCACTGCCGGAAGATTATTGGCGTCCGGAGCCATTGCGTAAAGAGTTCCCGCAATGGAAACGCTATTTAGCACACCATCAGTAAGCGATAGGGTGAATGGGCCAGATGCAAAGTAGGATGAAACAAGGCCCGAAGCGCTATCCGGACCAGTAGAAGTGTTGATCGTATAATTCGCAAACGTTTGCGGCTCCTGCCCCGGCAGGTAATAAGTGATGTCAGCAATGTCGTCCGCGTCACCAGATGCACCGAGAGAGATATCGACCAAAAGAGTTTCGCCAAGCGTATCGAAGTCGAAAGTCAATGTTTCACCTGGGTTAAGCACGCCCGTGAAAGCATATTTGCCGCCATCAGCGATATCGACCGTGGCAGCGGACGCTGCGTGCGTCCCCACGGCGAAAGCAGAGGCGATCGCTGCCGTTGCTACGAGAGATTTAAGTGCATTCATTGTAGAAACCTTTCTAGCCCGGATTTACCGAGAGATTGATGGGCTGCACGTATTTCCGGCATTGTCGAAACCGTGCGTAAACCAAACGCCTCGACCATCAATTTGTTTCAAAGTTTTTTTACCCAGCGCGACGGAAAATCGTTAAAAGCACGTTAACAATCGATATTTTTTTTGCTTACCGAATTTCGGCGTCGATACCTTTTATCCATAAGGTTGAATTTCAAATTATGTTAAAAACCATAAGTGTAAATCATCCCAAAAATTCGGCGAAACCCAACTAATTAAATATTGATTAAAATCTCTTATACCGACTAAGTTACCTAGGGTCACTACAAGCCTAACAATCCGTTTTCATTGCAACCGAGGTAGGTCACATGACACTTCGACTGTTTTCGTGCACGGCGCTCCTCAGCCTTGCACCAATTTACGCTTCTGCGCTTACAATCACTCTGACCGAAAACGCTGACATTCTAGCGGATACGCTTTTCCTAAATGCCTCTGATACCGTAATTACCGGGAGCGCATTGCTGAGCTCAGGCTCTCAAGTTGCCACCTATAGCAATACATCCGGCACCTATGGCCTTCCGGTGACAGGTATCGCGCTCTCAAGTGGAAACGTTGCGAATTACGGAGACGAATATACCGGAGAGGGTTCAACCCCATCTGGAGCCAGCGCAACCGCTGCTCAAAATGCACTCCTTACACCCATTACCGGCCAAGCTAATCATTACGATGTTGCGCAGCTAACCATTGACTTCATACCAACAGTCTCGTTGATGACATTTTTTGCCACCTTCGGCTCGATGGAATGGCCAACTTATGTGGGCAGCAGTTTTATCGACGGTTTTGGACTCTATGTAAACGGAGTCAACGTGGCTGGTGCAGTAGCGACCGGTGGGACCGCTACTCAAGCAATCAACATAAACCATCCCGATATGACATCTGTGGCAGGAACTTCTTTAAACGGAATTCTGGCACCTAATGCTAATCCGGTTTTGCAGTTCGATGTTCCGGTCGTTATCGGCGAGGTCAATACATTTGATATCATTCTGGCTGACGCTTCAGATTCTGTATTAGATACAACCGTTTACCTTAGCAGCTTCGTTTCAACCGAGAGCCCGAGTGAAAATGGCACTGGCCAGAATGAATTCTCGCCTTTCTTGCCAAGCAATCCTCCAGACCCCGAAACTAGCGAATATGTCATCACCCTCCCAGTGCCGCCCGAAGAGAATGTCACATTCTGGATCGATCCCCCTATCGCCGTAGGTTATGTATACGAAGTCAGCGAAGGCGTTTTTTCGACACTGACCATGCCCTCTTTGGCTACGGTTCCTGATACAGATGGTTATACACTGACCATCAATGGCTTGGATTACGCCATCCTGCCGTCTCAAACGCTTGATCTGTTTGCACTGGGTCTGACAGATGTCACTAGCTTTACATTATCAGGGATTGATCCCACTCTAATGCTGGACCCCGATAATGCTTCCGCCTTCCCGTTGGGCGTATCGCTCGCGTCCCTCACTGGCAGTGAAGTTAGTTTTACAATGACACCTGTCACTGTCGACTACAATCTTTCCGCCGTGCCGTTACCTGCGAGCCTCCCGCTGTTGTTGTGCGGCTTAGCCGGCCTGCAACTGATACGTCGCCGGAAACACTCGTAATCGCCTAAAAACGTCCGGCGTTGTGCCTCACGAGTGCAACGCCGGCGCCTCATATGAATGCGACAGTTTTGAAAGAAGCCAATAATTTATGACACACGCATCGCTTAATACGAACCGTCTTCTAGGTTGTAATTATCGCTTTAGCGCGGCACTAGCGATCTGTCTGGGGTTTATGTGCTCTTCCACAGCAAAAGCCGCTGATACTAATGGAAACTTTGCCTTTAAAGGCGCAGGTGGGCAGACATGCGGCGCGTATCAGCAAGCTTGGGACGGCCAATCGCGTGATCTTTTACTTTATGGCGGCTGGGTGGAGGGGTATCTCACCGCATTCAACCAATTCCGTCCCGGTACATTTGATATAACCCCCTGGCAAACAACCCAAACCGTTTTAGGCATGATGAAATCTGTCTGCGATCAGAGTTCTTCTGACCGTCCATTCTCGCAAGCGCTCTGGCAATTATTGCAAGTTTTGCAGCCTGATCGTCTCACATCGCAGTCGACAGCTGCTATTTTGACCGAAGGCAATCATCAGACTGCTATCTATATGGCGCTGCTTCCCAAAATTCGCGAGCGTCTGGCTTCGGCAGGTCATGATCCGGGCACAATTGAATCTGCTCAATTTGCTCAAAGCCTGTCCAGCTCTGTAAAAGCCTATCAAACGGACGAAGGTCTGGCTCATACTGGCATACTAGATCAACAAACTCTTTTTAAGCTCTTACAAAGCCAATGAGGCATGCCCCACTCAAAGTAGCTCAATTCCTGGGAGACCATTTCCGGACATCTAGCACCCATCACCATAGTCAAAGCGTTATCGCCGTGCAGACACTCCGACTGACCAGCCTCAGCCCTCAGCGGGCTTGACCAGTTTGAGACTGGGTACGGCATCGGTAGGACGGCCTTTCTAAGAGATTTACGTCAAAGAATACAGGCTAGAGCAGGAGGAATTGGCTAGACCTTTCTTCTGCAATCAGGCGACACAAACCTATGCACCATTCCCTGTAGGCTCATGCGATGACTTCGGCCCCGGCCACCCCCCCCGCGGGAGGGAGGATATCCATTATGGCATGGGACCTGAGACGCGGCCCATATCTTTCTTGACTGCCCGAGATGTTTAGGCTGATCTAACCACGAATGCCATTGAGGCCTTGCACTCGAAAACCGGCGCACCGATCGTGTCCCAACTGATGGTGTAGCTCATAGCGGGCCTCGTGCTGACTGGCGGGCCGAGCTGATCAGTCGCGCTGCGCTGCAGGCAAGCTGACCACGACATCATCGCAGATTGGCGCCAGCGTTTCCAGTGTCATGTATCGACCGCGCTGGACGGTCCATTCCTCGGTCTGCTCCATCAGGATGGCCCCAACGAGGCGGCGGATCGAAGCCTCATTAGGAAAGATCCCGACCACGTCCGTACGGCGCTTGATCTCGCCGTTTAGGCGCTCAATCGGATTTGTGCTGTGTAGCTTCGTTCGATGCTGCTGGGGAAAGGTCATGTAGGCCAGCACATCCTCCTCGGCGCCGTCCATGAGGGTCGCCAGCTTTGGCAGTTTCGGACGCATCTGATCAGCG
>NZ_JAYWLC010000043.1:0-13160 GCF_040297545.1 Thioclava kandeliae
GATACGGCGCCCGCCCTCTCGGGGGTCAGGCGACCAGTCTTGCAGTAGCTTGGGTCGGTGCGGCGTGGTCTAAACGGTCGCACGGTCGGGGTGTTGGCTCACCCCGGCCCCTGAAAGGGGCAAAATAAAAGCCCCGCTCGATGGCGGGGCTTGGGTGTCACCGAAGCGACGAGGCTCTAGCGAGGCAGTCGGTCAGACGTCCCGGCGGATCACGATGATCGGCTGGGTCTGGATCGCGAAAGACCCGTTTTTCAGGTCATGCACAGCAGTACCATCCTCCAGCGAGAAGCTCTGCGCTCCCCTGATGCTGAGGGCCTTGCCCGAAGGCAGTGTGCGTGTGGTTTTTGGCTGCCAAGTCTGGACGGTGTAGCGTTTGCCCAGAGAGTCCTGGCAGACGAAAGTATCTGTCATCTGCATAATCGACTCATGTCCTTATCTGAGAACCCCACGATAACATGATCTCATGTTAATAAATAGCCTCCTTATGATTTTCGCCAAATGCGGGAAAATTCCCCGACATCCTCCTTGAATTTCTCCCTTCCGAATTCCATCTAAAGGTTATCCCCTGTTGGACTTCAGCGCGGTTCTGTCTCCGTCACAGATCCGCGCTTCTTTTATGCGGCACTATCTTTTTGAACAGATTGCCCGGAAACCCGACTTGGCTTATAGTTGAAGGATGACAAGTTTCGGGCGCGGGACCACTCACGGTTTCTGTTCTACCGCGCCCACTACCTCCCCTCCCACTTCCCCTCCACAAACAGGTTCACCTGCACGGCCTTCTCGCGCGGGCATTGGTGATAGGCCCAGAGCTCGTAGCGCTCGGGGATGGCCTTCCCGGCCGGCCAGACGATCTCCCATGGGCCCCAGGGCTGTTTGAGGCGGTTAGGCGGACGTGAGCCCGGCGGACGTAGTTCTTCCTCAGCCGAGGTATCGACCACCGCACGGTAGCTGGTGCCGCCGATCACCACATAGGCGGCGAGCCCGCGATATTCGCAGCGGCGCTTGACCATATCGCCCATCAGCTGCAGCCCCTCGGGCGTCACGCTCGAGGAGGTCACCGTCACCGCCACAAAGGGCGTCTGGCCGGTGAAGTCGCGCCAGGGCCGCGAGGATTGCGCCTGCCGGATCCACGGCTCGGCCACGGCCAGCACCGCGATCGCGGCCAGCACCCAGATCGGCAGGCGGTTGGCGCGGATGGCGGTTTTGATGTGATCGCTCATTTGCCGCCCCCCAGCTTCTTGCGGATCATGTCCTTGAGGAAATCGCGATCACGGACCATGGCGGTGAGCACATCGAGCACGATGAGCCCGACCGACATGATCGCCACCGCCGCCAGCACTTCGGAGCCGCGCACATAGGGCGCAACCGAGGGCGAGAGCCCCACGGTCAGGAAGGCGCTGGCGGCGGTCTTGGCGAGGCGCTTGACGAGCGGCTCGCGTTCGGCGTCGCGGGTGGCGACATAGATCACCATCCCCGCCAGCACCGCCCAGTATTCGATAGGTTTGGAGAACATGCGCCCCTCGCTTCGCTCATAAAAAATCCCGCCTCGGGGGCGGGTCATCCTGCGTCTTCTGTGCTGGTCTGGTCGGGCTCAGGCTCGGGTGGCGCCGGCAGCGGCACCGGCCCGCTGGTCACCGTGACAGGATCAGGGAAGCGCTGCGCCTCGGAAGCGTTGTCGCCGATCGGCAGGAGCAGCGTGACGGTCCAGTCGCCGCTGGCCTGCGTGGCGCTCTGGATGTAGCCGGCGAGGCCCGTCTCTTCGTCATATTCCAGCGCAGTCAGAGTGAACTCGGTGCCGTTGACACTGAGGGTGTCGCCCTCCACGGACAGTTCGTGGAGTTCGTAATCGGTGCCCGGACGGCGGACGATGGGTGAGAAGATGATATTCATGAGCGTCTCCTTAGCGCCAGCGACCTGTGGCTCTGACATGGACAATCGCGGAATTTCCACTGGCAAAATCCGTGGCTCCCGCAGAGCGATAAAGACGTACCGCAGTACCTGTCGCGCTCGGGGTACCGACCCCACAGACGGCAAGACCTGTGGGCCCGACATTCGCCGAAAGCGAAGAGACATTCAGCGTCGTTTGCAGCACGGGGATCGATGAGAACGCAGCCGGATAGGTCCATGAGGCGCTGATGAGCGTCGGCCCTTCATAGGCCAGCGAGACCTTGTTCCAGCATTCCTGCGTTCCGTCCGCAAAGCGGGTGTAATCGCCATTCGCGTTCGAACCGGTCTGGATCACGGCGCCGGTCGGTTTCGTGCCGTCATACCCTACGGTCCCGACCACATTGTTCTCCGTGAAGACCTCGAACCAACCGGTCAGCGAGCTGTCGGAATTATGCCTGCCGATAAACATCCGCCTGCCGCCCGAATCCTGATAGAGCAGCGTTTTGGCATAGGTCGAGTGGGTCATCACCCACATCGTGCCCCAGTTCGTCGGCGCTCCATAAGCTCCGGCGAGGAAATAGATACCAGAGGAATTGGCGTAAAAATCCGTCAGATCATATGTCGCCATGCCCCCCGAGCCTGCGGGGATACCGAGGCCGAACGCGCCAGTCTTGAGAACACGCGAGGTTGTCGTGTCATAGGCATCCTGCTGGATCCCCGTGCCGCCCAGCACCGCACCATTGGCCTTCAGCACCCCGCTCTGGCCGATCAGGCTGCGCCCATCCGCCGTCAGATCCGCCATGGCCATGGCACCTGCCCCTGTGAAATAAGGCAGCTTGTTGGCCGCGCCACCCAGATGCGCGAAGGCCGCGATATTGTCCGAGGGCACATCGCCGATCATCGTCTCGATCCAGTCGCCCATGCCCTGCATGTACTCGCCCATGACGGGGAACCAGCCGAGGAAGCCTTGGGCCTTGGCCGCAAAGCTCGGGTCGCCGAGGATCGGGGCCTCGTTGGGCGGTGGGGTATAGGTCGGTTTTGCCATCAGGCCACTCCAGTTAATGTAAGGGTTGCAATCGTGCGCCCGCCGCCCGAGAGCGCGGGGAAGAAGTCATCGGCCACGCCGTAGACCGCGAGGGCGAAGGGCGTCATGCCATCGCCCGGGTAGAAGTAAGCGGGCGCGCCGCGCGCCTGCTCGAGCGCGCGCTGGATCCGGCGATTGGCGGCCGTGTCAAAGGCCAGCTGCCATTCGGCCTTGCGGGCCGTGGGGCGTTTGACGATCGAGACATTGCCATAATCATCGGTCTCGCGGCGCGAGTAATCGGTAAAGCCCGAGCGCGAGCCATCGAGCACATCGCCCAGGTATTCCCCCCGCCCCATGACGATCTCGGCCACCGAGGCCGTGCCGCCCGGATTGGAGATCGTGATCTCAATGGTGAAGCCCGAGAGCGCGCCGAGATCGACAAAGACCTGCTCGGGGTCGAAACTATCCTCATAGGTGAAGAAGTCGGCCCAGCTCTGGATCTGGCTCGTGTCCAGCAGGTCAGCCGTGCGGTCATAGACCACGCCGCCCCCCGCATCGCGGATCACCACCTGCAACGAGATCGCCACCAGATCGATGAAGGCGATCGCATCGACCCGCGCGGGCAGGCCCAGCGTGTAGGTGATGCTTTCCCCCCGCGTGGTGGCCTGACCCAGCGTGGCGTCAAAGGCCCGCCAGCGATTGGTCGAGCCGACCTCCACCCAGTAATCCCCGGCATTCGTGCCCGAGACCGGATGCACGCCGGATCCGGGCGCCAGCGCCTCATAGATGCGATGGGTGGCGGTCAGGATCACCCGATCGCCCACCGCATAAGAGGTGCCCGCGGCCCATGCGGCATGGTCATCCTCGGCCACATTCGAGGCCTGCATATTCCCCGCGCCCAAGGGCACGGGGATGATCATCAGAGCTTCGGTCATTGCGTCTCGGCCTCCCGCCGTTCTTCGATCATGCGCAGCTTTCGCATGTCATTGGTCCCGCTCAGCCCCAGCTGGCGCTGTTCGCTGCGCATACCGGCCACTTCCTCGCGCAGCGCCTTCACCTCGGCCAGAAGCGCTGCGTCAGCGCCCTGCCCCTGCCCGCCGCCACCCGAGAGCATCCGACGGGTCTGATCGGCCGACCAGATCCGGCTCGCGCCCGTGGCCTCGATCTCGGGACCCTTCTCGCCCACGAGCCGCAGACCGCCCGCGTGATGGCCGCCGCGGGCAAAGGCCGGCACGCCGCCCATCCCCTCGATCTGCGCGCGCAGCACCGCCATCTTCCGCTCGAGCGCCGGCGCATCGCCGATCAGCGAGACCAGCTGATCCTCGAGCCCGCCATCGGCCCAGAAGGCCGCGCGGAACCCTGCGATGTCATCGCCGCGCCCGTAATCGACATGGGTCGCCGCATAGGAGACATTCCCCGCGTCATCGACCGAGAGCGTGGCGTTCTTGTTGCCATTGCGGATATCCACGCCGGTCGAACGCTCAAGCGCCTTGATCTGCGCGATGACCGAACTGGCGGTGCTGATGACACT
This sequence comes from Thioclava kandeliae, assembly GCF_040297545.1. Lineage (NCBI taxonomy): Bacteria > Pseudomonadati > Pseudomonadota > Alphaproteobacteria > Rhodobacterales > Paracoccaceae > Thioclava > Thioclava kandeliae. The sequence continues at coordinate 4,443 of NZ_JAYWLC010000043.1, forward strand.
GGCTTTCTGGTCGGCCAGTGTGGCGAGGCTCGCCTGTGCCGTGGCCAGCGCTTGCGCCGCTTTGGCCTGGGCCAGCTGCTCGTCCATCACCTTGCGCAGATCGACAAGCGCCCCACGCAGGCCGGTCATTGCCGCCTTCGCCGAGGCCATGGGCGTGGCGACAGAGTTGGTCATCAGGCTCGCGAAGGCCGAGCTCGGATCAAAGCGGAAGGACCCGCCCAACGTGATCCGGCCCGCACTCGACCCCGAGACCGCCGCCAGCAGGCTCTTCTGCTGGGCGGTCAGCCCCGAGAGATCGACCGTGCCCTTCAGCGTGCGGGTCAGTGTCCCGCTCGCGGCCCTGAGCATGCGGATCTGGTCGCCCGAGAGGGATCCCAGCCGCACCGTGCCCGCGATGATACGCGAGACCGTGAGCGCCGCGCTCGAGAGCGCCGCCCGCTGATCCGAGCTCAGACCTTTGGCAAAAGTCGCGCGGATGGTGATCGCCCGCGCGGCCGATGTATTGGCGTTCAGAAGCAGCGCCTTGATCTGCGCCGATTGATTGCTCGCCAGCACGCCTGTGATCTGCGCGATATAGCCGCCCTGCTGGGTAAGCAGGATCCGGCGCTGATCGGCGGTGAGCCCTTTCGAGAAGGCCGCCTCGATCATCGCGGCATAGCTGCCCTGCCCGGCAAAGACGAGTTTACGCAGATCCGCCGTGATGCCTTTGCCAAAGCTTGCATTCACCGTCACCGCATAGGCGCCGAGATTGCCGAGCGCGAGTTTGACCGCCCGCGTATCCGCCTTGGAGGACAGCGCCACATTCACCACCCGCGCCAACTCGCTATTGCCGGCCAGCGCCACCCGCATGGTCTCTGCATCGAGCTTGCGCCCCGTCAGAAGATTGACCGTCTTCTGCAGCGTCGAGGTCGTAGCGAGTGCCAGCGTGGTCAGATCGCGGCCGAGATCATTCTGTGCCAGATATTCGACCGTCTTCACATGTTCCGAGGCCCCCGTCAGCGCGAGCCATTTCTGGTCGGCCGAGAGGTCGGAGCGGGTGATGAAGTCGACATAGCGGGTGACACCCGAGGCGCTGTCCGACAACATCGCCTTCAGATAGTCGGGGATCTTGGCATCCTCGACCACATCAATCGCCAGATCGATCTGTTTCTGCAGGCTGGCATAGTTGATCTCCGCAGCCGCCGTGATGGCGTCATCTAAGCTCCCAAGCTGGGTCTCAAGTGTGGTGATCTGCTCCTCGCTCAGCGCATTGCCGGCCGCCAGATAATCACGGGCCTCGGTCATCAGATCGAGCTGTGCCTGCGTGAGGCTCACAATCGCTTCGGACTTCGCCCCCTCGATCTGGGCAATGCCTTCCACCTGTCCCAGATCCGAGGCGACGCGCGCCTGGGCGCGGGCCACATCGAGCGCGCTGGTGGCCGTGGCCGAGACCCGATCAAGATAGGTCTGCGCCACACCGGTCAGCCCACTTGTGGCATCGAGATCGCCCGCCCTGGCCGAGGCCAGCGTCGCTTGATAGCGCGCGGCCGAGAAGGCCAGCGCTGATTGCGGCGAGGTCATGGCCGAGGCGGTGCCCCGCATCTCGGCCACGAACGCGGCGATACTGTCGGCGGCCTTGTACCAATTGGTCGCGGCCTGCGCCGAGGCCTGTTGTGCCGCCGTGTAAGCGGTGATCGCCCCATCGAGCGAGGTCGAGACCTGCCCCGAAAGCGCCTCGATCTGCGCGGTGAAGGCCGAGACCTGCGGCAGGATCTCGTCAAAGACGCCCGCCATGCCCACAAGTGTGGCCCAAAGCGCGCGGCCGCCTTCGGTGGTCAGATCCATCGCATCGACCAGCGCGCGGTATTGATCGCGGCTCTTGGGCATGGCGATCCCCATATCGGCCAGTGCCTCGGTGGTCTGGCGCGTCAGCGTGGCGAGCCGCTCGCTCTCGGAATAGACCGCTTCGTAATAGGTGCTCACAGCCGTGCCGAAGGCCTCATCGCCGCCAAAGAGCTGCGTGAGCTGGCTCGCCATATCGGCGCCGACCAGCCCCGTGGCACGGAAGGCATTGCCCAGCGTATCCATCGCCGCATTCACCGTTTGTAAGGCAGAGGCCAAACGATTGATGGTCTCCATCGCGCCTTCACCCGAGGCCGAGAATGCCTCGAGCCCCGCCACTTGGCCTGCATAGGCATCGCCCAGCTCGGTGAGCTTGTCCTGCAGCACCTCCAGCGCCTCGTCTTCCGAAAGCCCCCTGGTGGAGAACTTCAGCTCATAGGCAAAGTCGTCGAAAGCTTCGGCCCCGATATCAAGCGCCGCAGCCGCGGCTACGACCGAATCCTGCACGCCATAGACGGCCTGCGTGATCGGATCGGCGACATCAGAGGAGGCCGTAGCGTATTTGGTCTTCTTCGATTTGGAGAGCCCCCACCATTTGGACTTCTCGATCCGCTGATAGGTCTGCACCGAGACATCTCCGCCGCCGATCAGCGCGCGGATGCCGGTATCGAGCACCTTGGTTTTGCCGATCAGCCCCGAGATCAGGAAGCCCACCGCCGCCACCGGCAGCGCGATGGCCCCGATCGCGGCCGAGAGACCAGTAATCCCCGAAGTGGCCCCGCCCAGAACGGAGGTGAGATAGGTGCCCGCCGCCGCCAAGCCACCGCCCGCGCCGGTGAGGCTGGTGACCAGCCCGCCCGCGCCCGAGATGAAGGCATTGACCGAGGTGCCGATGACACCCGCGAGCCCAAGCCCGCTGGTCGCGATCGACCCAAGGCCGCCGGGCTTGACGCCCGCCGCGGAGCCTGCGGCCGCCGCGGCCGTGCCGGCGACACCGGTCGCGCCCGTGACCCCCATCGCCACCAGAATGCGGTTCTTGGCGGCTGTGGCGATCATCTGTTTGAGCCAGGTTTTGAACATATCGCCAATGCTCCCCAATGTGGTCCGGAACCCCGTGAAGAGCCCGTCGACCAGCGTGTCTGTGAGTTCGCCCACCAGCGGCAGGCTATCGGCCAGATCGGCATTGAGCTGCGCCATGGCCTTCTGCACTTCCTCGGGCGTGAGGAGCCCCTCCTTCGCCAGAGTGTTCAGCTCGCCCAGCTCGCGGCGATAGCGGTTCATCGGATCGATCAGATCGCGCCAGCGCTCGGCCTCTTTCGCCTGCGCCTTCTCGAGCTTTTGGGCGGCCTTCAGCCCCGCCGTGCCCGCTTTGGTCGAGGCTTTCTGGGCCGCCGTCAGCTGATCGAGTGTCGCGAGCTTGTCGGACATGGTCTTGATCTGCGCCTGATCGATGGCGAGCCGCGCATCGGCAGCCAGCGCATCCTCGCCCGCCGCCACCGCCGCATCACGCCGCGCCTGCGCTTCCAGCTCGAGCCCCGCGATGCGCGTGGCGTTGGCCACATTCTGCTTGGTGCGCGTGGCCTCGATCTGCACATCGAGCGTTTTGATCTGCGCATCGAGATTGGTCGAGAAGCCGGTGGCCGCCGCCATAGCCGAGGCCAGACGCTGCGCGGCATCGGCCGCACTGTTGAGCCCCACCGGCAGATTGGCCGCGATCTTCTCCGCCTGCTCAGCGTAGCCCGCCAGTCGCAGCGCCTCGATGGCCGTCTGGGCCGCGGCCGAGGCCGCCTCCTGCAGATCGGGCGGAATGCGCCCCGCGCTATCCTTCACCGCCATCAGTACCTGCGTCAGATCCTTGGCCCCTGCCGCCACCTGATCGACATCGCCCGAATTGATCTTGCCCATTGCATCGGCCACGCCGCGCGCCTCGATGATCGTCAGCCCGAACTGGCTCTGCAGCTGGCGGATGCTCGTCTGCGCCATGGTTAGAAAGTCCTCGCGCAGCGCCCCGCCGGCCTGACGCGTGGCCGCATCGAACTGGTCGACTTGCGCCACAAGATCGGCAAAGCGGGTGCGCAGCGCCTCGGTCGAGGCATCGAGATCATTCATCGCCTTCAGCTGTGCCAGATCGAGCATGGCGAGGTTCATCTCCCGCGCGGCCTCGGCATTGAGCCCGAACTCCTTGCGCAGGGCCGCCATCGGGATCGCTGCCACATCGAGCGCCGCGCGCAGATCGCCGAGCGAGCCTTCGAGATCATCGACCGCCTCGCCCATATCCTTGGCCTTGCGTCCAAAGTCCCCAAGCATCGGCAGCACCACAGCGCCCACGGCCACCAGCGTCCCCAAAGCAGAGCCGATCATCGCGAGCTTGCCCGAGAAGCCCAAAGCCCCCAGAAGCTGCGGGGCCTGCATGGCAAAGGCCCGCATCACATCGGTGCCACCCGCGATCTGCACGAAGAAGTCCTGCACCTGGAAGGACGCGTTCGAGAATGCCGAGGACATCCGCCCCGAGATCCCGCCCGTGCGCTGCATCACCCCGCTTGTGGCCGAGAGCTGCTCGCCCAGAAGCCGCAGCGTATTGGCCCGCGCGCGGTCATCAACCACCCCTGCCGCTTGAGCGGCATTGAGCACCTCCACCGCCTGCTTGTAGCGCTGCGAGCTGGCATAGAGCGGATCGACCGAGACCCGCAGGCTCTCATAGCTCCGCGCCGCACTCGCCGCCGTGCGGGCAGCTTCCGCCTGTGCCGCTTCACCTGCACGAGTAGCCTGTGCCGCGCGATCCGAGGCCGTGGCCACGCCGAGATACCTGGCCGCTGCCTGCTCGAGCACCTGATTAGCCGCCCGCTGGCTCGCCACCCCGCTCTCGACAAACCCCGCCACCTGGCGCTGCACATCCGCATAGCGTTGGCTCGCGGCAAAGGCCGGATCGATCGAGGCGCGCAGCTGGTCAAAGGACCGCGCCGCCTTCATTTCCACCGAGGCCCGCACCCCCGCCCAGGCCTGATTGATATTACCCGCCATCTTCTGCGCCTCGGCACTCGCCGCCCGCGCCCCCGACTGGAACTGGCTCAGGTCCAGCCCGAGCTTCGCCTGCATCGCACCCATCTGGCCCATCGCCATGGCACACCTCTTTTGAATGGAAAAAGGGGCAGACCGTGAGGTCCGCCCCTTGGGGTTGGTTGGGATAGCACCGGGAGCTCGCTTGCCTAAATTCCGCCAGACGGGCCTGTTTCCCGAACGCCATCCAAAGGTAGGAAATATAGCTAAGGCTATGAATACGCTGTTTTATAAGCCAAATGGCCATTTCCGCCCGATCCGCGGTTGACAGCCCACGCCCCTGCCGCCAATTGGGAGGCATCGGGGAGTAGCGACCGCGCGAGCGGAGGCACGTCAACATCCTCGCGGCGATACCGCGTGGCGTGTCTGATCCATCGGGATTTTGCGAGACCGTGGCGATCGGACTCTGCGGGCGGGGTCTGTCCATCGCCCGGCAAGCCCCTGAGGATCACCTGATGTCACCTTTCTCGATCGGCGCTCTCGCCCTGACAATGTCTATCGACGCCTTCATCGCGTCACTCGGCAAGGGCACGGCCACCGCACGCCCGAACTTCGCCGCGACCCTGCGCACCGGTGCGGTTTTCGGCATCGTGGAAGCCATCACCCCGCTAATCGGTTGGGCGGCAGGCATGGCCGCGTCGCGCTACGTGCAGGCGGTCGATCACTGGATCGCCTTCACGCTGCTTGCCGGCGTCGGTATCCATATGGCCCTGCAGGCATGGACCCGCGATGCCGAGGAGGATGCGGGGCCCGTCTCCTTCTGGGCGACCCTCGTCACCGCAATCGGCACCTCGATCGACGCGATGGCCGTTGGCGTGTCCCTCGCCTTCCTGCAGGTGAATATCGTTATCATCGCGCTGGCCATCGGCTGCACCACCATGATCATGAGCTCGACTGGCCTGCTGGTCGGACGCTATATCGGCGCCCGCTTCGGCCGCATCGCCGAAACGCTGGGCGGGATGGTACTGGTCGCCATCGGCGGCATGATCCTCTGGGAGCATCTGACACAGGCGGGGTGAGTATATCTCCGCGCCTAAAGCCTTTCGATTTTTAGACGCGCACGAAGTAAACGTTTCATCGAGTCAAGCCATCCTTCCGGCGCGTGGTTCAGCACCGGAGAAGCGTGCGCCTTCATGATCAATTGCGCCGTCTTCGTGAGTTCCCACCGGAACTTGTCGGCATGGCCGGTTTCCTGCAGCTGGATGCCGAAGGTCTGCTCCACCCACGCCACTTCGTCGCGAGACTGTTCTCTGACGATTTCCTTGGCGCTTTCGGGCAACGTGAACCGGCTGCCCCCCACATTGAAGATCGCATACTTATTGAACGGCTTGGGCTGCTTCGCGTCTTGATTCTTTTTATAGATATCGGCGAGCAGCACGCCATCCATCGTGAGCCCTTCATTGGAGCGCTTTACAGGCAACTGACCGGCGAGTTCTTCATGCCCGAGCAAGCTGATGAAATCGTCAATCACATTGCGGTTTTTCATATCGCCATAATTGCGCACGCAGACTGTCAAACCTGCTTTTTGCAGAGGCTCGATCGAGCTCCTTATCCTGCTCCAATGCGGATTTTCAATTAGCGCATCCAGCGACTTCGATCCCATCTTGACGCTTTGCTGTGCTGCACTGACCGCCAGATCGACGGGGTGGCGGATATAGAAGATGAAGACCGGCTCGAAACCAGCCGAGGCGAAGTAGTCTGCGACCCGTCCTGCGTGGTGCCCGAGATTATACAGATACTCGGAGGATACGACGATGTCGGTCGTGCTCTGCGTCACCTGCGTATGGAAGTCTTCCTTGATCTGCGTGACCTGTGCTTCCGTATATCCCTTGCGGGTTATGAAGAAATGCCCGCTTCCCTTGGGATGAAACAACGCTACCAGAGCCGCCGCATTCGAAAACGGCGTCTCGGGGTGGAACAGGCCATGCTTCTGCAGAAGCGGCCCATGATCTCTCAAGGCATATTGTATCGCGGTAGTGCCTGTCTTAGGCAACCCCATGTGGATATACGCTTTAGGCAAAGACCGCCCTTTCAAAATAGCTTCACGCAATACTCCTAGCATGTGTGAAGAAATGAGGTCACGTTAATTTGTTTGGCCGTGAAAACGGTATTTCTCAGCCCACTCGAATAGAAAAGGGGCAGACCGTGAGGTCCGCCCCTTGGGGTTGGTGTTGAGTTCAAGTCAAAGCGCTAAAGCATTCACGCGCAGAAAATCATTCCGCATCGCCTGCTTTTTACTTGCCATCACCAGTAACTAATCGAGCTACGCCGTCGGTAAGATGAATTTCGTAGGGCTTAACACGCGAGAGTTCGTTTGCGCCCAACGAAAAGCTATAAAAAGCAAGCATTACAAGACAAATAGCAACTCCAAGCATAATGATATTTATTGAGTAATGAATGATTTTATCCGCGATATGCGCGTCGCATTTTAAGCGCTCAGTTTTTACCGCGAATAGCGTTCCGAAAGCGGTCAGCGTGCATGAGGCCGAGAGAGCAGCCGCTAACAGAAATAGAATTATCCCCCATAATGCGTTTGCGAATAGAAGATCATTCCCCGATTGCGATAAGACGTTCAGCAAATACCCTATGGCCACAAACGGCGCGGCTATGGCAGCCGTTATCTGTGTTTTCCATTCATTCAGAAACTTAACGAACTTATTTTCCGGCGAACGTTTTTTTTGCATCTATCAGTCCCTTTTAAACGTAGTGCCTCTTAATCGAACCAGACAATATTTGTTACATTCAAAATTACTTACAGTTTTTTTCTGAATGCACTTTGGGTGAAATATTAAACAGACGGCGCCCTGGTTACCTTATCCATAGCCCACAGCCAACGGATCCTCCCCCGCCTGCCGCGCGGCAAAATACCCTGCACACATCTCGAACAGAAGCTCGGCCTCCCAGCCTTCGGTGATCCGGCCTGTGGCCTGCATGAAGGCGCTGATCTCGGGCCAGTCGGTGGCGCGCAGATCGAGGCCGGTGGAGCGGACCGGATCGAGGCGGATCATCGCCTCGACCAGATAGTTGCCGGCGTCGAGCTCAGGCAGCCCGAGGGGCCGCCCCATGCGCTCGGCGAAAGCCAGCCGGGTCTCGCTCCACGATCTGGGCGTGGAATGGAGATGGCCCAGCTGGCGTGCATAGGCGATCAGCGCGCGTTTGCGTTTCCCAGGTAACTCTCGCGTTTCGAGGCAAAGGCCAGCACCTGCTCGGCAAAGCTCTTTTCGCCTTCCTGGCCGTTGATCATCTGCAGGTTCAGGAACCAGCGCAGATCGTCCTCGGAGGTGGTCAGTGCCGCCTCGCCACGCGCGATATTCTCGAAGCCGGTGATCAGCGGCACCGCGCCATCCACCATCTGGGCGTGGAGGTCCTCGAGCGTGCGGGCCTCCTCGCTTTCCTTTTTGGGTTTGTCCTTCAGCTTGGCGCATTGGACGGCGCGCAGGGCCGATTGCACGGCACGGCTCTCGGTGCCGCGCACCAGCACCACGCAGGGCTTGCTCCGCGCCTCATCGGCAAAGAGCTCCTCGCCCGAGGCGGGGTCTTTCAGATGCAGGCGGGCGGGTTTGTCTGCGGCCGAGCGGCTGTCGAATTTGGTGAAGTCCATGAGGTTTATCCTTCAGGGTTCAGGTTCAATAAAAAGGGCGGCTGCGGGTGAACCACGCCCGCAACCACCCTGCTCCGGCGCGCAACCCCGTGCGCCAGAGATCTCTCTTTCTGTTGGCTTAGGCCGCCGCGACCCGCACGAGCGCCGAGTTGATCCGGAACTGGCCGGTCATGCCTTTGGCGGTGGAGGCCGTGCGCGAGCGGTCGCGGATATTGGCGACCTTGGTGTGGAAGTAGATC
>NZ_JAYWLC010000044.1:0-11379 GCF_040297545.1 Thioclava kandeliae
ACGCGCATCGCAAACCAATGGCCCGCCGCCGAGATCGACGCACTCATGCCATGGAACTATAGGCCCTGAACGGCCTCGGCTTGCCGCTTACGGTCCATTACAAATCCCACTCATTCTTTTATCGTAACCGCACCTTCAACATACTCTTGCGCATCTTTAGCTACAGTGGCGCAAAATTCAGCTGGTACAATAGGCTTATAGATTGTTCGACGTACGTCGATTTCACGCGCCTCGGCCATCATGCGAGCGGCAATGCTGTCAGCGCATGGTCCATTAGTTATAAAACGAAGATGCAAATCGACATCTAGTCTAGATAGGTTGTCGAGGCACGTGGCGCTACCCGCTTCAGGCATGTCGATACACAGATACAAAAGATAGGAAGCATGCTTTTCTTTTAGAGCCGCAATCACAGACGGCCCGTCAAGACACTCAACGACATACCAATTATCTTTCTTAAGCGCCTCAACCAACGAGCGTCGGCAATCGTCATCTGTGTCAGCGACAACGACGCGCAGCTGGTGAGATTCTCTAAAAGAATTATAATCGTCCATGACTAACCTCTCATAATAATACAACCTTAGGTAGAATGATCTCTTGTTGCGTAAAGAAAATTATCAACGCAAAACATCAGAAATTTAGTTCCATCAGATGCGCTATGACTAAGATCGTGAGTGACCGCGAACTTAGCGAAGAGACAGCAGAATTCACAAAAACCATGCACCTTCAACGGGTGTTATGTCGCGCCGAACCTGCGCGACACATCCGCTGCAAACGTCAGCAATGCGGACTAAGCTGCCTTTCGCCTGAGCTAAGCTTTAGGTTCAGTGCCGGGGGGGCGCCATGATCGCGCTGAGCACATTCCGGTTCGCTGTGCCCCAATCGCACAGGGGGACCAGCGCCTTGACCAGCGTCTCGCCGAAGGGCGTCAACGCGTAGTCGACCACAGGCGGGACGCACTGATGGTCGCGACGAAGCAGAACCTTCATCTCGACCAGATCGCGCAGTTGCTGGATCAGCACCTTTTCACTGATACCGCCGACGCGCCGCAGAATCTCGGAAAAGCGCGTGGGCCCGCTCTGGACGTGAAAGAGGATCAGCGGCTTCCATTTTCCGCCAATGACGGTCAGTGCCACATCGAGACCGCAGGGTGTGTTCATTCGGTTCATGAGAATCTTTACCCTTACCTTTTGGTAGGTTCTACCGTTCAGGTAACCGATTGTCTACTTGGATGCCATGGCCGAGGCCAATTGCAAAACACAATGCCCTGTTCGGGAAAGGCACCCAAGATGACGGATCACAAGAACACCATCGAGAAGCTCTATGCGTCGGCCGAGGCGGCCACCCTCGACATTGACGCTTTCCTGTCCTGCTTCGCACAGGACGGTTACGCCAGAAACGTTCCGGCCCAGATGGATTTGCGCGGTTCCGATATCGCGCTCGTCGCCAGCGGGGTGGCCAAAGCCTTCCCCGACATCCACCGGGAGATCTTCAGCATCGATGTGTCAGGGGATACGGTTGTCGTCGAACTGGCCATCCGCGGCACCCATCGCGGGACGCTGATGACGCCAACGGGTCCGCTCGCCGCGACTGGAAAGGTCATCGACGTCCCCTGCTGCGACGTCTTCAGGATGAAGGACGGAAAGGTCGCAGCGTTCCACTGCTACAACGCGTTCTCGATCATGCAGCAGCAGCTGAGCTGACACTTCCTGCCGAGGCGGTCCGGGAGGCAGCTTTGGGTTCGGAGCTGGCTTGCGGCGGCGCGGCGGGGCGCACACAGTTCTGCCAGGTGCGCCGTCAACCTCGGCCCAAACCTGCCGTTCGCCTGGGCTACCAACGCCGCGGCGCGGCTTACCCAAACCGGCCATCAGAGGCACCGCGCAGCATAGTGCAGGGCCCAAGGTCGGCTGGGCGGACAGAGCTGCCATCGGTCCTTCGGGACTTGCAATGTAAAACGAACGTTTTACATTGCTGCCCATGGACACCGAAGGAGGCTTTCCATGGACATGACGACTAAGCTCATCGCCGCCGCCGAGCAGCTTTTCGACCGGCACGGCTACATGGCCACAGGTATGGACGGCCTGACGGAGGCGGCGGGAATGTCGAGCCGGACGCTCTACAAGCACGCGGGCAGCAAGGCGCAGCTTATGGCGCGCGTGCTGACCGAGCGCGACCGGCGGTTCATGGCTCGGCTTGAGGTGCGGACCGTCGACGCGCTGTTTGCAGCGCTCGAGGACTGGGTATGGGTCGAGGGCACACGAGGATGCCTGTTCCTTCGATCGCGTGCGGAGACCGGCGGCGACACGCCCGAGATTGCGGAGGCGGTCGCTTCGCATAAGGCGGCGTTTCATCGACGGATCGAGGAAGTTGTCGCAGCAGACCTCGGACGTGAAGACCCGGTCCTCGCCGAGCAGGTGTTGGTCCTCATCGAAGGAGCGACCCATGCGGCGGTCTACCGGGGCGCGTGCGCCATATCGGCCGCGCGAGCGGCGGCGGGCATCCTGATCGGGAGGGCGCGAACATGAGCCCTGCCATTCGCATTGGCGCAACAGGCTTCGGCCTGATCGCGATCTGCTACGGCTTCGCCCGCTTCGCCTTCGGACTGTTCCTGCCGCAGATCGACGGCGAACTCGGCCTTGGCCCCTCGCTCAGCGGTATCATTTCGGGTGGTTCGTTTGCCAGTTACTGCATCGCCATCATCGCATCGGCAGTGCTAACCGAACGGATCGGTGCGCGGGCGGTCGCCGTGGGGGCGGCCATCGTTGCCGCCGTCGGCATGGCCGGGATCGCACTCGCGCCGTCGCCTCTGATCCTCGCCATCGCCGTGGTGGTGGCGGGATCGAGCACGGGCTTGGCCTCTCCGCCCATGGCGGCTGCCGTTGCGGCCGCGGTGCGCAAGAGCCGTCAGGATCTCACCAACACCGTGATCAACGCCGGGACAAGCGTAGGGGTGGCGTCGTCGGGACCGATCGCCCTCGCGATTGCCGGGCAGTGGCGGCTGGCCTTCGGCGCCTTCGCCGCCGTGGCGGTGGTGCTCGCGTTCGCGGCGGCGGTCTCCCTCCCGGCCTCCAGAGGTGACAAGGGCGCTGGCGGACTGCCTCCCTTGAATAGCCCGGTCCTGCGCCTGATCTCCGCGTCGTTCCTGATGGGCGCGGCCAGCACGGCCCTATGGTCCTTCGGAGGCCAGATCGTGTCGCACCAACTGGGATGGGGGCCCACCGGAACCGGGGTCCTTTGGACCTGCATCGGCGCTGGCGGCATTGCAGGGGCCTGGGCCGGCACGCTCGTCGGCCGGTTCGGTCTCGATCCCGTTCACTGGACTTTCTTGGGTCTGATGTCGACGAGCATCCTCGCGGTCGGATCGGGCGTCGCTACTCCCGCTTTCGCTTTGACCGGAGGCCTTCTCTTCGGCGCGGCGTACGTGATGCTGACGGGGGTCTATCTCGTCTGGGGAACGCACGCCTTGCCGGCCCGCCCTGCAACCGGGCTCATGATCGGTTTCCTCACTATCGCCGTGGGCCAAACCGTCGGCGCACCGCTTTTCGGATTACTGATGGCGGGTCCGGGCGCGGGGTCGGCTGTGATCTGCTTCGCCGTCATCGCGCTTCTTGCTGGGACCTTTCGGGCGAGAAGCGCAAGCGAAAGCTCGGCTTCATAGCCTCTGAACCGAATTGAGAGCGGTTCGTCCGAATGTCGTGGAAGGGCTCGAAACCGACCTTCGCCGCAGCCTAGATTAATGGCCGCTTTTTGGCACCCAAATTTTGAACCGGTTCTGGCCAGTGATCTCGCGCACGATCCCGTTGTCCTGCAGCGCGGTCAGGTGCCGGACGATGGAGGTCTTGCTCAGTCCTGTCCGGTCCATCGCAAGAGCCGTCGTCACATATGGAGCGCATAAGAACAGATCGATCAGCGCATCTCGCGTTTCCACCTTAAAAATCGCCTGCGAGGCGCGCGCTAGGTGGCCCCAGTGCTCATAGTCGTCGAGGATGCGCATGGCTCTCAGGATCGACGCGCCAGCGCCGTCAAGCCAGCGCACTAGACGTTGGTAGGCAGACGCGCCCGAGAAAGGTGCACTGCCGGCCGATGCCATTGGTAGAAACCCTGTGTCGCTCGTGAAGGATGAAGCAAGTCTTTGCGCCAGCACAGCGCCTTCGATACGGGCGCCATGCTTTCCGAGTTCAGCGAGTGTCCATATGCTATGCGCGTAACAGGCGCGTACGATTGGAGACAAGCCAGAAGCTTGCATGATTATTGCGGAACACCTGTCGATGTCACCGCCCGCTTCCTGTTTGCGATCCAGAAATGCTTGAAGATCATCTAGTGGGTCTGTTGCGCTGAGTAGATGCCTGACCGTCCATGCTGTTTGTTGCAGTGCGTTGAGGTCGTAAGTGATGGAGCTCGTGCGCATGGCAAGCCACAGCGATACTCGTTCAGGCTGCACAGGATGATCGCCTAACCAGCTCAGATCACAAGCTTCGCGAATGGCGAGATGCTGCTGCAATCCCTTTGGTGCACGCTTGAACCGATCAATGAACCGGCCCCATCGGATTGATGTCGCGGCCAGCTCGTATGCCAACTCCTTCCGAGCCTCATACCATTAATAGATATACGTTTCTTCTTCCCGTAAATGGGTGCCTTTGCTGGCAACACCGTCCTCCTCGTCAGTGAAATCTGGCCCTGCAAACCAGAGATCGTCTTCCGATGTATTCGAGGCATATAGGTCGTCTTCGAAGGGCATTTTAATTCCAATAGTATCAGAGGCTTGTGTCTCATGGTTTCAGAATAGGCGTGTTTTGGAACTTACTGAGCGGTTTAGGCGCTCTAGGAAATTGTCCCATATAATCCTTCCAAAACCCACTTTTTTAGCTGTGATAGCTGCTGCTGGATAATTGAAAGCCATTGATACTAATCGTTTTTATTGATCAGTTGATTGTGCAAGACTGGCTTGCATGCGTTTGCAAATGATCGTTTTATAATAACTTGTTTAATTGAAAAAACGGGGCAAGACATTGCTCTGATTGGATATGCCCGCGTCTCGACTGAAGATCAGACCGTTATGCCGCAGGACGAGCTGCTTACCTTGCCTGGTTGTACCAAGATCTATCTGGAGCGCGCATCGGGCGCGGATAGAACGCGGCCCGAGCTCGCAAAGGTACTGACGCGCATCGGGGCAGGGGACACGCTTGTTGTTGTGCGCATTGACCGGTTTGCGCGGTCTCTATCCCTACTGCTCGAAGTCATCGAACGGCTCGAAGCTAAGGGGGCGCACTTTCGTTCTCTGACCGACCCGATCGACACTGCCAGCCCGCAGGGGAAGTTTTACCCTGCAGATCCTTGGCGCCGCGGCAGAGTTCGAGCGGGCGTTGATCCGTGAATGGACCAAAGTTGGCCTAGCTTCGGCGCGGGCTCAGGGCAGGGTAGGGGGCAATCCCGGACTTCGGGCGAAAGACCCTGCCGCCATCCGCGCCGTGTCGCTCGCGCGGCTCGATGCCTATATGGAGCGCCTGAATGCGAGCGCTGGTGACTGGGTGCCGCATGTCCGCAGGCTTCGTCCTGATACGCCGTGGGAGGATGTTCTGCGCATCATCAATGCGCCGCTACCGGTCGAACGGCGATGGACTATGACCAAGCTCATGCGCGCGGTCAGAGCTTATGTGAAGGAGGGATTTCTCGAAAGCTCGGTGCTCGACCGCGCACCGAAGAAGGCCCATGCGGATCCTCTCGTCAATCTCGTGGCTGGCATGAAAAACGCTAATCCCGATCTTACGCTGCGGGATATTTGCCAGCGGCTCGAGCAGCTGCACGAGCGCACGCCACGAGGTCGGACCAAGTGGCAACCGTCGTCAGTCAAAATGCTGTTGGACCGGGCGCGCGGTTTGGGGCTGTTAGAGCCGAGGGCTTAAACAAGATCGTCTAGCGATACATTCAGCGCTATCGCCAGCTTTTTAAGGCTCGACGTGGAGCCATTTTTGCGACCAGCCTCGATATCCGCGATCAGCACCCGATTGACGCCGGAGATCCGCCCGAGCTCGGACTGATTGTAACCACGATATTCGCGAAACACACGCAGGGGGCTTTCCCCTCCCAGCACGATACGCTCAACCAGTTCGGAAGGAAAACCTTCGCTGTCACACGCTTTCGCTGCATCGAAGGCTCGCAGGTCGGCCAGATCTTCGGCCGCTTCTTTAAGGCGGTCATATTCTGCGCGGGTGATAGTAATCATCTCGTTCATCCAGTCCTCCTTAGTCGTAAACGTTGCCACGAGGGCCGATTTCTAGCACGTCCAAGACCATTCCTTGGTCATCCATGATGACACGCCAGTCGCCAACGCGGAGCCGAATACCTTGGCGACCTTTCAGCGATTTGACATTATTGGCTTGTGATGCTGGGTCTTCTGCGTAGTCGTTGATCTTACCCAAAATACGCTCTGCTGTATTCTTTGGCATCTTCCGGAGTGCCTTGAGTGCTGCGGATGTATAGGTGATCTTCTTCATCTGCTATATGTATCCTAAAGATACAGTGTAGTCAATAGTTACACAAGGGGGCGCGCGAAGATCTAGCAACTGTGCTCACCTATCGGGCGGTATAAATTATCCGATAAGATGGACCATTTCAGTGGTGCAAGATCAGGCTCTTGCAGGAATTAGCCAGTTTTCCACTCTAGATAAGCTGACAAAGCCAGCCGCAGACAAGTCTGATGATCGAGCGACGCCGCTGGGTCAAAGACGCGCAAAGGCGGGATCGCATTGCCATCACGGCGGGATTGCGACAGCACAAGCCTGCCATCGGCTGGAACAAAGACAGGGAAATTATCGCAATACGCTGTCGTCCATCAGCCATGCAGGATTTTCGGCAAACATCTCAGCGATCAGCTGTTTGACCAATAAGATGTGGTCCGAGCTGCGGATTAACCGGCTTGTGCGGTCTCTATCCCATCTGCTCGAAATCATCGAACGGCTCGAAGCTAAGGGGGGCGTACTTTCGTTCTCTGACCGACCCGATCGACACTGCCAGCCCGCAGGGGAAGTTTACCCTGCAGATCCTTGGCGCCGCGGCAGAGTTCGAGCGGGCGTTGATCCGTGAAAGGACCAAAGCTGGCCAAGCTTCGGCGCGAGCTCAGGGCAGGGTAGGGGGCAATCCCGGACTTCGGGCGAAAGACCCTGCTGCCATCCGCGCCGTGTCGCTCGCGCGGGTCTATGCCTATATGGAGCGCTTGAATGCAAGCGCTGGCGACTGGGTGCCGCATGTCCGCAGGCTCCGTCCTGATACACCGTGGGAGGATGTTCTTCGAATCATCAATGCGCCGCTACCGGTCGAACGGCGGTGGACCATAACCAAGCTCATGCGCGCGGTCAGAGCTTACGTGAAGGACGGGTTTCTCGAAACCTCCATACTCGGTCGCGCACCGAAAAAGGCGCACTTAGATCCTCTCGTCAATCATGTGGCCGTCATGAAGAACGCCAATCCTGATTTAACGCAGGATATTTGCCAACGGCTGGAGAAGCTGCACGAGCGCACGCCACGAGGTCGAACCAATTGGCAGCCATCGTCAGTGAAAATGCATTAGGACCGAGTACGCGGCTGGGGGCTTCTGAATTAGGCCGTCGCTGGACGTGTTCTATTTCTCAATTTTCGGCTAGCTACCTGCGCTGTCATGAGGAACTTAAGCTAGGTTTACCCTGAAGATATCGGAGGATCTTTTGCGTTCCATCAGAAAAGATATTTATTTCCAACCCTTTCTAAACAGCATTAAAAAGACTTTTTGTTTGAGGTGTGGCTTTAAAGCTGTTGATGTTGTGTGATTTTGCAAGGAAGTGGCATTCCTACCCGCCGGCTAAGAGGCTGAGAGTCGCGCTTGCCACACCTCCGGAATTGCCGGTGCAGGTATGCATTAAGTTAATCTCATCTCAATAAAAGGGCGCGGATACTAGGGCAATTCAGTATCCGCGCCCAGTTAGACGAGAGCAAGACGAACTCTGCCAGTCCGAATGCTCCGGGGACAATTCATTGATATTGTGAAATGGTTAATGCAACCTTAAAGAGAGCGATGTTTCGTGCTGTAAATAAATTATAAAGTTTTACTGGGACTGGTTACGGGTAGGTCTGGGTAGTTTTCGTCGACTAAAGCGGTATATCTTTTTGAGATAGCTTTTAATGTTGGTCTGAGCTGTCAGCAATTATTATTGCTGGTGGCGTTAGGTGGGCTGAATAAACTGCGATCAGCTCAAGCGGTTGAGGGAATCCGCGAAAGAGAACACGCGCCTTAAACGGGTCGTGTTGGATCTAACGCTCGATAAATTCACTCTGGCCGAGGTCGCAAAGGTGAAGGGCCTTAACAAGCCCTCAGCATCGCCGTATATGTACTGACCATTTGCGACATCTCCTAGCGCGAAGCTTGCCCGGCTTTTTGAACAGCACTGCTCGACTGAACGTAAGATCCCTATTGGGTGCCAGTGCAAAACTTTGCCTTGAAGGCCGAGACTGTCGAATTGGCACTGCAGTACTGACGATAAGGCTACCGGCAGATTATCGGCCTGTTGATGCAAACAAAATGATGCGCAAACCACAAGCTGAGGTGGCCCCCGAAACTCGGACAATCTGGCTCAAGCTTGCCGTCAACGACGACAAGGACGAACATCATGGCTGGAAAACGGAAGAACTACAGCGTCGAGTTTTAGCAAAAGTGGCCCTTGTGAAGATATCGATGGACGGGCGAGGCCGCTGGATGAATAACGTGATGATCGAACAGCTCTGGCGGTCGCTGAACTACGAATGCGTTTATCTGAACGCGTTTGAAACCGGCACCACAGCCCGCCTCGGCATCGTGAATTGGATGACTTTTTACAATACCGCCCGCCCGCATTTGACGTACGTTGGCAAGACACCCTTCGAGGCCCATCAAGGCATCGATCTGAAGGCGGCAGCATGATCAACAGGCAAGCTTAGCGCCGCCGAAAAACTGTCCGGGAAATGGGGACCACCTCAGTCCTGAGTTCATCGCGATGAGGCTTAGCAACTGGTCTGAGAGGGTTGGTGTAAAAATGATTGGTATTAGAATGGGATAGCAATAGCACTGAACGGGCTAAATACACTGTTTGGGATACTACCTGCCTAAAGAAATCTATTTGAAAAGCTTCGACGCTAAACTTCATGACCAGTTGTTCGAAGGCGAGGTGATCGTTTCGCTTAGAGGAGCCTGAATTCTGATAGATCGCTGGCGTCAGCATTAGACCACGGTGGCTGGTGCAATTTCTTGCGATATCGCCCAGTAGCGCCCGAATACGTCGTGTCCGCAAACTGGAGACCCGTGAAACACTAACCTTCAAACCGGATCGCTCAAGTGAGACAAGCCAACTTAGACGCAATAATTGGGATTGAAGCCCGTTCGGACCTCAATCTGGAGCCGATGTCTTTCTCAACAGGAAAGTTTTGCGCCGCCACAAATCGTTCGCGAGATGCTTGCCACTTGGCAGCCACCGTTTGAGAATTTAAGTAGGTTAGAGCTTTCGCGGCTTAGCCCTACGTGAAAATAATCGTAGCCCAACCAACGCACTCAGTAGTGAAATACCAGCAGCAGGAGCAGGGACTGCGGGAAGTTGATTGTTGTCGACATCATAGACGTAATAATATACCGAGGCATGTGACAAATCTTTGCTTGTTGACCAGTTGCCGGTCAGAAGATCGTCAGTTCCCAGTAGGAAAGCGCCAAAACCGTTCCCTGCTTTCAACGTCATCAAAACAGCCGTGAATGCAGATGGGTTCGAGATTGACCAAGTCCCTGTCTTAGTATCGTTAGTAGGAGATACTGAGAAATATGGACTTGTTGCCACGTCGTCCGACGCGAGTGTCCAGCCTGTTATTCCAAAAAGAGAGTAATTTTCGTCGATCTGGTTAAGGTCATTGCCAGTAGCACAAGTCGCTGCAAGCGCGCTGTCGACGCTATAGCTAACGGTTTGATTGGACGGAACAATGTCCACACTACATGTAGCAGCGTTTGCCGAAGCTGCGCCAAAGTAGATCGTACTAGTTAGGAAAACGCTGCACATGCAGTTAATTAACTTCATTGATTCGCACTCCACAAAACTTTGATAAATTCTTATAACACTCATGCGACAGTTTTTGTTCCGAAATATACATTGAAAAATTCGTTAAATACGATTTGAAAATTACTAAGTTGTCTGACTTTGATGATTTGACCACCCGCGACGGCATCTCTGTACCAAGGCGGATCTGCAACGATCCACAAAAGGGGAGCGGGCATATCAGCAATTATTACAGGCGGACTGGGGCTGGCGAAGATGGTGTTTCAGTCCCATCTCCCCTCCTTTTGTAGAATTTTTACTCAAGCCGCAAATGAATGCTGGTGAGGCGGCCGTGGCCATAGTGCGGCCGAGTAAGCCGCCGAACGAAGCTAAAGCTATCAGTTAGACTGCGCTGAGGCCAAACATGCGTCTCGCGCCCGTAAAATGCGGAGAAACACAAGGGGCTGTGAGCGTCGTCCGCGTGCGGGAAGTAATGATCCGGCAGCGGACCGAAGCTATAGAGGCGCTTCGTGGACATCTTACCGCGTTTGGCCTAGTCGTGCAGGTAGGGGCAAATAATCCGGCGCGTGGTCGCACTTGTCGAAGGCGAGTAATCGGGTTTGCCACTCACGGCGAACTTCTCTCTGGCTCCCCTTACGGAAACACTTGCTCAGCTCGACAAGAAAACCAAGGCGTTGGACGTCGAGATCGCGAGAGCGCAATCGTTCAGTGCCTGATCACGATCCGAGGCAACGGCCCGTCGATCGCCACGGCCCCAGCTACGCTGGCGCCGCCGCCGGGAGCTTTCCGAAAAAGCCGACAATTCGTAGTCAGGGCTTGGGCTTACCGTTAGGCAGTACTTGAATGGGGGTAAGAAGCCGCAATGAAGATAGGCGAGGCTCTTTACGAAACTTGTTGATCAGTGACGCCGATAGCGTCTTCATGAGGCGACAAATGCATGCGAGAGGCCAGCCGGGTGCTTAACTCCGCGGAAAGTTGATGCGCAAGCCAACAATGCTGGTGCGGGTAGCACTGGTTAATAAAATGGCGCAGACTATCCGGTCCCTCTTGGCTTGTGGCGGCGTCTACAAAGCTCCGGACCCGACAATGTAGGTCGTTGAAGGCCGCGAGGCGTCGGAATGAAAGAGGGTAAGGAAGCGTGTGGCGCAATGATCGTAAGACAGGATCAGAAGAACCAGTTGTGCAAAACCTACCATCGAGCACGAGGCTTTGATCTGCGAACACCATACGGGTCGGCGACATGAGACCAGTCGCGTTAGAGCTCGGAAAAATATTGGATCGTGTCCCACGGGGTGGTGTAGCTCAGGTGGCCATCGGGTTTCTTAGTAAGGTCGGGTTG
>NZ_JAYWLC010000045.1:0-9705 GCF_040297545.1 Thioclava kandeliae
CGCTGATCAGATGCGTCCGAAACTGCCAAAGCTGGCGACCCTCATGGACGGCGCCGAGGAGGATGTGCTGGCCTACATGACCTTTCCCCAGCAGCATCGAACGAAGCTACACAGCACAAATCCGATTGAGCGCCTAAACGGCGAGATCAAGCGCCGTACGGACGTGGTCGGGATCTTTCCTAATGAGGCTTCGATCCGCCGCCTCGTTGGGGCCATCCTGATGGAGCAGACCGAGGAATGGACCGTCCAGCGCGGTCGATACATGACACTGGAAACGCTGGCGCCAATCTGCGATGATGTCGTGGTCAGCTTGCCTGCAGCGCAGCGCGACTGATCAGCTCGGCCCGCCAGTCAGCACGAGGCCCGCTATGAGCTACACCATCAGGTGGGACACGATCAAACATTCCGGTGATCTGCATGAAATCCGCGATCTGAGCACAATTATTTCGCGAGCGCCGCTAGTTTTTGAAAGGCGTTCGTGCCTCCGGCAGGGATTTGTCCTTTTCGGAAAATATGAGCAGCCTCGATCCCGGTCAGCGTTGCCTGAGTAATCGAAAAGGATTTGAAATCCCGCATGTAATGGGTCGTTCGCGTGATGAAACGGTGATCTTGCTCGACAATATCGTTTAGATAGTGCACCTGCAGAAGCCCGGTCAGCCAGTGACAGCCTGCCAGGATCAGACCAATATTCATATTTTCCAGCGCAGCCATGTTCGCGCCGTTCTTATCGATGGCGCCCCCGTTGGGCCAGCCTTTGCTGCTAATCGTGCGGGCGAAGAAAACGATAGTGGCAGTCTCTCAGCGACGCTCGGAGAGCATAAAATTAAAGGTTTGACCATATTTATCGATCGCCCGATAGAAATAACACGATGGCCCCTTCACCCTGACATAGGTTTCGTCCATCCGCCGTGACCGCCCGCTCGGGAAATTGCGTTGCTGCGCTTCTGCGGCGACCGGCGGCGCATATTTTACGACCTAGAGGTTCAACGTGGCGTGATCGACCTCCACCCCACGCTCGGCCATGATTCCTTTAAGTTAACGGTAGGAAACAGCATAGCAAACATAGAAAAAATATCACGTAAAGGATCACAGTTTTTGGGCAATGGCTGCCCATAAATCCAATCATCCTGCCGTCATCCTTTCACCGTCAGGAGCCGAAAACTTATAGACAACTCGACCCAGACTCGAAAGAACCATAAGACTTTGCGACAGAACACCATAAGGCATCACGCTGGCCTATCCGGGCAAAATAGCGGGCTCTGTATCTGCGCGGGTCAGCATAATTTCGATCTTGGACGCGTCCTCGCGATAGGAGGAAAGCTTCTGCTGAAGGTCGCTTCGATTTTCGTAGCCTGGAGTACTGTGTTCAAGCGCGCTTTCAATCGCGCGAATCCTTCCGCGATGCGCGCGAAGAGTACTCATAAGCGTCCGTTCGAGATAATATTCCTGTGCCCGCGACAGGGTCTTTTCAGAGAATGCATGACCTGTATGGCAGCGCCAACGGCGGATCGGACCATCCGCCAACTCCCAAAGTACACCATCACATTCAGGGCAATTGAAGGGGGCTAGCCGGCCCAAATGCTCGGCATTTTCTATTGTGTTGCCATGCATCCCCGCAATCATGAGTTCGAGTGCAATCTCGTCAGTTGTAGGTCGCGGCGCCGCCACCTGCCCTCCTGCAATCGTCTCCATAACCGATGGAATATCGTCAGCCGAGATAATTGTTGCCTCCGGCACCGCTCTGAGTGCGCTCAGTGGTAGATCCGGATATAGCGCATCTGCTGGATCTTGCACGAAACACATGCCTCCAGTGGAGGAGAGTGCCCGTAACCCCGCAGCACCGTCATCCAGAAGTCCGCTCAAAACAAATCCTGCGGCACGCGTACCAAAATGCACTGCAGCGCTACGTAGGAGCGGATCGATCGCCGGCCGGAAACCGTTTTCCCTTGGTCCTCGGCGTAGATGCATATGCGAGCGCCCGAGCATCAGGTGCTGGTCAGGAAGTGCTGTATAGATGGTGCCCTTCTCAATTTTTTCGCCGTCAGCAGCTGGCTTGACCGAAAGGCGCGATTTGCTCTGTAAAAGCCGATCCAAATAAGGATATCCGGAAATCCCCATATGGATCAACACGAAAACCGATGCCGGAAGAGAGGCTGGTAGCGATGATACGATTTTTTCAATCAACTGATAGGCGCCTGCCGAACCGGTGAGAATAATTGTATCAAGGCGCAGGCTATCGTTTTGTCCGTCCGTCTCGCCATCAACCTGCGCACACCGTCGTCCGTCCATATCCGACATCCCCCTGCCCCCGTTCCCATTTTGAAATCCGAGAATGAAAGTAGTGCGGATTTCTCATAAAGCACGTGATGACAATTTGCACGATTACATTGTCAGTCGGGTTCGATGATATAATCGCCCTCGACGGCATCTTTATGCAAAGGCGGGATCGCAGTAATCCATAGTGGAAGGCGGTCAGGTCTGAGATCATCAAGGTCCGAGCGAGCCTGGCGAAGAATGTGTTTCAAGTCTGCGGGAAAGATTTTGCTGGCAAACCAATCCTTGGCAAAATGCCCCGGCGAAGTCGGATGCTACAGCGCCTCGCAAGGATACCGCCTATTTTGAATGGCTAGAGAAAGGTGCTAAAGCGGAAGGTGCATTAGGCGAGACTTATTTCGCGGCTGCAGGGCTCTACCGCCGGTTAAAGTGACGGCAGGGTTCATCAGCATGAGGCGCTCAAACTCTATCCAATCGGGGTAATTTCACTGATCGGCCCATCCACCTACAAGTATCATCTACCGAAGAACGCTGATCCTCCCCAGTTGTTAGAACATGCCGATTATGACGAAGTATAGCGCCCCGAGATCGTGCGCTTGCTCGAAGAGAACTGGTACGTCTTTGAAGCGCGTAACTAATGGCCCCAGCTGGGTTAGGAACGCTTTCATATGGCACACGTAATGAAAGTGAAAAAGGCGCGGCAATTCGCCAAAGCCGCGCCTTAGTGCTCTCGACGGAGTAGTGTGAACAAGACGGAGAGCAATGATTTAGGTAGTCCGGTACTCCTTTCTGACAAGAACTGATTTTAGTCCAGCCATTAGATGCGCTTACGCTGTTCCCTGCATTAGGGGGTAGCTAGGGAGTGGGTAACACGGAGGTTTAGACCTAGATCGGATGTCGCCTGAACGTCAGTCATTTCTTGATAGTTGATAGCGGGAGACGTCTATTGGACGTCCTCGCTTTCCTCCCTACACTGAAGGATGGAGTTTCCCACAAGAATTGCTATTGATGCTGGATTGCCAAATAGTATTTTTTAGACAAACTTAATATGTAAGCGAAAACGCCGCACCCATTTGAGTGCGGCGCTCGCATCGACACTGCCTGTGGGGCTATTGTGACAGCATCAATTCTCGCTGAGCATCCAGTGCGCAACGGCTTCAGGAGAGGCTCAGACCGGCCCAAACGGAGTTTGCATTTGGCGCTGTAAGGTGATAATCTACCCTTATCGACTTTCTCCTTGTTTTTCAACCTCATTTCTGTGGCGGGGGAGTGTGAGGCTGTAGATCCGGTTTGATCCCCCGCGCGCCTCGAGGAAAATATGCTCCACTTCAACCGGCATGTTCTCAGCATCGCAACAGATACGACAGCGCTCTAATTTTCTGAGGAGATACTCTCTGGCTTCGTAGGCGTAAAATTTGCCCTCTGGTAAACGACACGGCAGATACAAAGCCCCCGCATTATGTACATGTTAAAGCGAACTTGCGCACCCTCCAGCGCGCCGTGCGCAATAAGCTTATGGTAGCGGAGTGTACACCTGAGCACAGTGCCCACGCGGGGTTAAAGGCTCGACGGCAACCATCCGGTACACTGGGTGCGGTTGTCGAAGTGATTTATGCAATATCGCAGATTTGAGCTGCCGCGGCGACGCCTCTACGCGTTGCGCTGGCTGTGGCACATGCGGATATTTGCCCGCGACACTTTGTTACCGCGAGGTATGGAACGTCGTCATCTTCTCGGACAAAAGCAGCACCGGTGACTTTAGAATAAGGATTGAGCTACAGTTAGATATCAAGAGTCTCACCTTCCACCCGATCTTTTAAACATATGGTGAAAGGGTAGAGACGCGCCAAGACAATGCGGGCAGTTTTCTCCATAGGCTGCTACTCACGTTCCCGTGGCGCCTCGCGAGCCTTGGTGAGACGAAAATTTGTTCCTTTCCCCTCGCATAACTTTACCACCAGCTAAGCCCCGAGTGCTTTCGCGCTCCACACCACCGATCACCACGTTCAGTGCCCAGCATCTTGTGTCTATTGTAATAAATTCCAAAGCCAGTGCTTAGTAAGCACACGATCGAATGCTTTGACTTTTGGACCGAGGTAGATTTTGGATTTATCCTTCTCTTGTGTTGGTGAGCATCTGCTCTCTCGCCCGAAGGAACATTCAGGCCTGCCCTTCAGAATGGGCTCGTTGAGAGTATATTACTCTGTTGTTTAGAGACCTTAGCCACCTTTCCTTTGATGCTAGACAAGAAAATAAAAAATATTTTCAATAACAATAAATGTTAGCAGTTGATTGCGACAATCCGAGGCTATCTAGTCTAATTGACCGATATAAGGTTATTATAAACATGTCTTGGATGTCTTATTTTGCGTACAATCAACTCTGAGCGGTATCCAATATCCGCGCTTCTTAATCTGCATCGCACCATAGAACTGTCGCCAGCAGAGCTGCGGCGCCACGACCTCAACACCCTCGCTGATAAGGCAGTTTCTCAATGTGAGGAGATGGGCTTCTCATGTGAAGAGCTTTTGGCAGAACTGGCCGTACAAAGCGGAAAATGCTCATTTTGAGGCAATCTCCCCATCTCAATTAAAGAGGAAAGCCGCCTATGTCAGGCGGCTTTTCAAAACTCATCTAAATCTTCACGAGTAGAGCGCAACGGTGTTGACATTCGTACCGGTCGCCGCAGTCGTGTAAGCCGCCGTAGATCTATAAGTCGGAGCAAAGTTGTCTCGAAATCGGGAAAGGATTCCGCGAATCCAAATTCCGATCTATATATAGGGCGCCGAGTGGGCGCCTTTTCTATAGGTTGAATTCCTCGTGCTGTCGGCTAGGCTTATCTCTCAGACCCAAGGGCATATCACATCGCCAGCAAACCCCTCAACAAAGTCAATCTGACCGAATTCGGGGCGGAGGTTCTGGCCCATCTGCTCCTTGAGGCGGTCGAGGGGACGCCGTGCGGCAGCGGCGGGTGCGGATAGCTCTTGCGGCTGACGACGGGCCCGAGACGGTTGCCGCCGATATCCGCAAGCGCTTTGCCACTAACCGGCGGGGCAAGAGTTTTCTCGACCGCCCCTCGCAGACAAAGCCCGCGCAGGAACTAACCGAGGCGACGCTACTGTTCGAGACCCGCATCGCGCCCACAGCGCCTGGCTTGGCATTCGAGCTGCTCTGGAAGGAATGTCATTTGGCAGAAGGCAATTATGTGCGCACCGATGATAGTTCGGGCACCACTGGCGACACGATGCGCGCGGCGATGAAGGCGATTGGTCAGATCGCGCATCGCCTGACGCTGTCCTCTGACACGATGGCCGAGCAGATCCTTGAGGTCACGGCGGCAGATGGTTACGGCGCCTTTGACCGCGCGGTCGAGGCGCTCGCACCGGTGCTTGGCCCGGAAGGGCTAGCCGCGTTGAAAGAGAAGGCCACCGTCAACAATGCCGACGTGACTCGGATGCAGCGCCAGACGAGCGTCTTCAACGAGGGGCATCCCGACATCAAGATCAACTGGGTCGTGCTCGAGGAAAACCTCCTGCTCCAGCGCGTCACGCTCGATATCGCGACCAATGGCGGTCAGTTCGACGTGGTGACCATCGGCAATTACGAAGTGCCGATCTGGGCCAAACAGGGCTGGCTCAAGCCGCTCGACGATCTGTCGGCCGATTATGATGGCGAGGATCTCGTGCCCACAGTTGCGGCGAGCGCCTCCTATGAGGACAAGCTCTATGGCTTGCCCTTCTATGCCGAATCCGCGATCACTATGTATCGCAGCGATCTGGCCGCGAAAACGGGCACACCATCCCTGAAAAACCCACCTGGAACGAGAACGCCGCTGCCGCTGCCGCTACCGCTACCGCTACCGCTACCGCTACCGCGAAGGCGATGAACGACCCCTCTGCCGGTGTCTATGGTATCTGTCTGCGCGGCAAGGCGGGCTGAGGCATCAACACCTCCTTCCTCACCTCCATGGCCAATTCCTATGGCGGGCGCTAGTTCGATGTAGACTGGAAGTCCGAGCTCGGCAGCCCCGAATGGAAGGAGGCCATGGATAAGTATCTGGAGCTTATGAAGAATTACGGCTCTCCGGGCGCCGTGGGTAACGAGTTCAATGACAATCCCGAGCTCTTCGAGACGGGCAAATGTTGCATCTGGATCGATGCGAGCGTCGGCGCATCTGTCATCACCGATCCCAAGGAAGCGAAATACGCTGATCACTTCGGCTTTGCCCGCTTCCCACACAAGGACGGGGTCGATAATTATGGCAGTTGGCTCTGGTCATGGGCTCTCTCCATTCTCAAGACCTCACAACATGCCAAGGCAGTAGAAACCTTTATTTCTGGGGTGACCTCCAAGGAATATACCGAGCTTGTGGCTCGCGAGGATAGCTGGGGCAATACACCTCCCGGCACGCGCAAGTCGCCTTATGCGAATCCTGAATACACCATGAACGCGCCTTTTGCGGATGCGACGCTGCAATTGATCGAGGCGGTCGATGTGATGCATCCGTGAGTGCAGGACTTCCCCTATCTCGGCACGCAATGGGTCAGTATCCCCGAATTCCAAGGGCTGGCTGCGGCAGTCGGGCAGGTTTTCTCTTCGGCGCTCTCGGGCCAGATCACGGGCGATCAGGCCCTGGCGCAGGCACAGCAGATTTCCGAGCGCGAGATTAAGAAGGCCGGATACTGATGCGCCCTCCACAAAGTTCTCCCACGCCCCCCCACGGAACATTCCGCGGGGGTTTTATCCCTTTGTAAGCGCCCGCCTTTTCGGGCAATCATAATTTAAAGCGGACATAGTGTCCGCACGTCCCCCGAAAGGCCCGTCATGGCATCCGAGATCCTCCGCTTCATCGTCGTGGTCGGCATCGCCTCCACACTACTCCTCGACCTATCGGCTCAGCTGATGGCCCGCTTGGCCGGAAAAACGCCCACCAATTGGGGCAATGTCGGGCTCTGGCTGCGCGGAATGGCGCGAGGCCGCTGGGTCTTTGTGTCTAGCGCCGCCCCCACGGGCGCCGATCACGCGCTTGGCTGGGCCTTTCACTATTTCGTCGGCATCGCTTATGCCGCGTCGTATCCGCTGATCTGGGGCGGAGGGATCGTCGAGACGTCGCGCTTCTGGCCCTTCCTGGTGATCGGGCTCGGGCTCACCACCTGCGCGGGGCTCTGCCTCATGGTGCCTGGGATGGGCGGCGGGTTTCTGGGACGGGGCGTACCCGATCGCGCAGGCCTCCTCAAGGGGATGCTGATGGCGCATCTTGTCTTCGCTCTGGGCGAATACGCCACCGCCTGCCTTCTGGCATAAGGCGTGGTCTGCCCCATTTGAGTGGTTCAATTTAAAAGTTAGTGCATCGTAGGCCCCTGGTCTACTGGCACGATGCTTTCCGGCGCTGGTGGGCGATAGCCCAGCGAACTGTGCGGGCGCACCGTGTTGCAATGCTGGCGCCAACGTTCGATCAGGATTTGGGCCTCTCTCAGTGAATAAAATACCTCCCCATCAAGCAATTCGTCGCGAAGTCTGGCGATAAAGCATGCATGTTGCACTAATCGGTGAGCGGGATTAGTCTGTGAAATCCTGATGGTTAGATCTCTGGGATGCCCAAGCCTGCTCACACCCGCTACCGCACGACGAACTGGTCTGACTATAGCGCCTCCCCGAAGCGGCGAGGATCGTTGTCGGGTTTGTTCGATCCTGACATGTCCTGGCAAGCGGAGCGAAGTGACAAGCTCGGGCATCCCGAGACCTTCTCCGATAACGCCATTCAGACCTCCATGACGATGAAAGTGGTGTTCGGCTTGCCGCTGCACCAAACCGTCGATCTGGTCGCGAGCCTGATCAAGATGGCGGGGTTGGACTGGCCCGTACCCGACTATTCGTCGCTCTGTCGCCGTCAGGCCAAGATCAAGGTGCAGATCCCACATCGGCGCTCCAGCCAGCCTCTAAATTTGCTGATCGATAGCACTGGGATCCACTTTTGAGTGGGGATGGAGAGTGGCTTTCGCGCAAGCACGGCGCGACGCGCCGACGCGAGTGGCGGCAGGTTCAACTTGCGACGGACCCTGCCACTGTCGATATCCGCGCGCTCGAATTCACCTCCGGCAGGCAAGGCGACAGCCCGATCCTGCCGGAACTGCTATCACACATCCCGGCCAGCGAAGAAATAGAGACAGTCACGGCCGATGGCGCCTATGACACACGCTACTGCCATAACGTGATCCTTGAGCATGGGGCGGAACCGATCATTCCAATCCGTCGCAATGGTCGCGCCTGAAAAACCGACTGCCCCGCCGCGATATCGCGAAACGAGATCCTGCGAGCGACGCGGCGTTTGGGGCGATCAATCTGAAAGAAATGGACCGGCTATTACGCTCGAAGTCGCGTCGAGGCCCAGATGAACCGTCCGAAGCTTTTGGGCGATCGGATCATGTCATGAGATCCCGACCGCCAGACCGCCGAAATCCAGACCCGTAGCGCAATCAGGAACCGCATCTCAGCCCTCGGACGGGCCCATATCGAAGCCGTGGCCTGAAGCCAGAGGGAATGGGGCTACTCGTACTGTAGGCCGAATAGCGCAACAAGCTCGGGATGCATAAACGAAAGGAACATTATTCGCTATTAGGCGTTACTCGGTCTTAATTGCCATGCCATAGGCACATGAGGTTCCAACATATGACATATTACTTGGCAGAGCAGCGCTGAATTAATGAAGCAATCCGTGAACTTGAAGCAATGATTGCACTTCGTTCGTCCGCGGAAAAAGCTTACACTCACGTGGGCCTCATGCGTTTGAATCACGCTCTTGCACAGAAATATGTGCAACTTGAAGATCATCTAAGTTTTTGCAAGCTGATGGAGGCTGATCTGCCGAACTCTTGTGAAGCAGCAATATTTCGTCCAGAAATTTCTTCTGGCTATATTTCCAATTGAACGCTCGCTAGGGTGCAGGGTGCACTGATCTTCACCTCAGTGCGAAACTCACGGCTTAGAAATGGAGCAGTGACACGAGCAACTTCTTCCAACTGACCGACGCGCAGATGGCGCGATTTAAACCTTCTTTTCCGAAATCTTACAGCTAGCCTTGGGTCGACGACGTGCGGGCATTTAGTGGAATTCTCTCTGCCAATCATAACGGCTGGCGTTAACGCGACGCTGTGATTTAAAGCATATCCTTACCTGATAAAAATGCTTTTTGTATAAATTTCAGTATCATATAAAAATATCAGGATCGCAGTCACAACTTCACCTCGCTGACTGGCTTCAGATATCTGAAGCTCGTAGGCGTTAAGTGCGACATGGTCGTTTTTGGCTCTCTCAGAGCGTCCGCCATGCTGGCCATCGCCGCAACGCTGCGTTGCTAGACCGTAGATCTGGTCTTGCCCCACTGAAGTGGTCCACCTTTTGGGATAGTTTATCCCGTATGATGGAGGAGTA
>NZ_JAYWLC010000046.1:0-9188 GCF_040297545.1 Thioclava kandeliae
CAGTCGTTCGGCACTCTTCTCGCCATAGTCCGCGCCGGTCTTGGCGCCAACCTCGAGCTCCATTAGTCGCTCGGCGGCAAAGCCAATCATCTCACGCAGTAAATCTGCATCGCCGCTCTGTTCGACAAGCGCGCGAAGGTCCATCATAGGTTTGGTCATCGGGTGTCATCCTTGGATCAGATTGAGTCTAGCAACCCGACCTTACTAAGAAACCCGATGGCCACCTGAGCTACACCACCCCGTGGGACACGATCAGGTTCTGCGCCTTCAATAGTTCCAAAGTGATGTTCCAGGTCGCTACGCAACGGCGCATGGGTTCCGGTCGAGCTTCCGAGATTGGGCATCGGAGAACGGATATTCGCGTGATGTGGCCGAGCGCGCCTTGGCCCCTTCTGTCGCGAATGCTGTTGAGGCGGCCTATCACCGCACGGATCAACTGGAGCAGCGTCGCGCGATGAAGCAGGCTTGGGCAGACTTTATCTGGCAATGAGATGGTGGTGGGGCGGCTTGGTTGTCGCCTCGCTGGCTACGGGGGCGAGGACGGAGGCTCTCTGCGGTTAGAAGGCCTTCGGCACGCCTAGCTCGGCTTGCAACCCCAGCGGCACGGGTTCGGGCAGTTGCCATGTCACCGTGATCGGCTTTTCGCCCTCCCACGCAAGGAAGCGCGGCTGGCCGCAGTAGATGAATGGATTGACCTTGCCGTTCAGCTTGTTGCCGCGGCGGACAAAGAGATGGACAGTGTCTCGTTCTTTGCCCGAAATGATCCGGCCATGCCGACCGTCCTGCGTCGTGCGGTTCTGGCTGAACCAGCGCATGCGGTCGGGCGCGAGGAAGCCGTTCTCGTAGACAAGATCCTGTGTCGAGACATTTGCCAAAAGAATGAGCGCGTTTTTCTCGAGGATCGGGAGAATGCCGGTGCGCCAGACATTCTGCTTGTACGCGACCCCGAAGGCTTCTGCGATCTCGGGGGCAAGATAGCGCTGCCAGAGTTGCAAGCCTTTGGAGCGATGCACAAATGGCGTGGCGCCGTCATCGGCCTCGGGCCGCGTATTGGGCACCTCTGCCAGCCGCCACTCGATGAGCTCTTGGGCAAGGTCTTGCAGCGCCGCACCGCGCGTGGGGCGGGCGAGCTGCCAGCCATTGTGGCCGTTCCTCACATGCGGATCGAAGGCCAGTGCTTCGGTGCTGCCGGTCGGCTGCATGCCGGCAAGTATCGCCTCAAGCGCCTTGAGTGTCTCGGGCGCATAGCGCTTCGGCTTTTCGATATCCGCCAGAAGGCGGGCATGCGTCGTGAAGGCGTCTTCGGGTAATGTATCGCCCATATCCCGCACGAAATTGAACCAGCCGCCATGCCCTGTTGCCCGCGGATCGAACCCGTTGCGGAACATCTCGATGGCTTGTGGGCGGATGCCCTGCTGTGCCCTGAACTCCAGATAGAAGGCTTCGAGCTCGCTCGCGCCGTCTTTCGGTTTCAGGAGCGCACGGAGGATATCCATGGTTTCGAGCTCGTAAGTGACCTCACAGCCTGGCGGCAGCACCAAAGCACCGCGCTCCCATTCGTCGAGTTTCTGGGTGATCGAGCGATCGCCACTGCCCGCGCGTGTCAGCGTCGCGACTTTCGTAAGGAAGGATCTGTGGTTCCCGATATAGTCGACCACTTGCAGGGTCTTGTCCTCGACCCTGCGCAAGCCGCGGCCCAACTGTTGCAGCCAGATGATCGCGCTCTCGGTCGGACGCAGCATCAGGACGGTGCCGATCTCAGGCACGTCGACACCTTCGTTGAACATATCGACCGCAAAGAGGATATCCAGCTCGCCCGCGCCCAGTTGTGTCAGCGAAGAGGCGCGCGGGGCGGACGCGTCGCCCGAATGCACCGCCACCGCCCGCAGCCCGGCTTCGCGGAAGAATTGCGCCATGTAGTCGGCGTGATGCTTGGAGCAACAAAAGCCGATGGCTGGGCCTCTGGCGCGTTTGCGGAATTGCTCCAGCGCATTTTCGGCGCGAGCTTGTGTGGCGAGCTGCGCTTCCAACTCGGTCGGGTCAAACTGCCCCGAGCGCCACGGGATCTGCGCATAGTCGATATTGTCCGGTACGCCGAAATAGTGAAACGGCGCGAGGCGGCCGGCATCGATCCCGCGGAAGAGGTCGCATTGATAGACGAGGTTCTCGCCGCAAAGCTCCAGCAAATCACCGCCATCGGTCCTGTCGGGGGTAGCTGTCAGGCCGAGAAGAAAGCGCGGAGTGAAATGCTCGATCAGGTTCTGATAGGTGCGGGCTGCCGCGTGGTGAAACTCATCCACAACGATGTAATCGAAATGGTCCGGCGCAAAGCGGCGCAGATGCTCGACGCGGCCAAGGGTCTGTATCGAGGCAAAGAGGATCTCGGCCTCGGTTTCTTTCTCGGTGCCCGTATAACGCCCCATGCACGCATCGGGCCGGACCTTGCGGAAGGCGGACATGGCTTGGGTCAGGATCTCGTCCCGATGCGCCACGAAGAGAATGCGCGCAGCTTTGGCGCGTATGGTGTCGAACGCCGCGAGCCAGGTCTTGCCTAAGCCCGTTGCTAGCACGACGAGCCCCGCACGGTGGCCAGTCTGGCGCGTTCTACGCAGAGCATCGAGCGCCTCGATCTGGATCGGATGTGGTTCGGGCGGCGGGCCCTCTGCTTCGACAATGCCGCGCGAGAAATCCGGCAGAGGCCGGGCGCGTCGGCGTTTGGCATAGACTTCGATCCAGTCGGCTGTCAGGCGCGACACCTGAGGACGGGAAAGCAAGTCCTCAAAAGCCTCTGCGACTTGATCACTGGCGGCTTCGGAATGCAGGTTCCATTCCACACCCGTCTCCAGCGCAGATCTCGAGAGATTGGAGCTGCCCACCACCCCCATTCCCGAGGTATCAGCGGCTCTGAAAAGCCAGGCTTTGGGATGGAAGCTGAGCCCGCCTGTCTCGAAGACATAAAGCTCCGCGCCCTCCAGATCCATCAACCGACGGAGTGCGGCTGGGTCGGTCGTGTCGAGATAATCGCCAATGATGATCCTCAGGCGCCCGCCACGCTCAAGAAGCTCCCGCAGCCAAGGCTCCAGGAGCGAGACGCCGCTATCCATCGCGAAGGCGACAGCCAGATCGACCGAGCTTGCCTTGTCGATATGCTCGCCTAGGATTGGCAGTAAAGGGTCTGTCCCGCCGGTCGTCAGGCGATCTTGCTCGTTTAGAACGAAGTGGAAATGGTCATAGGCGGTAGAGGTCCTAAGCCTTGAAACGCCATTCGACAACGCATCCGCGACGGATGCGAGCATTTGCATTTGCTCCGCTGCATTCAGGCCGCCCCACTCAGGTACATGGCGCGGGGCAGGAATGATGCCGACCACGGTTTTCGCGCAAACAGGGCACAGTGTGGATAAGGAGCTCAAGCTGAAACCGGACGTTTAAATCGAGAGGAAGCTTGACCTAACGCACCGCGACTGTCCAGGAGGAACGAGTGCAAACATGATGGGCGGGAAGCGGTCGCTCACTGCACGTGGGAAAATCAATCTCGATATATCCATAAGCGGACATTTCGATCACGCGCCGCATCTTAGAACCGGGCGCTCTCTACAGACTTGTGCCGTGAACAGGTTGCCCTCCTGCTCAGGCCGAGCGGGCTTGTTTCAATCTTATCCATTTCCATGCACGCGCAGTCAGCCCTTTCACGTAAACCTTAACGTTTCAATGCGCATGATGGGTGGTGTCACGGATGCAAGCCCGATCCGCAGCGTTTTACCAAATTATCCGGGTGACATGTGCTTCAGAATGCGGGTGGTGGACAATGGGATCACGCGGCAGGTTTACCCTTCACCGCCTTCACAAGGCCTCGCGCGTGACAGGGCCGTTGATACTGTCTGGCGGTTGATATGGCGACGTCTTTCGAAGTCATCTTTCTCGGCACGGCGGCTGACATTGACCCTACTGAGGGTAATTCGGTCGCAGGTAGCGCCAGCAACTTGGTCGGCACGACATACGGCACGGCCAATAGCCCGCTCTATGCGCAGGTCCATAATTTTTCTGCGGTCAATTATTCGGGGGGGGATGCCACCGTCTATGACACCGATAACAACCTTACCAACGATACGTTTTCCATCGATGGCGGCCCCGCGCAGATCTTCGATTCCGTCGTCTCCTATCAGGCCACCGTCACCTATATAGACGGCACCACGGGCACGATCAGCGCGGTCATCATGCAAGATACGGCCGGTCGCCTGTATCTGATGCCCGAGATGACCAATAACGCCGATGTTGCGGTCCTTAATGCGGCGCCAATCCGGTCGATTACCTTCAACAGCCTGCTGGTCAATGACAGCAATATGGCTGCCGACCGCTTTGACATGCATTTCATGAACCCCGTGGATGGGACCTCGGGCAATGATAGCATGGGCGTGGGCTATACCGATGGCGACGGCGACAAGATCACGACCGGCGGCGATCTGATCAATGCGGGCGCCGGCAATGACACGGTCGATGGCGGGGCGGGCAACGACTCGATCCAGGGCGGGGCTGGCAATGACAGCCTGATCGGCGGCGCCGGAAACGACCTGTTGATCGGCGGTTATGGCAACGACACCTTTTCCTTTGCAAGCGGCTGGGGACAGGACACGATCCTTGGCGATCAGGGCGATGGCACCGAGGATGGCGGTAAAGACATGCTCGATTTCTCGGGCATGGCCAGCGGGGTCTCGGTCACCTTCACCGGCTCCGAGGATGGCACGGCGGCCTCGGGCAGCGACAGCCTGACGTTCGACAATATCGAGGCGGTGCAGGGTGGTTCGGGCAATGACACCTTCAATGCGGCGGCCGATAGCTCGGGGCTCACGCTTTCGGGGGGCGGCGGCGCGGACAGTATCACCGGCGGCTCGGGCGCCGATACGCTCGCTGGCGGCATGGGCAATGACACGCTCTATGGCGGGACCGGTGCCGATAGCATCGCGGGCGATGATGGCAACGATTATATCGACGGCGGCGCCGATAACGACATCATCTGGGGCGGCGCCGGTGCCGATACGGTCCTTGGCGGCAGCGGCAATGACACCGTGGCCGGTGAGGATGGCAATGACTTCATCACGGGCGGATCAGGCGACGATATCCTTAACGGCGGAGCGGGCACTGATACGATCTCTGGCGGGGACGGGGCCGACCAGATTTGGGGCGGCGCGGATGCGGATGTGCTTGTTGGCGATGCTGGTGCGGACCTGATCAGCGGCGACGACGGCAATGACTATATCGACGGCGGCTCCGAGGGTGACATCATCTGGGGCGGCACCGGTGATGACACGATCCTGGGTGGCACCGGTAATGACATCGTGGCCGGTGAGGCCGGGAACGACTCCATCGACGGGGGCGCGGGCAATGATGCCCTAAACGGGGGCGCGGGGGCCGATACTGTCAGAGGCGGCACCGGTGACGACCTGATCTGGGACGGCGACGATAACGACGCGCTCTATGGGGATGACGGCAATGATATTATCGCTGGTGAGGCCGGGAATGACCTCGTCGATGGTGGGGCGGGCAATGATCTGATTTCCGGCGGGACCGGCAATGACACGCTCAAGGGCGGCACCGGCAGCGACACGTTCTCTTTCTACGGCGGTGATGGCATCGACGTTGTTCAGGGCGGAGAGGAGCCGGACAATAGCGATACCGACGCGCTTGATTTCTCGAATGCCGATCAGGGCTTCAAGGTCACCTTCAGTGGCGCCGAGGCCGGCTCATTCGCCCCCGCCACCACAGATTCAACAGGTAGCTTCACCGAGATCGAACGGATCGTTGGCAGCAATTACGCCGATTCGATCGATGCTAGCGCCGACACTTCGGGGATAGAACTCCACGGGGGAAGTGGCGCCGATACGCTGATCGGCGGCTCTGGCGCGGATCATCTCGACGGCGGCACCGGCAATGACTCCCTTGCAAGTGGCGCGGGCAATGACACCCTATCGGGGGGCTAGGCGCTGATACCTATGCCCTAAGCGATGGTGGCGGGGCGGATACTGTCGCGGATTTCGACATGACGCTGGTGGGCAGCACCACTACCGATCAGCTGGATGTGTCCGGTCTGACCGGTGCCGATGGCAATCCGGTCAATGCGTGGGATGTGACGGTTTCGAATGTGGGCGGCAACGCGCTGCTGACCTTTCCCAACGGCACCTCGATCTTGCTCAACGGCGTGGCGCCCGCAAGCGTCACGACAGCCCCGCAACTGCATTCCATCGGCATCCCCTGCTTTGTCGCGGGAACAATGATCGATACCCCCTCGGGCCCCAGAGCGGTCGAGACCATCCGGACCGGCGACGAGGTCCTGACCGCCGAGGGCCAGCCCATTACGGTGATATGGGCCGGTGGGAAAACATTCGACGCCGCCGATCTGGCCAGATGTGAGCGCCTCAAGCCGGTTGTGTTCCGCCCCAACAGCACCGGGAATGTCAAAGAACTCCGTCTCTCGCGCCAGCACAGGGTCGTGATCGACACAACCGAGGGGCCGCGCCTTGTTGCCGCGGGGGGGCTTGCGGCAGCGAGGGGTTCTGGCGCTCGGATCGCTAAAGGATGCCGCAAGGTTTCCTATCGTCACCTTCTGCTGACCCGACATGCGATCATCCGTGCCGAAGGCGCCCTTGTTGAAAGCCTGTGGCCTGGCCCTCTTGCGGCAAAGTCACTGGGCCCAGAGACCTGCCGCGAGATCGCGGGGAGCTGTCCGCAGCTGGCACCCGCACTAGCTGGCAAGGTTCCAACGGAACTGGTTTTTGGGCCGCAAGCTCTCCCCATGATACGCAGGGGGCAGTTACGCAGCTTGAGTGTCAATTCTTGTGCCGCACTGCTGACCTAGGCGTGCCAGACCACGCTGCATTCTCTGCCGATGGCCGGTTTGAATAAGCTGCTAAGCAGCGATGGACCTTCTTGTAAACGGCGGCTTAAGGGCCGGTCTGATCGTCAGCTTCAGCTTATTTGGCTCCGCCATTCAGGAAGGATATGACTGCGTCGGAGACGTCCTGGTGGATCGCCCGGCGTGCGTCCGAAGAGACACCACAGATCGATGCATCACCTTCTTCCTCCATTAGGATCTCTGGTCCGGCGAGCGTGCAAACGGCGAAGGCATCGAATATCGACGCTTGGGGCACGACAAAGGGCGGAGTCTGCTGACCATCAGCCGATGTGCTCTCGGGTTTGCCGAGGGAAATCGATAGCTTTCGAATATCCGCCGGCACCGAGCCCAGGTCTTCCGGATATTCCGGGTTTATGGCTATTACCGAAGTCACGCGGGGGTCTCGCGCCATCCCGGCCAGGCCGTCCGGATTGGTGGCCGACATGTTGACCCGTTGGGCAGCGAACCACCCGCAATCCGGTCCGTGCTGTTTCCTGTCTGGCGCGCAAGAGCGAAGGTAGCTGGCGACATCAAGCTCTGCCCCGCCAACGGATAGGGCAGCGGTCGCGCCAAGTGCAAATCCAGCGACTGACACCATGGTTTCATTAACTCGCGGCCCCCAAGTCGTATCGGCCAGCACCAGGTCAATCACGCGGCGGATGTCCCGGGGTCTTTGCCAGATTTCGTTCAGGGCAGCCGCCGCGTTGTCCGGGTGCGGTGCATCGACTTCGGCCACAACAAAGCCTGCCCGAGCGATGGAGGAACTGAGCCAGGCACCTGAATCAGTCGCGGATCGCAGGCCGCCATGTGACACAATCACCAGCGGGAGCGCGCTATGCGTGAACTCTGCATTTGGTGCTGCTGCAACCCCCTCAAACACGGGATTTCCACCGACAGAGGTCGATGCTTTTGCCTCGGATGGATACCAGATCGACACGGACAGAGGGCGCGCGTCTTCGGATGTGTCCAGGAGATGGGCAAGTCCTGGAACGGTTTGAGAAAGAGAAGGCCCTGCGACCAGGATAAGAATCAAAGATAGACCAAATTTCATTCCGGAACTCCCCGTGCGGACCAAAAGACTGTGTTCTTTTATTGTGGCCTTACTAAAAACGGGCAATGACCGCTCCGTCCGGGGAGCTGACCTTGGCGTGCCAAATCTCGCTGAAGGATACCACAGATGTCCGGTATGGAGAAACTGCGACCAGCATGGCCACTCGGACGAGTGTCGGCTTGGGGCCGAAGGTGCTATCGTCACACCGTCGGTCCTTGTCTGTTATGTTGCTATTTCTTTCTGAACACCTTTCGACGCTGCTCGACCAGCTTTTCGGCTTGCTTGAACTCCGGCGTGCCCAAGATCAGGCTATGCTCGTGATATGCCAGCATCAGTTCTATCTCCGGCGAGCTGGCGGGGTGCTCATTCTCGAGGAGTTCGAAGATTTCGCTCCGGCGCACATCTGGGACTTTGCCGTAATAGGTCCAGGTGTTTTCGTCCGTGCTATGACCAAGGTTCAAGGACCAAGCCTTGCGCTCTTCTGAATCGCGGCAGATGCGATCCCCGAGCTGGGCGAGGGTATGGCGCACCGAATGCGGCGAATAGGGTTCTGTTGCGTGTTTGCTCGCGAGCGAAAATGCTTCCGTAGCGGCTCGAGCGATTTGCATGGGGCGTAGCGGTGGGCGGTCTGGCTCGGGCGCTCGTTGCAAATCTGCAAGATCAGGGAACAGTGCGTCTTCCGGTCCCAAGCCGATCCGGTTCATGTCGGTAAGCCATGTAAGCAGCAGGGTTTGAAAGGCATCTGTGCTAGGAAACCAGTTCATGACAAAGCTCTTGCCGTTTTTGGCGCGCAGCTCTGTGCCGTCGTGGCGGACTTACCGCCTCTCCATATCGACATGGCGTGGACGAAGGGTAACCAGTGCATTCGCCCGCAAGTCCCGGCAATCACCGCGTTGCGCCAAGCCGCAGCATCTCCTTTACTGATGTCGGTAAAGAGCTTGAGCCCGCAATAGATCTCGAACTGACGGATGGCGCGGAGGTGAGCGGCGACAGGATGGCTTCAGTTTGCGCAATACCAGCTTGGGCGTCGGCATTTCCTTCGTCTAACGCCACGAGCCTCGTATTGGATTTGAGGCTGTTTTCGAAAGCGTCTCGATCCGTCTTATTCAGTAGCTTCGAGATCCCTCCGCCACAGTCCGGACAGGTCGCGAGTGCCTACGCGGTGCCGGTCTTGGCCTCAAGAAAGCGGATCGTGTCCCACGGGGTGGTGTAGCTCAGGTGGCCATCGGGTTTCTTAGTAAGGTCGGGTTG
>NZ_JAYWLC010000047.1:0-8706 GCF_040297545.1 Thioclava kandeliae
ACGCGCATCGCAAACCAATGGCCCGCCGCCGAGATCGACGCACTCATGCCATGGAACTATAGGCCCTGAACGGCCTCGGCTTGCCGCTTACACGGACGCTATGGCTATCGCCAGATCACGGGCCTTCTGGTTCAGGCGGGATGGTGCGTCAACCACAAGCGGGTCGAGCTCATTTGGCGACGCGAGGGGCTTGAAGTCCCGCAAAAGCAGAAGAAACGCGGGCGGCTCTGGCTGGCAGATGGCTCTTGCGTCCGACTGCGGGCCGAGCGGCCGAACCACGTCTGGTCTTACGATTTCGTCCAAGACAAGACCGCGGACGGGCGAGCCTACCGCATGCTCAATATCGTCGATGAGTTCACCTAGGGACGGTGCTGGTGATCCGCGTCAAACGCAAGCTGAACTCGGTCGATGTCATCAACGCACTGACTGATCTGTTCATCCTTCGCGGTCCGCCGGAGTTTATCAGGTCAGATAACGGCCCCGAATTCATCGCGACCAAGAGGCGGTTACGTGATATCAATGGCAGAATAAAAAGATCCGCTGCACAAAGCAAGTTCAGCGCTTCAACCGAGATAAGGTCCGAAAAATAAAATATTAATTCGAATTTTTATACGTAACGGCCAGAAACAATAGGGCGATCATCCACTCAATATCCTCCGGAGATGAAACGCAGCGAAGTTTGCAAATGATTTGGGATGATATCGTAGAGATAAAATAAAAATCTTGACGGCTCTAGGAACATCTCCAGCTTTTAATACCCCGACCCCTTGCATAACAAGATTTTTCCCAAATAAGCGGCACCAATGTACCCTACCTACTTGCCAATCACCTTTATATTGCGGGTGTCGGTCAACAAATTTCCGCTGCTTCTCCATAAACTGAAGACTAGTCGTCAACATTGCTTCAGCATCATTCGAGCCGTTTTCTCCATGACGCCGGTATGCAACCACATCGATATCATGACAGTGAACAGGATAATTTTGCGCTACTCGAAGATAAAT
Organism: Thioclava kandeliae; assembly: GCF_040297545.1. Taxonomy (NCBI): domain Bacteria; kingdom Pseudomonadati; phylum Pseudomonadota; class Alphaproteobacteria; order Rhodobacterales; family Paracoccaceae; genus Thioclava; species Thioclava kandeliae. The sequence continues at coordinate 1,002 of NZ_JAYWLC010000047.1, forward strand.
ATCTGAATCTTCACCACCGCGCTTAAATGACGTGTCAAAACCACCTATTTCCTGAAGTACTTTTGTTCTGAACATTACGACCGAAGGTGGAACAAACATCGACCCACGCAACATTGTTCCATAATCGCACAATCCAGTAGATCCAAACCGATCTCCCGTTACATCGCCATTTTCATTAATACCTATAGAGAACCCGCCACTAAATGCGGCATGGAGGTTATTATTTAACATGCGTACCCCAACCTCAACATTGTTGGGCAGCAGAAGATCATCCTGATCGAGAATAATAAGAGCATCTCCAACGGCCTGCATAATACCGTTATTTCTGGCTGCACAGCGACCAGCATTGGGCTGCGCAACGAGGCGTACTAGAGGATTATAATTCTCAACAAGATCTCTTGTATTATCACTAGATCCATCATCTACGACGATAATTTCGCAAACGGGGTAGCTTTGATTCAAAATGCTATCCAAGGTTTCAATGATATATTTAGCTCCGTTCCATGAAGCAATAACAACCGAGACTGTCGTTACCTTCGGAAAAACCATCTTCAAGAAAACTCCAACTTCTAGTTGCCGACCACATTGGATGATAAGAAGTCGCTCTACCCTATCAAGCTAGCCTCAAATGTTTTTCTTACAGCTAACTATTTATATTCTATCAACTTTGAACGTCGCCCACTTAATTGGCGAAGATAAAACTCTAAGATCCCTTGGCTCTCAGCGAATTTGGCCACGGTAAGGAGTAGTGCTTCCTCCCAAGCATCGCGCCTCCCACCCTTACGTTTTGCTAATCGCATAACTTGTAAAGGATATATTCCAATTAATAATAATGACCATAAACCGATCGCAAGAAGTGACGCCATCAACACAAGCGGCATTGCCATTCCCCAGAATAAAGCCCTGCGTACCTGTGCAACGTTATGTCGCTCCGGAGGTGCACCATGTAGATAAGCTCCCTCCGCGTAAGCATGCCCCGCACGGCGCGCGCGTTTCCAGAACTGCCCAAAGCGAAATATTGCGGCATCGTGCCAAGTCATTTCGACATCAATCCGATGAATTTCCCAGCCTTTTGCACGCAACCGGACACACAGTTCCGGCTCCTCCCCGGCAATCATGGTCGGATCGTAACCGCCTACCTCGTCCAGAGCATCCATACGCATCAATGCGTCCCCACCGCAGGAGCGCGCTAGACCTATCGGTGTATTCCATTCGCGATCACACTGTGCATTATAAACTGAAGCCTCAGGAAACCGTTCGCGTCTACGACCGCATACCACGCCCGCCAGCGGCCGAGAAAACATCGTCTCTAACGCATCTTCGAGCCAGCCTGACCGCAACTCACAATCACCATCGATGAACTGCACAAATTCTACGCCTGGTAAGCTTCGACGAAGCAGTTCGAGTCCTTCGTTACGAGCGCGCGCTGCAGTGAAAGGAAGGGACATATCAAGCGCCAAAACTCTCGCCCTGCGCGCCTGCGCCACGTCCACTGAACCATCAGTTGACCCACTATCAACGTAGATCACCTGTTTAAAATCAGACAAAGAATCGATACAGGAAATCAATCTTTTGCCTTCATTACGCCCGATCACTACGGCACCGCAAGAAAACTGACTCATAGTTACTTTGGCTCCGGATAAATAAGTGCCATATTTTGCTTCTCGGGAAACAAAGCCAAAAATTGAGATCTATCCGTGCGGAAGGTCTCAACAAGTTTTGCACGGCTAGCACTTGATAGAATAGGCCTTTCCTGCATTTGCCGAGCAGCTTTAATACGATCACGTACTGTCTGAGGGATCAGGTTACGACGCAGCCAAGTGGCTAACGGATTGGCGAATACAAGCCCATGCAAGGGGAAGCGGCGAACACGTTCAGCTGAGACATTCATACGTCCCAAGTCATGCTTCCATACAAGATCAGTTTTTCCAAGGTGTATACCGGCACGGTCCAGTAGTCCCTGAGGGTCATCTTTTAGTTCGGACATATTAGCGACCATGATGTCACTCCCGAAGGCTTCCACCCACGGCGTGAGTTGCCTACCGTAGCAGGAATAACTGATCAGTTCAGGATGAGTTTCGAGGGCCCGATCAAGCGGATCACGTATGACACCTTGCGACCATTCGTGGATGTAGTGAGAGATTAAACGATCTACTGGATCACGCAGCATATAAATTAGTTTTGGAGCTTTCCCTGCTTGGATTGCAGCGCTTCGCACCCGTTCCACAGTTCTAGGAAAGGTTGGCAACTTTGTGTATTGCGTCGAAGCCTCACCCTTAACGTCGTCCCGATCAGCCGATGCAAAAAGCTTATCATACCAAGACTGCCCTTGAGAAAATACGGCATCATCGGCAAAAAAGGCAGGCTCCTTAGGCTGGGTCATAAATACACCAGGCTGAGCACCGAGTTGAGCCGCTAGCGTTGACGTACCGCATTTCATTGCGCCAATAATCAAATAGTCTGGACAGATCATAGCGCAACTTTCTGGTCAGATTGTGTCGCTGTCGACGAATGTATGAAGCCGTCATAGTGGGCTGAATGGCCCGTCCCAGATGGAGCGTAACGATCCCCCAAAGGACTTGAAATATTGGTCCAAATATCTCGCCACTCGCAACTATTGGATGGCGGAATAGGCTTGCCAGTCAAGACCCGTAGATGGGCCAGAATTCGTCCGAAGATCCAAGCAAAATTCGCGAGCCAAAGCCCGACGGGACCATGAGCCTGATACAATAAACGACTGCGTGACGCATAAAAGTACCTTGGCATACGCTTCTTCTGAGCGGCTAAGGCCTTAACCGGCCCAGAACCGCCACGAAAATGGATCGCATGCGCCTCGGGCACGTAGCATATTTTCCACCCCGAACGTACAGCCCGTAAGCAATACTCGGTATCCTCAAAGTATAGAAAATACCCCTCGTCCATTGGACCAAGCTTATCCACCATGCTCCCGCGCAGTAATATACAAGCAAAACTTGCCCAGCCGATCTGATCAGGTCGAGGTGGCATCTCAAGTGCCACCACATGGCGAGAAAGAAGGCTAGTAACCTGACGAGTACCAGCCCCACGAATGAGCTCTGATTGCGGCGAGGCAACCCTGAAACAACTAACTTGTTGCCCCCCGGCGTCATAGTCTATGCGCGGCGCAAAGAGACCTGCTTGATGCTCTTTGGCTGCAGCCTGAAGCATAGCCTTGCAGAATCCGCGTTTCAGTACGGCATCTGAATTCAGGATCAGGTAAAATGCTGCTCGGCATACTGCAATTGCCTGATTATGCCCTCCAGAAAAACCCGTATTAACCGCTGAGATCACTAGCGTGACGCGATCAGAAAGTCCTTCATCTGCAATCCAAGCAGCTAATTTTTCCTCAGAGTCATCACCAGATCCGTTCTCAACAAGAACAACATGTCCGTCAATCCCATCTGACTCAAGATCGTCAAGCACCGAACGTGTACATTCGATGGTCATCTGAGCGGTACGGAAGTTTATGATGGAAATACATATGGACGTTGTAGCCCTATCAGCTTCAGGTAGAACGTCGGACGCGCCAAACATTTCTGGCATATATGGAAAATCCCTCGAGCAAGGCCATGGATAACAATCATAATCGCGATCTATCTAGCGCTTAAAGGCTTAAGTCACATTTTGTGCTCGTAAATTTCGCCTCGGCGTGAAAATCTACCGCTACAAGGACTGCACGCTCAAGATCCGGAAAGCTTTTAGACGATTATGCCCAACACGCTCGCCACATTTGTCTTGTTTTCATGGCCTTTAGTTACTTGGCTTCTATTCAAGAAATATCGCGTTTCGATAGCGCTTCCAGCAACAATTATCTTTGGCTATCTCTTTATCCCAGAACGCATCAGCTTCGACCCCCCACTTTTGCCGGCGATTGATAAAAGCTTCATGCCTAGTCTTTGCACGATTTTGTTTCTCGCAGCACACAATTCACGACTAAAACGGGTGAGTATAAAACGCGCTCAAAAGTCCAATGTAAATCGTAGTGTAAAGGACCGTACTGAACGTACAAGCCCCGGTTCTCGAGTGGCGCGTTTGGTACCACTCATTCTTCTACTGATGCTCTGTGCGCCGGTTCTTACATGGCTTACAAATCAAAATGCGCTAATCTATGGCTCTCGTTACCTCAAAGGCATCGCACTCTATGATATGCTTTCCATGGTACAAAATCTCGCAGTTATCTTCTTGCCATTTTGGTTGGCTCGAAGGGAACTCGGGACACCCCAAGCGGCAAATGATCTACTAAAAGTTTTTGCCATCGCCTCGCTGATTTACTCGGTTTTGGTGATGTGGGAAGCGAGAATGAGCCCTCAGTTAAATCGTGATTTATACGGCTTCTTCGCCAGCGATTGGCGCCAACACGTGCGTGAAGGATTCCGGCCGATTGTGTTTCTCGCTCACGGGCTTCGCGTCGGAATTTTTATTTGTATGGGTGCGCTTGCATGCGCCGCTTTGGCTCGTGCCAATATCGACGGGCGAAGATCACGCTGGCTACTAGCGACAGCTTGGATGATAGTTGTGCTTTATTTTTCTCGAAATCTCGGCGCAATGCTAATCTGTCTACCATTGACAGCTGTCATACTTGTAGCGCCCTTAAAGATTCAATTCCTATTGGCCGGCCTGACTTCAATTACAGTCCTACTATACCCTATGGCTCGCGGCAGCGGCGCGATTCCGACTGAACGCATTACTGATTATGTTGCATTAATTAGTCCCGAGCGCGCTGCTTCATTTGAATATCGACTGAGAAATGAAGATATTCTTCTTGAAAAAGCGAATGAGAAGCCATTGACAGGATGGGGAGGTTTTGGACGCTCCCGTGTTTTCGACCCTATTACAGGCGCAGACCAATCAACGACCGACGGCAGTTGGGTAATCTCGATTGGGGTGTATGGATGGGTCGGATATCTTGGACAGTTTGGTCTTCTATGTGGGGGAGCCATTCTCATGTGGCTGCGCCATCGACGCTATGGCCTCAATACACTAGATTCTGGTATCGCACTCATTTTGGTGGCTAACCTTGTTGATCTGATTCCGAATTCCTCATTAGTACCCATTCTGTGGCTGATGGCTGGTGCAACCTGGTCTCGAAGTGAATACGGCGCACGCCATCCTGCCACTTTTCTCTCCCCACGAACACGAACACGAACACGAACACGAACATCCTTGTCAAAAAATCAAGTGTCATCCCCCCAAATACCAATTGATTAAAACATATTACGGCCCTTCATGGACCGTGATGATTTAACCGCCCTCCGACGGCACCTCTGTGCCAAGGTGGGTCTGCAACGATCCACAAAGGGGAACGGTCATGTCGGAATTTTTCCCAGTCGGACTGGACCTGGTGAGGAATGTGTTTCAGATTTACGGCGCTGACTGCAAAGGTCGCGCAATCTTGTGCAAGAATCTCAGAAGGGCGCAGATGGGGCAAGTTGCGCACATTGGTGAGAAGGCTTCACCGCGTGAGTCCGGATGGTCAGATCATCTGCCATGCCAAATCCTGCGCCAAATCCTGCCAACACCCGCTACCGCACGACGAACTGGTCTGACTGGTCTTGTCCTACTGAAGTGGTCCACCTTTTGGGATAATTTATCCCGCATTATGGAGGACTACTTAGATTGCAGGCAAACGCGAGGAGCCGGAAGATGTTGTTATGGAACCAGAGATAGACAGGGCGGAAGTCACGCGGAGCGGGTGCTCACGAAGACAAAAATAGTAGCCTGTAGGGACCGTTTTTCTTTACTGACAATGTATATTCTCCGACGTGCAACGGATGCACTGTATCGACTCAGCTGAATCTGCTTAGGTTAAGTATCTTAGTCCGAATGCTTCGATAGGCGTGCGTATGACAAGGGCCTGATGAAGGAGACGATTGTTGTAGAAACGATTAAGTCGCCAATGATGCGCGTCATGCGCTTAAGAAATTAATTAGCACTGATGAGTTAACGGGAGTTCATTCACTTGCCTTCTTCAGAAGCTAACCGCGAAGTTTGGTTAGACGTAATTCGCGGCGTAACAATAACCCTTGTTGTCCTGCATCATTCAATGATTGCAACAAAATATTGGTCCCAATCGCACGATATCGAACTGCATCGATTTCTAGGTGAATTTGGAGCAGCAATGGGTATGGCTAGGATGCCAGCCTTTTTTTTATGTTCTGGTATTCTTTTTGCAGAACCTGCGCGGCGAGGGATTAAATGGTTTCTGAAAAATAGATTTTTGTGGGCTTTCTGGGTAGTGTTGCTTTGGACGACAATCACATATCTGGCGTCGCAGATTGGCATCCATCATTATCCTTGGATAAGCAACGAAAGTGCCTCCTACCAAATTCTTTTCCTTATAAATCCGTATGGAAATTTCTGGTTCATCTATGCAATCGCAATACTGGGAGCGATGACAGTCATATTTCGGCGACTTCCGATTGGGATCAAATCTATTTTGGTTTTAGTATCTTCCGCCCTTATGCTCGCCAGTCTGGACGTATTCAATTATTCGTCTGGAATGAAAACACTTATATGGAATCTTGGCGCACGCGGAATACTGTTTTTCTCGATGGGTGTATTTCTCGCTTCGCACTTACGTAAACCATTCAAGACGAAATATACCGTTGCCGCATTGATGCTATCAATTTGGTTTGTAGCTTACGTTATAAAACGGCAAGGGATTTTTTCTTACGACCTGGCAACGTTTCTCCTGCAACTACCTGCGACTATTGCCTTTGTTTATCTTGTACAGTTCGTAGCACAGCGCGCCGAATGGTTCTCCCAATGCTTCTCGAGGCTCGGAAAGTATTCACTGGATATTTTTCTTCTACATCAATTCTTTATCGGACTAATTTATGCAACCCTAGTTACAGTTGGCTTTACCATTTCAAGCACCGTTACACTTGCGATTATTTTTTCAGGATCAGTAATATTCGCTCTAATAAGCGGAATTATACTTAGGCAATCTCCTAAGAATTTTTTTTTCAAGACACCACCTCTACCTAAGCGCATAGTATCGTTAATCTGCCCTGATCTTAAAGGGATACGGAAGTAGAACTTTCTAGGCAAGACGAACGAGGAGATTCCGGTGAAGAAGACATGATTAACCGAAGCGCTGATGATGGGCGTGTTGCGCTAGATGGAGGGCGGTGTTCATGCTGCTGTCAAAACGCAGACAGCGACCATTAGAAAGTCGCAGTTCCACAATGACTGGCCGAGAGGGGGCAGCGGATTGTACGGGGGCGGAAGCCTGCCCGAGATCGACCGGCAGAAAGACCGCGCCCCGATCCGGCGACCAAAGCCCTTTCAATCGTGTCCCAACTGATGGTGTAGCTCATAGCGGGCCTCGTGCTGACTGGCGGGCCGAGCTGATCAGTCGCGCTGCGCTGCAGGCAAGCTGACCACGACATCATCGCAGATTGGCGCCAGCGTTTCCAGTGTCATGTATCGACCGCGCTGGACGGTCCATTCCTCGGTCTGCTCCATCAGGATGGCCCCAACGAGGCGGCGGATCGAAGCCTCATTAGGAAAGATCCCGACCACGTCCGTACGGCGCTTGATCTCGCCGTTTAGGCGCTCCATCGGATTTGTGCTGTGTAGCTTCGTTCGATGCTGCTGGGGAAAGGTCATGTAGGCCAGCACATCCTCCTCGGCGCCGTCCATGAGGGTCGCCAGCTTTGGCAGTTTCGGACGCATCTGATCAGCG
>NZ_JAYWLC010000048.1:0-8140 GCF_040297545.1 Thioclava kandeliae
AGCGCAAGGCTGAAGCGTTGCAAAGAAATCCAACACCTGCGCACGTCGCAGCTTCTTTCTAAGTACGACCTGACCACGAGCATCAGCGCCGTGTACTTGGAACACATTCTTCGCCAGATCGAGTCCCACAGTGGTAATCTCCGACATAACCGCCTCCCAGAATGGATTGTTGCGATCCCACCTTGGCACAGAGAGGCCGTCGGGGGGCGACTACATCATCAAGCCCGGCAGACACCAATCGATGCTGAAAGAGAAACACCCGGTGGCAGGTCACCCACAATAAGGTCACTTTAGATTAAAGCTGAGTCGAATAGCCATTTTTCCGCCTCGTTTTGATCAAAGCTCTTCCACTTCAAATTACCAAATTGCCTTTGTCCTTAAGACGGAACCAGCAATACGCATCGTCAGAGGACCGGCAAAACGAGCATTTATGCTGCGGCTTTTATCCGCATCGCTTCAAACAAGCACAACCACGCAGTCACAAAGACTGTTTATATGAAGGACAGCATTCCATGTGCACACTTTGCGGCAGCGTAAACCACATCGCCCCTCTGATCGACCTGGCAGCTAGTAGTAGCACTACAGATAGTGCAGCCAGTAGCAAGCCGGTGTGGAGCGTTGAGCAAATCGCGACTTATCTGACTACGGGTTACTGGGATGACAAGGGCAGCTCGACGCGAAAGTTCGATATTACGTCCTCCGACACTCTCACAGTCAATTTGTCCGGCCTGAGTAATAGTAGCCTTACTTACGCTCGCGCTGCACTGCAGGCGTGGACTGATGCTTCGGGCATTACGTTCACCGAGACCACCTCGTCCACCGCACAAATCAAATTCACCGATTCATATTCGGGTGCTTACACTTGGTCGCTGTACTCTAACGGCGAAACTATCTCATCGAACGTCAATATCTACTCCAAGTTTGCGTCCAGTGCATACATGCTGCAGACTTACATTCATGAGATTGGCCATGCACTAGGCTTAGGGCATTCTGGCGATTACAATAGTTCAGCTAGTTTTTCCACTGATGCTGACTATGCCAATGATACTTGGCAATACTCTATTATGTCGTATTTCTACCAGTCGCTCAGTAGCGATATGGATGCAAGTTTTGCTTACGTAGTCACACCGCAAATTGCCGACATTTTAGCAATTCAGCAGCTGTACGGCACGTCTGACTCAGTCCATAGCGGCAACACTACCTACGGAGATAGTGGTGTAACTCTGCTGGATGCACGCGCTCAGACGATAGTCGATGCCAGTGGCATTGATACGATTGATATTAGTGCGCGTAGTGCAGATCAACGTATAGATCTTACTCCCGGTAGCTTCTCAGACCTCGGCGGTAAGGACAAAAATCTTGCAATCGCCTTGGATACCGTTGTTGAAAATGTCTACACCGGCAGCGGCGACGACGACATTACTGGGAATACTGCCGATAACATTATTCTGAGCGGTGCAGGCGATGACATAGTGGCCGGTGGCGAAGGAGCCGATTGGCTAGCCGGTCAAGACGGAAATGACTCTCTTTCCGGCGAAGCAGGAGACGACACATTAATTGGCGGCGATGGAAGCGACACACTCGATGGCGGAAATGGCGATGATACCGCTGTCTACGAGCAGCTTTCGGACGACGTGTTCGTCTACTACACCAGCTCCGAAGTCCTAATCAAAATTGGCGATGATATTGACGCTCTTAGCAACATCGAAACAGTCGCCTTCACTGACGGTAGCTACAACGTCGCAGATCTAACTGAACTTGAAGGAGCTGGATGGATTGAAGCTTCCAGTATCCTCGATGGAACAGCATTTGAGCCGACAGCGCCAGAGACTTCAGAGACAAGCGACGTAACGGCCCCCCAAGCCGACACAGCATCCGACACACTCGTAACCGAAACAATAACCTCGATTGAAGCTCATATGGAAGTTGGTGTCACCAGCCTGTCTCGAGTGGCAAGTGAGGATGGCTGGGTTACAGTATCATTTGCATCAGAGATCAATGATGCGATTGTCGTTGTCGGCCCAATTACTACAAATGGCGGCGACCCACTGGTCCCTGAAATTCGCAACGTGACCAGCACCGGTTTCGAAATACGTATAACCGAGTGGGATTATCTTGATGGCAGCCACACCACTGAAAAAATATCTTGGATGGCAGGTAGCGCAGGTAGCTATTATCTAGCGGATGGTACGCAGATCACTTTCGGCTCCTCTGAGATTTCCGGTACAGACGCATCGACTATCGCTCTCGATGGATTTGATAGTTCCAACACTGTGTCTGCGTATGGTAGCTTAATAGGCACAGGAGATGAGGTCCTTACCCATCGCCTTACTAGTGTGTCTTCCGATGAACTAAGTGTTCAAATGCAGACAGAGGAAGCTAAGAATGGAAGCCATGCGACAGAGGCTCGCACGTTCGATTATGTTATAATAGAGAATGGTGGTAATCTCGTCGAAAATGGCGTGACCAGCTTAGCATCTAGTTGGGTCAGCATCGGTGGCACGAATAGCGAAGCAGTCTTTGCAGACATGCAGACCGCAAATGGCATCGATACCGCAAGCGTACGACAAACTACGAAAAATGGTGCTACTTATCTCAAAGTTGCCGAGGAGCAGTCTGCTGACGGAGAGACAGCTCACGCCCAAGAAACAGTAGCATACACTAGCCTTAGTACTGGAACATATAGCCTTTCCACTTCAGAACCCACTAGTTACAACGCAACAAACAGCGCTCTTGAAATTGGTAGTATTTCGCTCAACCGGGATGGGAGCGAAGACGGATGGGTGCATGTAACATTCAGTGAAGTTATTACTGATGCTGTAGTCGTACTAGGCCCGATTACAACAAATGGCTCGGATCCTGTTACAGCTGAACTACGGAATATTACCGATGAAGGCTTCGATGTACGGCTTTCTGAATGGGATTATCTCGATGGAGACCATACCACTGAAACTATTTCGTGGATGGCTGGGACCGAGGGCCAACATATGCTTTCGGACGGTACGAAAATTACTCTTGGTACCCAAGAGATCACCGGACGAGCAGCGGTAGATATCGCTTATGAAGGATTTGACGAAACACCGACTATTCTTGCGTCTGTTTCTGGCGAAGGAGGTCAAACGGTAACTGAACGAATTGGTGAGGTCGATAGCAATAGCGCAACCCTCCGACTTTCGTCTCAAGAAGCAGATGGAAACGTTGGCAATGATACAACGCGGGTTGTGCAGTGGGTAGCTATCGAAACTGCGTCTGAATCCATCATTTCGGAAGGGACCGAAGCGATCACTCACATAGGGTCGAAAATAGCCGCAGATAGTTCCCTCGCACTCTTCGGTGACAGCCAGTCGTATAATGGTAGCGATACTATGGTGCTACGCACCAAAGAAGCAAACGATGGAACAAGCCTCTACATTCAGGAGGAGCAATCCAAAGATAGTGAGATGATTCATATGGCTGAGACCGTATCGTGGCTTACAATCGAGGAAGGGCGGCATGATCTTATCGATGTAGGTGATGCAACTGTGGAGGAACCACTTGTTTCAAGCGTTCTGACAGATAGCTCCAGCCTAATAGATCACTTAGCGCTCTAGGGCTCGTTTCAAGCCGCCACGATCAAATTTAGTTTAAACGACCTTCGCATTGCAAGCCTCCCTGACTTTCCAATCAGGGAGGCCATCAACCTTCATTATTTCCAAAGACATCGCCAAGTTATGATGAAGCTGTAGAATAAGAAAATCATTATAGCCTTGGTCTTGTCTGCGTTGGATCAAGCCTTAATCTTTGAAGCGAGCTAGTTAATAGCGTGTATATTTATTAACTATAGCTATATATGATACCTCACTTAAGTCACAGAATGACCGTTCTTTTAACAACCTGTTAAGAAATATGATCGTTTATCTAAAACTGGGTGAACCACACAAGGGTGTGGGGAGTGAGCGCAAGGGGACATCAAATGGCAGTAATTCAAAAAGATGCTATTCTCCACAACCAGCATAAAGAACTTCATTCAAAAAAAAATCAGTATTATTTAGAAATATCGGCTGGATGGTGGATATTTCCAATGGCCCTCTTAGGGTTGGCATTTTGGGTTTGGATTATCTATTTAATAGTGTCGTTTCTTAGAGCATTCATTTAAATCAATTTTACTGTGAAATGAATGTACTCTCAATCTGAGTTGTCCCTTATTGGCTGCCCCGGTAATATACAGCCTGACTCGAAATGCTCACCCAGCGGGCACGCTTATTCCGCAAGCGCCTTAAAGATCTGAAATGCGTTTGCGCTGTTTCACGACATCTACCCTTTACGGATCACATAAATGTGGCTCCACCCAGCATCGTGCGTGTGTCGCGAGCCCCCCTCAGGCGAAGCGCTTGTCCACATTACAAAATATTGGGACGACCTGTCCCTGATCAATGGCAGCGTCGAACTCGACTACAAAACCGTCGAGCGTACCATTCGATCCATTGCGTTGAACCGAATCCCTCTTTCTTTCACCGGCCACAATACGGGCACCGAAAACTGGGCCGTCAACGCCTCGCTAATCGAGCCCTGCAAACTTAATGCCTTCGATCCGCATGCCTTGGAATTACGCCGTCAGGATGTGATCGGAACACTGGTTACGATGTATCGACCATGTCCGACAGGTAAATATTGCTCCACGTCCCAATGCCCTGCATTATCACCAGCACGTGACCCCTTCGGCCGCGCTACACTATTCTGCCACGAAAGTTCTTTTCATGAAGTACCGCGCCGAAATTGACGGCTTGCGCACCCTTGCCGTCCTGCCTGTCCTCTTTTTTCATGCTGGGTTTTCCCAAATTTCTGGCGGGTTCATCGGCGTCGATATCTTCTTCGTCATCTCTGGCTATCTAATTACAACCATCCTGATCGGCGAGTTGGACGAGGGCCGCTTCTCGATCCTACGATTTTACGAGCGCCGTTTCCGGCGGATCCTGCCCGCGCTCTTCATCGTCATCGCCTGCACCATCCCAATGGCATGGATCCAGCTCGACCCGCAGCGCTTCACCGATTTCTCACAGAGCATTCTCGCCTGCATGGCCTTTGTTTCCAATATCTTGTTCTGGAGCGAAGCCGGCTATTTCGACACCGACGCCGAGAACAAACCGCTTTTACATACATGGTCACTCGCCGTCGAAGAGCAGTATTATCTTTTCTTCCCCGTGATGCTCTTCCTGCTCTGGCGTTATGGTCGGCGCTCAACCTTGGGGATGATCATAGTCCTGACGCTCGGCTCCTTCGGGCTCTGCGAGTGGATGTCGCGCCACGCCTCAAGCGCGAATTTCTACCTTCTGCCGTCGCGCATGTGGGAACTGTTCGCCGGTTCCATCTGCGCCTTCGCGCTGCCACATCTACGGGGCAATCAATGGCTTGCGGGACTGGGACTGGCGCTGATCGCAGGCGGGATCGTGTTGATCGACGGCACGATGCGCTTCCCGTCCGCCGTCACACTGGTGCCAGTGCTCGGCGCAGTGCTGATTGTGTTGTTCGCACGTAAAGGGACATGGGTCGCTCGCGTTCTTTCATGGAAACCCATCGTCGGGATCGGACTGGTCTCCTATTCGCTCTATCTCTGGCACCAGCCGATATTCGCGATCGCACGGCTGAAGTTCGGGCATCGTCTGGGCGAGATGCATATGCTGGCATTGATCGGGCTGGCTCTTATTCTGGCCATTCTGACTTGGCGCTTCATCGAACAGCCCTTCCGAGGAAAAAGGGCCTTCCTACCGCGCCAGCGCCAGATCTTCACTGCTTCGGCTACGGGGATGGTAGTATTTGCCGCGTTTGGCCTGATGGGTGTCACAAGCCAAGGTGCGGCATTTCGCTATCCAGAAGGATATCAAAATTTTCTGCTAGCATCTGAGCGTCCAAGTTACCACTGTATCACGAACTCTTCGACGTTTTCTGAGACATTTCCTTTGGATGGGTGCTTCAACACCGCGACGAACCCACAAGCAAAAGCCATGCAGATAGGAGACAGCCATGGGTGGGCAATTTCGCCGATTATGATCGAAATGGCTAAAGCTAAAAATATTTCCTTATATCCTGCCAACATGAATGCATGCGCGCCTATTCCTGGGCTTTATTGGCCTAAGGCAGATAGGCCGGATGCTTGCTCGCAATTCACGGAAAACGCATTAGGTTGGGCTGCGAAGCATGAAATCGATACGCTGATTTTAGTGGCGCGTTTCACTTTGCTCTTTGAAGAAACAGGGTATGATAATGGCCAAGGCGGCATTGAGACGAACAATGGACGCATCAGCACTTTTTCGAATGAGTTTGACCCTAATGAGTCCAAGGAAACTCGACTGATTAAACTCCGTCATCAAATGCTCGACCGTTTAGTGGGGCTCTCCCGAGAATTTAAATTGATTATTGTCGAGCCAATCCCGGAAGCTGGATGGAACGTCCCAGGAGCCGGCATCAATCTTATGAAAGATATCGGTAAAATTCCATATTTATCAACATCTTATGAATCTTATCATAGACGCAATGATCCAACGGTATCGCTATTGCATGATGTCCAAGCACGAGCCGAAAAAGGCCGAGTCACCTTGGTACGAGTCGATGATCTTTTCTGTCACGAAGACACAGGACGATGTGATAACATCGTCGATGGCTTACCACTTTATTTTGATGATGACCATGTCAGCAATGCCGGTGCCCACCGTATCGTTCCGCGCATTGTCGAGGCACTTCTCTCGCAAAAGCAGGGAAACTAGTAATATTCAAAGGGCGGCCCATTGGGACCGCCCTTTGAAATAGAGATATACATATCCCTACGTGAAGCAGATGACCTCAAGCGGAACTGTACCGTGCTTCAACCCTATCGCCTACACAGCGTCAAACAATCAGGCGTACAGCTCGGGCATCTCGACTAGGCTCGCGACCAAACCGGAAGTCTAGCGAAACGGCAAACCGGCAGTCTAGCGAAACGGCAAACCGAATGATACTTGAAGTGTGAGACAGGTCTGGATCGCGTTCTTAGAGAGGATCTCGAGATGACGGCCTTGTTGCGCTAATCGGACGCAAGGATGATTTTCCCCTTTCCCTATCGGCCTTATTGCACAGCTTCGATCTCGGCCCTCTCCAAGGCCGAGAAGCAATTCATGATAGCGATAGGGATTTGGATTTCTGCAGTCTGGCGGTCAGGGTCTCGCGACATGATCCGATCGCCCAAAAGCTTCAGACAGTTCATCTGGGCCTCGACGCGACTCCGTGTATGGTAGCCGGTTCATTTCTTCCAGATCGATCGGCCCAGACATCGCGTCGCACGTAGCATTTCGTTTCGCGATATGGCGGGGGGGCAGTCCGGCTTCCATGCTCGGCCATTGCGACGGATCGGTAGGATCGGTTCTCCCCCATGCTCGAGTATCGCCGCATGGCAGCGGCATGTGTCCTAGGCGCCATCGGCCGTGACTGTCTCTATTTCTTCGCTGGCCGGGCTCTGTGACAACAGTTCCGGCAGAATCGGGCTGTCGCCTGCCTGCTGGAGGTGAATTCGACCGCGCGGATATGGCCAGTGGCAGTGTCCATCGCAAGATGAACCTTCCGCCACTCGCGTCGGCGGGTCGCGCCATGCTTACGCGAGAGCCATTCTCCATCACCTCGAAAGCGGATGCCGGTGCTGTCAATCAGCAAGTTCAGAGGCGCCCCGGAGCGCCGATAAGGGATCTGCACCTTGATCCTGGCCTGACGGCGACAGAGCGTCGAATAGTCGGGCACGGGCCAGTCGAACCCCGCCATCTTGATCAGGCTCGCGACCAGACCGACGGTTTGGCGGAGCGGCAAGCCGAACAGCACTGTCAGCGTCAAGCAGGTCTGAATGGTGCTATCGGAGAAGGTCTCGGGATGCCCGCGCCTGCCATTTCGCTCCGCCTGCCAGGACATGTCCGGATCGAACCAAACCGACAACGATCCTTGCCGCTTCAGGGAGGCGTTATAGTCAGATCAGTTAGTCGTGCGGTAGCGGGTGTTGGCAGGCTTGGGCATTCTAGAGATCTAACCATCGATCGTGTCCCACGGGGTGGTGTAGCTCAGGTGGCCATCGGGTTTCTTGGTAAGGTCGGGTTGCTAGACTCAATCTGATCCAAGGATGACACCCGATGACCAAACCTATGAT
>NZ_JAYWLC010000049.1:0-7910 GCF_040297545.1 Thioclava kandeliae
CAGTCGTTCGGCACTCTTCTCGCCATAGTCCGCGCCGGTCTTGGCGCCAACCTCGAGCTCCATTAGTCGCTCGGCGGCAAAGCCAATCATCTCACGCAGTAAATCTGCATCGCCGCTCTGTTCGACAAGCGCGCGAAGGTCCATCATAGGTTTGGTCATCGGGTGTCATCCTTGGATCAGATTGAGTCTAGCAACCCGACCTTACCAAGAAACCCGATGGCCACCTGAGCTACACCACCCCGTGGGACACGATCTCAAAGAAAGATGGGAAATAGGAGTCGGTGCGCAGCTTCGGGATGCGAAGCTCCACGCTGCCTGTATGGGGTTCCGGTCCGACCGTTCTCTGTATTCATTGCGTTGTGTCACCCGCTCGCTGCTCTTCTCGCATAGTCCGCGCCGGTATTGCCGCCAACCTTGAGCTCCATCAGCCGCTCGGCGGCAAAGCCAATCATCTCGCGCAACAAATCTGCGTCGCCGCTCTGGTCGACAAGCGCGCGGAGGTCCATCATGGGGTTGGTCATCAGGTGTCGTCCTTGGATAAGATTGAGCTTGGCGAACCGACCTTACTAAGAAGCTGGATGGCGACCTGACCTACACTACTCCCTGGGATACGATTCAGAACTGTGTTAGGCTGTACTTGGCTTCAGCTACGTCAGCGATACTTGAGATTTAATTTGTTTCGCATGCGAAACAAATAGGTTGGTTCACTTGCGATGTTTAACTCGCTTCCACTTCGATAGACCTGATTACTTCTAACTATGGTCTAACAGGTCGCTGAAGAAGTCATTTCTGCGAAATGGTTTCTCGGTGGTATTTCGCGCTTTGCCCATCTGAAAGCCTCTTCAACTCGCTTGCGCTTACTCGGGCAGGGCGCTGGGATTATTTTCGCCATGATCTCTTGGCTTGGATGTCTTCACGGGCCTTGATGATGGGTTAGATAGCCCTTCCTGACGACACTTGTGCTGAGGTAATCCGGATAGGATCAGGAGGTTTGGATAGTGTCCGAGGTGCTGGTGAAATTTCGATGCCGCTGACGGTGTAAAGCCGGGTGGCCATCGAGGTGTATGATCGAGGTGGAGTTTCGACGCTTCAACCGGAGACCCCGATGACTAAGACCAACATGGACATATCCGAGCTGATGGCCAAGCACCACCAAGGCGATTTATTGCGGAGCATTGCCGAGGCGGTGCTGCAGATGATCATGAAGGCCGACGTTGATGGCCTGATCGGTGCTGGCCGCCATGAACGCAGCGGCGAGCGAACGACTTGGCGGAACGGGCATCGAGAGCGCGCTCTCGATACCCGTTTGGGCACGCTGAACCTGCGCGTGCCGAAGCCACGACAGGGCAGCTATTTCTCGGGCTTCCTCGAGGCTCGGAAGACCTCTGAACAGGCGCTGGTTGCCGTGATCCAGAAAGCATGGATCGGTGGTGTCTCCACCCGTCGCGTCGACGAGTTGGTGCAGGCGATGGGTCTCTCCGGCATCTCCAAGAGCACTGTGTCGAAGCTGTGCAAGGACATCGATGAACGAGTGGGTGAGTTACCTCGAACCGCCCGCTGACCGGCGAAGGGCCTTACGTTCGGCTGGACGCGACCTACCTCAAGGTCCGCCAGGGTGGACGTATCGTGCCTGTCGCGGCCATAATCGCAGTCGCCGCGAATACCGAGGGGCGCAGGAAAATCATCGGCTTGGGCATCGGGCCGTCGGAGGCCGAGACATTCTGGACAGAGTTCCTGCGGTCGCTGAAAGCTGGGGGCCTCGATGGCGTGCGCCTGGTCATCAGCGACGCGCACACGGGGCTCAGGGCGGCAATCTCGCGGATGTTCGAAGCCACTTGGCAAAGGTGCCGCGTTCACTGGATGCGCAACGCCCTTGCGCACGTCTCACGCGGTCAGCATACCGTCGTCGCCGCCGCGACTCGGCAGGCCTTCGACCAGCCCGACCGCACCCACGCCGGTGAGATTTGGCACAAGGTCGCGGAACAGTTGCGCCTGCGGTGGCCCAAGCTCGCCGATCTCATGGATGCCAGCGAGCATGACGTGCTGACATCCATGTCCTTCCCTCGCCAGCACCGAACCAAGCTGCACTCGACCAACCCAATTGAAAGATCGAACAAAGAGGTGAAGCGCCGCGCCGACGTCGTAGGGATTTTCTCGAGTGCTGAAATTCTGTACTAAATTCATAATTTTTGTATCATAAGTTATTGAAATATATTGACGTAATTCAAAATAGGATTTTTCATCTATAAAAGTTTTTATATATCATACGGAATTATTAACCTTATGTGTATTGTCGATCCACAGAGCTTTTCTGCAGCTCGTATGGTCAATAGGGCAAAACTTCAGCCGTTTCCCGAGGCGCTTCTGGCGGACGCGCTCTGGCGTTCCTTGCCGCGGCGGGCGGAATGTCAGGCGGTGAAGGTTGTTGCTAGCGCTGATGGGAATTTTTTTTGGTTTGGTGGATTCGCGGGGCTTGTCGAGGCGGGACCGGTCACGGTTCGCGTCGCACGAGGCGCGCCGCATGAGGCGCAGATCCGACGCGCGATGTGGGTCGAGGCGATCAGCGCTGAAGGGCTCGCGCGTGATGTCCTGCCAGTCTGGGCCGAACTGGTGCAGTGCGCCTTGCCTGCAGACATACTCGGCGCGATGTTTCCGAGCGGCTTGGGGCCGGTCGCTCTGGCGAGCCAGTTCGGGATCTGCCGCCAGACTGCGGCCCGCTACCTGCGGGGATATGATGGCTGATCTTCTGCTTGGATTTGCGCCTGATCTGCGACGTCACATTGCCACGGAATCCATCCGCCTTCTCGCCTGCCTACCGGACCTTCGCGGATTTTCCACGGCTAGGACACTGGTGGAGGCATGGTTACCCGTCACACCTGCGCCGCAGGATAGATCCCCTTTTCGAAAGCCGAAAATCGGGAGCGATCCTCTGGTGTCGATGCTGATGGCCCGTCCGCTTGAGACCGTGCCAAACCACGCGCTTATCGATGTGTTGCGGGGCTGGTCCATGATCGGTACGCTGCGCTTCTGTGATGCGTATGACGAAACCGACGGCCATAGCAGGCCAAGCAACGGGCTGCGGGTGATCCGGCGCGTAGCAGCTGGCAAATACCGGATGGATCCGCTGCGCGATCTTCACAGTGACGGCCATGCGGCTTGGGCCCTGCAGCGCGCGCTCAGGCGTCTTGAACAGGCTTATCGCAGCAGCGGACACCATCTTGCGCAACAGATGGGGCAGCTAGCGCTTGTGCTCGAGGATGCCGAGACGGCGGTTGAACCGCGTCACCGCGGGCAGGGAAGCCGTCGTGAAACCATATTCTCCCATGGTCCGCACCATGAGGTGCCACTGGATGATGTTGTTCTCGGGCTGCAGGTCGAGGATGATCTGAGTGACGATGCGCCCGCGGAGGAATGGGGCGAGGCCCGCCGGCTGCGAACCATCCGCTTGATGCCTTTTGACACGCCACGTTCCAAGCTCTCCGAGCAGTTGGAGTTGCTGGATCTGGCCGATCGCGAGTTGGGGCTGGGGGCCGAATTCGCGGCGTTGACCAGTGCAGAGGCCAAGCAGATCGCAGGGCAGGCTTTGCGTGATGCGATGGCAGGGCATCAAGGAGCCGGTTTGGCGCTTGCCGCAATGGTCTCGGGGCGTAGCATCGAGACGCTGGCGACATCGGGGGATCGACCGGTACTGGGCCGGACATGGCGCGATGCAATCGGAGGGATCTGCTTTGCGCCAGACGTCACGCAAGCAGCAGAGGGGCAAGGCAAAGACCCGCGGATGAATGGTTTTGCCCTGCATCTGCCGGTTGATTGGGGCGGCACAGCAGAAGCCGCTTGTGAATGGCTTGCAGGTCTGGATTTTTCGCATCGGGCTACAGCACAGCGGATCAGCCGTGCGCTGCGCGATGCGCTTTGGGCGCAGGAGCGCCCCGACGGGGCGGCTATCGGGCTTTTATGTGGTCAAAGCTGCACGCAGACTGTGTCGCTTTATTATGCGCGGTTTCCGGTTGATCATTTGCAGAACATCTGGCGGGACGCCCTGAGCGGTCAGATGGGGTTGAAGACCGGTTTCCGGCTTGAGGCACTGCATCACCGGACACGGCATATCGGCTCATTGCGGGGACCAACTCTCACGTCTGTTGCCGCGTGGTTTCGGGGGTTGGTCAGGCAGGTCGAAGAAGCACGGCGCGACCAATCCCGCCCGGGCCGGAGGATCGTGGACCTGCCGCTACTGGTCTCGGCGGAGGCCAATCTTGCCGCACAGATCCTCACCTTTCTGACCGCTCGGCGCCCGCATGGTGACGCCTTCGAGCCTCTGGGTCAGATCATCGGCCATTACAGACCTAGAGTGCGCCTGACTGGTAAGGGGGGGCGGCAGGTCGATGACGGACGCTGGGTCCCGCTGCCACGGGCTGCGCTTCATGCGCAGGCCTTGTGGCAGGGCAGTCTTGGCCGGCTACGTCAATCTGGCCTTTTACGGTCGGATCAGGCCCTGAGGGCGATGGTCGATGCAATCGAAGCAGGCCACGCACCGGCGTTTCTGTCTTGGGAGGGAATAGGGCAGGCGGCGAGCCCGCTTGGGGCGGCGGACCTCCATCTGCGTACCGGCGCGCCGGCGTCGGGCACCGGAGCCGCAGCGCCCTCGAATTGGGCGCGCCATGTTTTACGGCGTGAACTGGCCGCGCGTGGTCTTAGCGGTGTGCTGATCGATGGATTCATGGGGCATGGCGGGGCAGCAGCCGATCCGCTGGCACGCGTGTCTGCCGCGACGCAGGGCGGGCAGGATTCCCTGCGCGAAGTTCTAGACGGCATCTGGGCGGATCTGGATATCGTTTTGCCGGCCGCATTCGTGTCGGTTCCGTGCGGGATGGACTAACGCGATGCAGATGCGGGGGATTTTGCGAGACGCTTTGATGCTCTGGTCACGCGATGCTTTGGTGCAGGTTCCGGAGGCGATTCGTTTCGTGGCCTATTTGCGAGAGAAAGCCGCACAAAGCGGGGTCCCGGAGAACGTCGTTTTGCGATCCTTACGATCGGTAGAGCGGGCTTATGGTGTATCCTTCGGGCTGCCCGTTCTTCTGCGCAGGCATGTGATGCAACCTGCGCGGCAGGCTGGCTGGGCCGGACAGGCGCGGATAGTGTTTGCCGCTGACGCCGCATTGGAGGCCACCCTTGTCCGGCGTGCGGATCGGAGCACAGACGATGCCGCGCTTGCGCTTGCCTGTGCGATTCTGCGCGGCGGTCTGATCCGTCCGGACCTTTGGCCGGCTTTTCTGAAGGCGCTGCAGGCACGCAGCCCCCTGGCGCGAAGCCCGCGCCTTGGGGAAGCCGTTTGGATGACATTGCAGGTGCCGCGACGCAAGGATCGGGTGGCGCAGGAAGATACCATCGAAACTATTCGCTTCTATCCAGATGTGATTACTCTGGCGCAGATGGGGCGGGCAATGCGAACAGGCCTAGTGGTTCCCATCGGCACGCCCGGGGCTTGTCTGCGAAGGGCAATGGCTGCGATCGGGATGCAGGGGGTGACAGTGCAGGCGATTGCGGCGGCAGGTTTTGCCGCATTCGAGGATCGGGCCGTGCAGCCTGTGCCGCAGGTTCTGTTCGAGATCGCGGCCGGTGGAGTCCCGGCAGTGTCACTGACCGAACCGGTCTGGCGTCGGGCGTTAGTAGGGGAGGGGAAGAAAATTCCGTTGGGGCCTCGTCAATCGGCATCGGTCCGTAGTCCGGCGACGGACCTAAGCGTCGAACTCTCGATTCAACAGTTGCGTGCCGCGCTGATCGCGCAGCTGCCCAAAGCGAGCAAACCAACGCCAGGCCCCGTGCGCAGCGCCCTGAATGCTCTGATCGTCGCACGTCCTGTGCCTGTCATCCACGCGTTGGCGCTGTGGCTTTTGGACCTGCTGGCGCGTCGGCGGGCCGTATCGACGATAAGGCGCTACGGGGGAGCTCTGGCCGATCTTATGGGGCCGCTCTTCGGTTTGCAGGACCCGGGACAGCTTAACTCTGGGGAACTTGAAACGCTGATCGAAGATGCACTCGAAGTCGTCCGCCCGCGCGAACGCATCTATCGAGCGGCAAGGATCGCGCAATTTTTTCAGTTTGCAGCGTTTGATCCCCGCTTGCTTTGGCCCGAATTACGGCTCGAGGTCGAGGGAGGCGAGCGCCCGCGTATACGTGCTACTTGGGTCTCACCTGACCAGCTTCAAAGACTTCTCGCGGATTTGGCAAATGATCAGGTCGCATATGCAGCCGCGCTTTTGGGGGTGCGCGGCGGATTGCGCCTGTCGGATATGGAGGCCCTCTGTGTCGGCGATGTCGAGTTGGGCGGTGAGGGCTGGCTCCGAATCCACCAGACCCGTTGGGCTAATCTGAAATCGTCTTCCGGTCGGCGTAAGATTCCGCTGGCGCTTCTGCTGACGCCAGCGGAACACCGCGTCTGGAGTCGGTTTGTTGTGTCTCGACAGGCTCAGGGGCAACCGGGCGCACCACTACTGGCACATATGCGCGGGTTTGCCGAGATCGAGCGGTTCGACCGAAAAGAGTTTGCGGCTCAGCTGGGGGAGGCGGGGCTGCGCCCGCACGATCTGCGCCATGCAGCGCTGTCCAATCTAGCACTGACATTAATGGCGCCGCGCTCGAAGACCGGTGAGCAGATCACCGCGAGCCTCACAGGATGGCGCGCAGATCAAAGGGCACAGATTCGCAGCTGGCTCGAACGGGGTGACCCCTTGCAGGGCATGCGTAACTTAGCGCGTCTGGCCGGGCACCGTGATCCCGCGACGACCCTGCAGACCTATATCCATTTCAGCGATCTGGCGCTGGGGCTGCATCTGCAGGCTGATGATCGCCGCTATCGGGCGGAGGACGTGGCGCGCATGCTGGGGCTCAACCGCCGCAGTATGCCCAAGACTACGACGCTATGCCCCGAAGCGCTACGCACGCTTATTCTGAAACGCCTACCTATAGAAGAGATTAGAGCGACGCCTCTGGTACTCGCACCGCAGTCTTCAGCACAAGAGGAACGGCTTACAGTGGACCTTGTGATACAGCTGATGGACCAGATCGCGAAGGGCCGACCTACGCCCCTGATTGCATCAGAGACCATGGTGCCTTTGAGGGTGGTTAATGCATTGGTACCGCATGCACCTTTGCCGCGTTTAAAGGCAATCAATGATCAACGGGCGGCAATTCATCTTACAACGCAGGTTCTCAGCGGGCCAGAGGCTTTGGTCTGGGCCGAAGTAACCTTGAAGGCACCGCAGGCGGGCGTGGTTCTCGGGAAGGGCGCCGCAGCGCTATGGGCCACACCTTTCGCTCCGACATGGTCGGTTCGACAGGTGGAGCAATGCGGCGGGCGGTTGCGACTGAGCCCGGACTGTCCTGGAGGAATGCGTACAACAAAACTTGCAGCTAGAGTCGTTCGATGTTGGCATGTGGCGCAGAGTAGCTGGGCCAAGGCGTCGTCCACATCATCCGGTTAACAGATCGCAGGAGTAGGGGGCCGTCAGGTTTCTATGCACATTACGCGTGTAGTGCTCCTCCTCAGGCGTAGCGCACGAAATTGGCGGTCACGAAGTCAAGGGGGAGCAGCGATACGGAGCTGGACGGGCAGGCCATTGAATTTTCTTGTAAGACTGCGTCATAGCGCTAACACCTGGATTAGGAACTGATCATGCCCACTTGTCTTCCGCACAGCCCCGTCTCCTGCATCGCAGCGATCTGGCGCGAGATAGAGGCATTGCTCCGTCCGCTACGGACCATTGCGAGTGCACTCATTGCTAAAGGGGCACCTTGAAACAGATCCAGCGTGGCACCGAGAGTGGCAGGCCTCACCATCACGCCCGGATCGTGTCCCAACTGATGGTGTAGCTCATAGCGGGCCTCGTGCTGACTGGCGGGCCGAGCTG
>NZ_JAYWLC010000050.1:0-6741 GCF_040297545.1 Thioclava kandeliae
CAGTCGTTCGGCACTCTTCTCGCCATAGTCCGCGCCGGTCTTGGCGCCAACCTCGAGCTCCATTAGTCGCTCGGCGGCAAAGCCAATCATCTCACGCAGTAAATCTGCATCGCCGCTCTGTTCGACAAGCGCGCGAAGGTCCATCATAGGTTTGGTCATCGGGTGTCATCCTTGGATCAGATTGAGTCTAGCAACCCGACCTTACCAAGAAACCCGATGGCCACCTGAGCTACACCACCCCGTGGGACACGATCTTATTCGGCACCGTCTCTCTTTCAGATTAGCTTGCCGATTTCTAATCCAAGTCGCACCGATCTGCGGACACGGTAGTAGGAGCGATCGTCATCGATGAATTGGACGCGGGTGCTCGGTTGTCCGGGGGCTATGAGGCTACCTAGTTCGGAAGAGCCCTACCGGACAAAAGTTGAGTATATGTAGTCTGCACCGGAAGCGACGCAAGTCGCCGGTCAAATGCGACAAACGCGCGTGCAATCGGAGTAATCGCAACGAGATTATGTTCAGCAGGCACAAGGACTGGAGGTGTGTGGCAACCAGGTGCGACCAATGCCCCAAAGCATTTAGCTTTGCCATCGCTGTCTCGGCGGTCGTTGTTTACTGGCTGCGACACTCAACGAATTCAAAACATAGTCGATTAGCTTGTGGAGGGCGTAGGTTCTGTTGCAAAAAAGAGGAAGGGATCTGTCGTGTGCGTTCTAGCCACAGCCACCCAACAAAAAAGCATGTCGGCAATCTGTATTCTGTACGCTGGCTCATTCGGTGTCAGAGAAAGTAAACAGACGCTCTATGTTTCCTCGAACGATTAAAAACTCGTTCCGAAGCTGCACTTACCTAGATTGACACAGACGATTGCCTTAAACGACATTCCAGTAGTCTGCGAAGTCAACGCCTTCGCTGCCTCCGATGCCATTAGATTTGCTACAGTTGACAGCCGTCAACTACTCAGTGCCTTCGCTCGGTTGACGGCTGTCAACCTGATGAGACAGGAGTTCATTATTCCGGATTCTGCGTCATCCGCCGATCGGCTAGCGCTGTGCCTGCGCTGTCGAAGATATAAAAAATCCATCTACGATCCGCATACTTCGTTGAATGGGCGGGTATTAACATATGTGTTGCGCGGCAATAGGTGAGCACGATAGAAACTCTCACACTCGGTTCGGCAATCGGGCGTAGGCAGACTAGCTATTCGGACGACATATACCGAACCTGTTCTTAGGCTCGCTTTTTTGGATCCTCGTGAGAGAAATGCTTTAGGACTAGTGAAAATCGGCGTTTAGCCTCGTTCCTTGACGCAAGTCTATCCGTCACGAAACGCCTCAGGGCAAAAATATGTGGCGATATCAGCGTGAGAAGCTAGTGGCGGGATGTATCCCGTTTGCGCGCAGGGTCGGTCGCGCAGGTTATGGGCGATCCGCGCGGAGATTTTCGCGGCATATCGCGAATTGCCTCATAGAACCTTCGCTAATACCCGGCATCCTTTGGCGTGCATTCAGCAAACGGGGGCTATGCAGTCGATATATTCGCGCGACAACTAATACCCGAATAGTTCGTGTCAGGCCGTCGCGACATTAATGGGCCAGCCGCTGCGATGGCGCAGGGTCTCCATCGCGATGCCCGAGGTGATATTGCGGCAGGGCAGACGGGTGGTGAACTCAAGATAGAACCGGTCGAAGGCCGCCGTATCGGGCAAAACCAGTTTCAGCAGGTAATCGACCGCGCCCGCCATGCGGTAGACTTCGGTGATCTGGGGGAAGTCCTCGATCGTCGCGCGGAAGGTCTCGCGCCATTCCACACTGTGATCGGCGGCCTCCACCCCCATGAAGACAATAAGCCCCAAGCCGATATTGGCCGGGTCAACCAGCGCTACGCGGCCTGTGATGACACCGGCTGCTTCGAGCTTCTGTAATCGTTTCCATGCGGGTGTCTGGGATAGGCCCACGACTTCGGCAATCTGAGCTACGGACAATGTCGCGTCGCGCATCATGAGATCAAGGATCTTGCGGTCGATCCGGTCAAGTTGCATCTCTCTCCTCCCTTCGCGGTTGTCAGGCCTGGACAAAGGCACGGGCGAAATCGCTGGCGGGGCGGGCGCGGATATCGGCGGGGCGGCCGATCTGCTCGATCCGGCCCATCGACATCACCACCACCAGATCGGCCAGTTCCATTGCTTCGTCCTGATCATGGGTCACGAACACGGTGGTCAGTCCCGTCGTGTCATGGATCTCGCGCAGGCCCTGCCGCAGATCCTTGCGCACCCGCGCATCAAGTGCCCCGAAAGGTTCATCGAGCAGAAGCATCCGCGGTTCGATCGCCA
The DNA here is from genome assembly GCF_040297545.1 of Thioclava kandeliae. Classification (NCBI taxonomy): domain Bacteria; kingdom Pseudomonadati; phylum Pseudomonadota; class Alphaproteobacteria; order Rhodobacterales; family Paracoccaceae; genus Thioclava; species Thioclava kandeliae. Next base: position 2,333 of record NZ_JAYWLC010000050.1, read on the forward strand.
GCGCACGGGCCAGCGCCACCCGCTGGCGCTGGCCGCCCGAAAGCTGTGCGGGATAGCGCCAGCCGATATCGGGCAGCTGGATCAGCTCCAGCAGACGGTTGGTCCGCCGTCCGATCTCGGCCTCGGTCGGGCGCAGGCGGCGCGGACGGGCGCGCAGGCCATAGGCAATATTTTCGAACACGGTCATATGTTTGAAGAGCGCGTAATGCTGGAACACAAAGCCCGCTCGGCGGTCCTGTACGCTGAGGCTGGTGGCATCCTGGCCGTCAAACAGTACGCGGCCCGAGCTCGGATATTCGAGCCCTGCGAGGATGCGCAAAAGCGTGGTCTTGCCCGAGCCCGATGGCCCCAGCAGCGCGACCATTGCCCCCGAAGGAATGGTCAAAGATACCGGATGCAGCGCACGGGTCGCGGCGAATTCCTTAGCGATAGCGTCGATTTCGATAAACATGTGAAAGCCTTTCCGGCAAAGGGTCAATGGCGACGCGTGGCGGCGGTGAGGCCCGCATAGCGCCATTCGATCAGGGGTTTGGCGGCAAGCGTCAGCAGCGCCATCAGGGCAAGCGCTGAGGCAAGTGAAAAGGCCGCAACCGACAGATACTCGTTATAAAGCATCTCGATCATGACCGGCATGGTCGCGGTCTCGCCACGGATTTTGACCGAGATCACTGCCACTGCGCCGAATTCGCCCATCGCGCGGGCATTGCACAGCAGCACCCCATAAAGCAGCGCCCAACGGATATTGGGGAGGGTCACGGTGAAAAATATCCGACAGCCCGTGGCCCCGAGCGTCAGCGCGGCTTCTTCCTCGGCGCGGCCTTGCTCCATCATCACGGGGATCAGCTCGCGGGCGACAAAGGGGAAGGTGATGAACAGCGTGGCCAGCACGATGCCCGGCAGCGCAAAGATCACCTTCATATCATGGGCGATCAGCCATGACCCGAGCGTGGAATGCGCCCCGAAGACCAGAACCAGCGCTAACCCCGCCACCACTGGCGAGATGGAAAACGGCAGATCGATCAGCGTCATCAACAGCACCTTTCCGCGAAAATCGAATTTGGTGATGACCCATGCGGCGGCGATACCGATTGCCGCATTTGTCGGCACCGAGATCGCGCAGACGATCAGCGTGAGCCGTAGCGCCGAGGCCGCATCGGGGGAGGCTAGGCTGGACAGTGCGGCGCCGATCCCCTCGGCCATAGCCTCGATAAAAACGATCACCAGCGGTGCGAAGAGAAGGATTGCGGTCAGAGTAATGATGCCCGCGATCATCAGGCCCCGCGCCAGACGCGGTTCGGTGGTGACGGAAGGGGCGCGGGACAGGGTGTCAGACATTGCCGGTTCTCCCTCGGCTCCAGACATGCAGAAAATTGATGACCAGCAGCATCGCGAAAGAGATCACCAGCATGGCGATGCCTATGGCGCTCGCTGCGTCATAGTGGAATTCTTCGAGCCGGATCACGATCAGAAGCGGCGCGATCTCGGTCTTGAAGGGCAGGTTGCCGGCGATGAAGATGACCGAGCCATATTCCCCCACCCCCCGCGCCAGTGCCAGCGCGAAACCCGTCAGCAGGGCGGGCGTCAGCATGGGCAGGATGATCCGGCGTAGCGTATAGGGGCGGCGTGCGCCTAGGGTGGCGCTGGCTTCCTCGATCTCGGCATCGATTTCCTCGATCACCGGCTGCACCGTGCGCACCACGAAGGGCAGGCCGGTAAAGACCAGCGCGAGCCAGATGCCGATCGGGCCATAGGCGATCTTGATCCCGAGCGGCGCAAGCACCGATCCGAATGGCCCGTTGAGTGCATAAAGGGCGGTCAGGGCGATGCCCGCCACAGCGGTGGGCAGCGCGAAGGGCAGGTCGATCGCCGCATCGATCAGCCGCCGCCCGGCAAATCGGTAGCGCACCAGTACCCATGCCAGAGCCGCGCCGAAGACAAGGTTGAACGCTGCGGCAAGGAAGGCCCTTCCGAAGGACAGGCCAAGGGCGGCCCGCACGCGCGGGGCGCTGACCACAGACCAGATCTCGGTGGTGCCGATCGCCGCGCCATGACCTAGCAGGGTTACGATCGGCACCAGTACCACGATCGACAGCGCGGCGATCAGCAGACCGAAGGCTGGCCTAAAACCGGGCAGGGGGGAGGGGCTGCGGGACAGGAGCGCCATGGTCACTGTGCCCCGTAGATCTGGTCGAAGATCCCGCCATAGCCGAAGAATTCGGGCTGCACCTTTTCCCAGCCGCCGAATTGGTCGATGGAGACGCGGTCAAGCTCGGGGAAGCGAGCGATATCTTCGGGCGCGGCCTGCGACAGATCCCATGCGCGGTAGTAGTTTTTAAGTGCGAGCGCCTGTGCCTCGGGGGAGTAGAGATGGGTCAGATAGGCTTCGGCCGTCTCGCGCTGCGCCTCCGAAGTGATGAAAATCCACATTAAATCAGTAATTTTTTACTCGTAAGTCATTGAGATTAATTGACGCAGTTCAAATTTGTCTTTTAAATCGGTTAAAGTTTTTTTTATTCATGTGAAACTATTAACGTTATGCGTATTTTAAATCCGCTGCGATTTTCCGCTGCCCGCACGTTTAATCGGGCAAGGCTCCGGAGTTGTTGCGCAAATCAGACGTCGGGACGCGTTAGCCCCTTACCGCTCTGGTCTCATGCGACGGCCTCGATCTCGGCCCGTCCAAGGGCCGAGCAGCGGTTCATGACAGCGATACGGATTTGGATTTCTGCGGTCTGGCGGTCGGGGTCTCGCGACATGATCCGATCGCCCAAAAGCTTCAGACGGTTCATCTGGGCCACGACGCGACTTCGCGTGTGGTAGCCGGTCCATTTCTTCCAGATCGATCGGCCCAGACATCGCGTCGCACGTAGGATCGCGTTTCGCGATATGGCGGGGGGGCAGTCCGGCTTCCATGCTCGGCCATTGCGACGGATCGGTATGATCGGTTCTGCCCCATGCTCGAGTATCGCCGCATGGCATCGGCGTGTGTCATAGGCGCCATTGGCCGTGACTGTCTCTATTTCTTCGCGGGCCGAGATCTGCGACAGAAGTTCCGGCAGGATCGAGCTGTCGTCTTGCCTGCTGGAGGTGAATTCGACCGCGCGAATATCGCCAGTGGCTGTGTCCATCGCCAGATGCACCTTTCGCTATTCGCGTCTGCGCGTCGCTACATGCTTACGCGAAAGCCATTCTCCATCACCTCGAAAGCGGATGCCGGTGCTGTCGATCAGCAAGTTCAGAGGTGCAGCAGAGCGCCGGTACGGGATTTGCACTTGGGTCCGAGCCTGACACCGGCACAGCGTCGAATAGTCCGGCACGGGCCAGTCCAGCCCGGCCATCTCGATCAGGCTCGCGACCAGACCGACAGTTTGGCGGAGCGGCAGGCCGAACAGCACTTTCAGCGTTAAGCAGGTCTGAATGGCGCTATCGGAGAAGGTTTTGGGGTGGCCGCGCTTGCGATTTCGCTCTGCCTGCCAGGACATGTCAGGATCGAACCAAACCGACAACGATCCTCGCCGCTTCAGGGAGGCGTTATAATCAGACCAGTTGGTCGTGCGGTAGCGGGTGTTGGCAGGCTTTGACATCCCGACTACCTAACCATCAGGGTTCACGAGGTGAATCCCTCTCACCGATATGTGCAACATGTATAACCGCCCCTCGCGCAAGAGGGTTTTCAGAACTGTTTCGCGCGGTGTCGGGTGTTGACATGTATCCAGCCTCAAGTTGCGACCATCTTCATGTCGCGGGCCCGTATGGTGTTCGCAGATCAGGTCCAAATCAACGCCGCGTGCTCAGAGGCACATGTTGCACAACTGGTTTTCCTGATCCTGTCTCACGACCGTTGCGCCAAACTGCTCTCAGCCCTCCTCCGCGTCCGACGTCTCGCGACCGCTGACGGGTGTTACGCCGCCATGGCCGGAGCCCGGTAGACCTCCTTTGTCTTCAGGATCGTCCAGATCGAAGCCACGAACGCCACTGGTTCAAGAGAGTGGCTGAGGCCGTGCCATCTTGTTAGCCAATGCTACCCTGACCAACATCGGCGGCTTGCGCCTCAACATGCTGTCGAGCCAGGTGCCCGGCTGCGCCGCGGCGAGGCAGCGTCGCTTGATGATGACGCTGTTGGCGCCGATGATCAGCAGCCTCCGCAGGGAACGTTCGCCCATCTTGGTCGTAGCCCCCAACCTCTGCTTCCCGCCGGTTGAATGCTGGCGTGGGGTGAGGCCGAGCCAGGGTGAGGAGGGCCAGCTGCCCGTCCGGGGGACGGGCAGCCCGACGAACAAGTCGCGCCCCTTGCGGAAGATCTCTGGAGGTGGCGCTAATGTGGCGAGTGCTGTGGCGATCAGCGGCCCGATGCCCGGAATGGTCATGAGACGGCGCACCACGTCAGTCTCTCGCGCAAGGCGATCGAT
>NZ_JAYWLC010000051.1:0-6675 GCF_040297545.1 Thioclava kandeliae
CCCAAACACCGCAACCCCTTTTTCAACGAAAATCATAAATTCATACAAAAATTCAAATAACATGCTGAAATATATGTATTTATTTCGATCAGTTTTATGACACAGCCATCATCCTGACACACCCGCCACACCGCCAAACCGGAATCACCACCTAAGACAATGCCCTCCAGAGGCCCGGTTCACGTCATCTCCGTCTTGAAACCGCAAAACATGAACGCCAATCATAAACCCACCACCATCCGGAACAGACATCGATCACATGACATCTCCTGCCGTTGCGCTCCGCCGCCCGCTTCTTTGCGATATTTCTGCCCGTGCGACGCTCGGCATCTCGGAGGAGATCAGCCGGATGGCGGGCGCGTCGGTCCGCAGCCGCGCGGAACTCACTGCCGGAGAGGCCGAAGCCTGGTTCCACCGCCTCCAGCTCCAGCCCCATGGACAGGTGATCCTCCTCGGCGGCGAACTTGTCGGCGAGATCCGCTTCGACACGCTTAATCCCCATGACCGCCGCGGGCGGATGGCTATGGAGCTCTACCATCCCCGCCATATGGGCCGTGGCATTGGACGGCAAGCACTCCGCCTTTTTCTGGATCACGCCTTCGGGACGCAGGGGCTGCACCGGATCGACCTGCGGGTGCTGCCCTTCAATACACGCGCCATCCGTTGCTACGAAGCCTGCGGTTTCCGGTATGAGGGCACCGAACGGGAATCGGCCCTGATCGACGGGCAATGGCATGATGACCATATCATGGCGCTTCTCGAACAGGAGTATCGCGCCCACGCCGCTGACCGAAAGACATGAAAAAGGGGGCACGCGCCCCCTCTTCCCTCCAGTCTTTAATTCAGCCCTCAGCGTGGCAGGCGGCCCAGCTCCTGTATCTCGAGGGCGTGCGTCTCCCGCATCAGCAGCGTCGCCACGGTCGCGATGAGCCCGGTGACGGAGGCCATGATGGCCACGGGGACCCAGTTATCGAGATGCGGCCCCGCCAGCATGGTCGCGATGGTCGGAGCGAAACCGCCAAGCGCGAAACCGAATTGCGTCCCGATTGCCGTGCCCGACATGCGCACCCGCGTCTCGAACTGTTCGGAGAACATCGCATAGGCCGAGCCGGAATAGGCCGCGTAGATCACGCCCGACATCAGGATCCCACTGGCAAAGATCATCGGCACATCACGCTGTGCGATCGACCACAGGAACGGCCAGATCAGCGCCGCAGAGCCCAATGTCCCAAGGATGAAAACCGGACGCCGTCCGATACGGTCGGCCAGACGCGCCCAGAGCGGGATCGCGACGATGGCAACAATATTGGCCAGCACGATCACCCAGAGCATCGTCGAACGCTCGACCCCCATGGTCTGCACCGCGAAATTGAGGCCATAGATGGCCGAAAGGGTGGAGGTGATCGAGGCGAAAGCGGCGAAGAGCACCTTGAGCACATCCGGCAGATAGCCCAGACGGATCAGCACCCGCAGCGGGTTTTCCGTCTTTCCGCTCCCGGTCTGCCGGTCCTCGAACACTTCCGGCTCGGGCACGGCGCGACGGATCCACCATGCGATGGCCATCACGACGACGCTCAGCAGGAACGGCACCCGCCAGCCCCAGCTGAACAGCGCCTCTTCGGGCAGCGCCGAGATCGGCAGGAACACTGCCACCGCGAGCACCTGACCCGCCTGCGTCCCCGCCATTGTCGAACTGGAGAAGAAGGCACGGCGTCCATGCGGCGCATGCTCGAGCGTCATGGAGCTCGCCCCTGCCCCTTCGCCCGCGACCGCAAGCCCCTGACACAGGCGCAGGAAGACCAGAGCGACCGGCGCCCAGCCACCCACCTGTTCATAGGTCGGCAGCAGCCCGATAAGGAACGTGCAGACCCCCATCCCCATGAGCGTCAGCAGCATGACCGTCTTACGCCCGAAGACATCGCCGATATAGCCCATCATGAACGACCCGAGCGGGCGGGCGATATAGGCGATGGCGAATGTTGCCAGCGACAGGATCGTGGCCAGCGCGGGATCATCGGACGCAAAGATGATATGGTTGAACACCAGTGCCGCCGCACTGCCATAAATGAAGAAGTCATAATATTCGAGCGCTGATCCGATCCATGCCGCGACTGCGGATTTTCGGGAATTGGCGGATGTGGGCGCGGGCGCCTCTACCTCTATATTGGTTGTTGTATCCATTCTCTCCTCCTTGGACCTGTGGCGGATGTGCCTGCACAGTGCCGGGCGGGTCGGTCAGCTCCGCGCATATTCCTATCGGCCACCCGTCACAACCGCCTCCGACGCAAGTGACGGCAGCGGTTCGCGGTCAAAGCTGCGAATTACCCCAGAACAGCTGTAATGCAGTGTCGCGCAGCACCTGGCGACGCGCCGTTTCATCGGGGAAATAGCGTTCCACCAAGGGCCGCAGGGGGCCGTAATCCACCCGCTCCGGCACCCGCAGGAACGGCCAGTCCGACCCCCAGACGCAGCGCTCCGGCCCGAAGGCCGCGATCAGTGCCCCGATGAACGGATCAGCAGCTTCAAACGGCCATGGAAACGGCGCAAACTTATGTTGGCCCGAGATCTTGATGGCAGTCCGTTCGCGCGCGGCCAACCCCAGAAGGGCCCTGAACGCTGGCGCATCGAGCCCCGCATCCAGATCGGGGCGACCGCAATGATCGATCACCACCTGCGCGGGGCTTGCCGCGATGATCGGCAGCGCATCGAAAATACCCTCGCCCGCAAACTGGATATCGAGCACCATATCGAGATCGGCCAGACGGCTGGCCATGGCGCACCATGCGGGCACATCCACCGGCCCCATCGCCATCATGCAGGCCACGCCCGCCACGCCTTGCGCCTTAAGCACGGCGAGATCCTCGCTCGACATATCGGGCGATACCATCGCAATTCCGCGCCAGAGCCCGCCCGATTGCGCGATCGCCTCCAGCAGCGCGCTATTATCGGTAAAATAGCCCGAAGTGGGCTGCACCAGAAGCGCGCGTTCGACACCATGGGCCGCAAAGACCGCGCGCAATTGCGCAAGCGTGCCGACCTCGGCACCTTCGGGATGATAGGGCGCCTGCGGATGATAGGGAAAACGCGCGGGGTCAAGAATATGCAGATGGCAGTCGATCAATCCGGCCTCAGGCATCAACCCTGGCCCCCAGCACCGCCATCGCACGCAGGACGCATAGCTCGTAGCCCTGAATGCCGAAGCCCGCAATTACGCCATCGGCACGCTGGCTGATGAAGGAATGATGGCGGAAGCTCTCGCGCTGGTGGATATTCGATATATGACATTCTAGGACCAGACCCTCGAAGGCATTGAGGGCGTCGAGAATGCCCACCGAGCTGTGGCTATAGGCGCCGGGATTGATGACAATGGCCTCCGATACCCCGCGCGCCTCATGGATCGCATCGATCAGCGCGCCTTCATGGTTCGACTGCAAGAACCCGATCCGCGCGCCAGCGGTCTGCGCCAATGCGGTGCAATTCGCCTCGATATCGGCAAGTGTGTCATGGCCGTAATATTCCGGCTGGCGCATGCCCAACAGATTGAGATTGGGCCCGTTGAGCACCTGAATATGAATTGCCTTGGGCATAATACCTCCTTCGCCGGTTATCCGGCGGGAGAAGCTCTCGCGGCGGGTTTCCCCGTCTACAGCCCTGCTCCTCCCAATGATCCGCCGCGTCGCGGCGCACCCTCCTCCATCTGTAAGCGCCCTCCAGCGCCACGTTCTTCCCGTCCCGAAAGAGCCCGTTCCTCTTTCGGGCAACCCAGCTATATTTGGCACATCTCAGGCATACAAATACCGAATGCCCCCGAGATCATAACCCACAAGTTATATTTACTTCAGCCTAGCCGAGAGACATTCGGAGCATCCTGCAAGCGAAGGATTGATTTGATTGTAAAGTTTTAAGAGCTTGTCCAATATGCAGAGGGAACAGGCTTGCCAATATATGACTGGAATTCACAGTTAAGTGAGACAAAAGGTCTATCTAACGGCAAAGGCCCCGCGCTGGAAAAGCGTGGGGCCTCCATAACCATGAGGAATGGGGCTCAGCCAGAGACGCGCAAAGCGGTCCGACCATTGTCACGGTCATATTTCGCGACCTGCTCGGGGTCGAGATCGACACCGAGCCCCTTGCCCTGCGGCAGATGGATCATGAAATCCTTATACTCGATCGGCGTCTGCAGGATCTCGTCGGTCAGCAGAAGCGGCCCGAACAGTTCCGTCCCCCAGCGCATCTGCTCGACGGTCGAGAAGAGCTGCATGGCCGCGGCGGTCGAGACCCCCGCTTCGAGCATGGTGCCCCCGTAAAGCGCGATGCCGGCAGCCTGCGCGATGGACATCACCTCGGAGGCGCGCAACAGCCCGCCCGATTGTCCGATCTTGATCGCGAAGACATCGGCCGCCCCTGCCCGCGCGACACGCATGGCATCAAGCGGCCCTTGCAGCACCTCGTCGGCCATGATCGCCACCTCGAAGCCCTCGGTCAGCTTTGCCATTCCCTCGACATCCGTCATCCGCAGCGGTTGTTCGATAAGTGTCACACCAGCCTCCTGCAGGGCACGGCAGCCATAGCGGGCGTCTTGCAGGCTCCATGCCTGATTGACATCGACACGCACCTCGCCACGGTCGCCCACCGCTCTGGCAATGGCCGCGACATGGGCCACGTCCCCTGCCACGTCGCGCTTGCCGATCTTCAGTTTGAAGATCCGGTGGCGGCGGGTTGCCAGCATTTCCTCGGCCTCGGCAATATCCATCTCGCTATTGCCCGAAGCGAGCGTCCACGCGCAGGGAAGCGCCTTGTGCTGCGCACCACCCAGCATCTCGTGCACCGCCATATCACGCCTGCGCGCGAACCCGTCCCACAGCGCCATCTCCAGCGCGCAATGGGCGATCGGGTTTCCCTTGGCAACCTTTTCCATCAGGACCCGCGCCGCATTCAGGTTGTCGGCATCGAGCCCGATCAGCGCGGGTGCCAGATAGGTATCGATGGCCGAGCGGATGCTTTCGGGGCTTTCGGCGCAATAGTTCAACCCGCCGATCGTCGTCCCCTCGCCAATGCCCACAGACCCGTCGGAGAACCGCATCTCGACCAGCACAAGCGCCTGCGAGAGCATGGTCGTGACCGACAGCACATGGCCGCGGATGGTCGGAATATCCAGAATGCGGGTGGTGATCTTGTCGATCGTTACCATCAAGCCTCTCCTTATTGCGCAGGCACCGGCTGGCGCATTTTGGCCAGACCCTCGACAAAGAACGGACGGAAGCCATCGGGATGTTCGGACATCGGGAAATGGCCGACCTCGGGCATGACGGCAAGCGTCGCACCCTTGATAGCAGCGGCGGTGCGCTTGGCATCTTCGGGGGTGCAGGTCAGATCATAGGCACCGACAATGATATGCACCGGTGTCCTCTCGGTATCGATATCCTTCAACCGCCCGATCAGACTGTCATCCCTGGTGTAGAAGCTCAGATCGCCACGGAACACGCCCGGCCCCGATTGCTGGAACATCCAGAGCGTATTCCAGCGCTCGTTGAGCGGTGCGAAGGGGCTGATATTGGTCGAGACCAGCGCAGCTCCCATCTCGCCACCATGCGCATCGGGGCGGTGGAACCAGTCGATATCATACCATGCCGGCTGGAAATCCGAGGCTTCAATGGCGATGAAGCCCGCGAAGGTATCGGCATGGAGCGCCGCCAGCTGCAAAGCGATCCGCCCGCCCATCGAGGTGCCCGCCAACACGGGCCGCTCCAGCCCCAAGGCTTCGACGACCTTGAGAATGGTCTCGATATAGGCTTCCGTCGTAAGAAGATATTCCTCGGTCTGGAAGCCTTCGGGCGGCAGCGATTTACCATGCCACGGCATGTCAAACGCGATAATGCGGTGATCGCGTGTGATCTCGGCATCATTCATGATATGGCGCCATTGGCGGGTGTCCGCGCCCGCCGTGTGTAGACAGAGCACGGGCACCCCCTTCCCTGCCTCTTCGAAATAGATCCGGCGGTTGGTCCCGTCCGAGAGTGTGACCGTCACATAACGGCCAGTGATGGCTTCGATACTCATAGCTTTATTCCCTCGGTAGGGCGCGGTAGCGCCATGAATTCCTTGAAGAACCGCAGATTCTTTACCAGCGCCAGAATATCGCCGGTGATCCGGCCACGACCGATCTTCACCAGACCGAAAATATCGTGGAATCCGGGCGCAGGGCGGGCCTTCCAGAATTCATCCAGCGCCGCGCGATCGGTGCTGAACGCGAAGCGATAGGGGATTTTCTTCGAGGGCCCCGGCTGGATCTTGACCAAAGAGCCCTTCTCGAAGCTCAGGTAGAACTCCTCGCCTTCCACCTCTAGCAGGACGGTTTCCGAAAACAGTGCGCCCAAGCGCATCAGATGGGGGCTGGCGTTGTGCCGCCGCGCCATATCTTGCAGAGTCTCTATCATATCCCCTCCTCGAAAGTGCTTGGGCCACAGGTTCGGGGATAACGGGACAGCGGACAATACCGGCGGGGGTATCGACTGATACCGCGACATCGAGGCAACCACCACACTTGCAGATCGGCCATAGGGGCCTAAAACTGGCCACCCTACCAATGCCCATAAGAGTAAGGACAGGCTCCATGTCCCCCGAAGAGAAAAAGACCCGCGAGGATCTTGCCGCCTGTTACCGGCTGGCCGCCAA
>NZ_JAYWLC010000052.1:2500-5696 GCF_040297545.1 Thioclava kandeliae
TTTGATACAGGAAGAAGTCTATCTTCTTCTGGATCAAATCAAGCGCGAGAAGGGCGTTTGGTGGATGCCTTGGCAGTAAGAGGCGATGAAGGACGTGATACTCTGCGATAAGCCATGGGGAGCTGAGAATAAGCTTTGATCCATGGATCTCCGAATGGGGAAACCCACCTGAATGTTCGTTGTAATTACTTCGGTAGCTTACAACTTGCATAACCAGGGACTTATTACCTGAATACATAGGGTTTTAAGAGCGAACCCGGGGAACTGAAACATCTAAGTACCCGGAGGAAAGGAAATCAATATGATACTCCGCTAGTAGTGGCGAGCGAACGCGGATCAGCCGAGCCTTGAGAGTGAGTAGAATGGTCTGGAATGTCCAGCAATATGGGTGATAGCCCCGTATACGAAGCTCAACGGGACGAATTAAGTAGGGCGGGACACGTGAAATCCTGTCTGAAGATCGGAGGACCACCTTCGAAGGCTAAGTACTCCTTACTGACCGATAGCGAACCAGTACCGTGAGGGAAAGGTGAAAAGCACCCCGACGAGGGGAGTGAAACAGTTTCTGAAACCGGACGCCTACAAGCAGTCGGAGGAGCCTCGAGCTCTGACGGCGTACCTTTTGTATAATGGGTCAACGACTTGGTCTTACGAGCAAGCTTAAGCCGATAGGTGTAGGCGCAGCGAAAGCGAGTCTTAACAGGGCGTCGAGTTCGTGGGATCAGACCCGAAACCGAGTGATCTAGCCATGTGCAGGATGAAGGTTGGGTAACACCAACTGGAGGTCCGAACCGACACCCGTTGAAAAGGGTCCGGATGACGTGTGGCTAGGGGTGAAAGGCCAATCAAACTCGGAGATAGCTGGTTCTCCGCGAAAGCTATTTAGGTAGCGCGTCGATTGTATTCTCCCGGGGGTAGAGCACTGCATGGATGATGGGGGCCCACAGCCTTACTGAGTCTAAGCAAACTCCGAATACCGGGAAGAACTGATCGGCAGACACACGGCGGGTGCTAACGTCCGTCGTGGAGAGGGAAACAACCCTGACCAACAGCTAAGGCCCCCAATTCGTGGCTAAGTGGGAAAGCATGTGGGACTTCCAAAACAACCAGGAGGTTGGCTTAGAAGCAGCCATCCTTTAAAGATAGCGTAACAGCTCACTGGTCTAGTTAAGAGGTCCTGCGGCGAAGATGTAACGGGGCTCAAGCCACGAGCCGAAGCTTTGGATGCACTGTGAAGTGCGTGGTAGCGGAGCGTTCTGTGATATAGAACGCTGCCTCCTTATCTCCTTCGGGAGTATTGGAGGCAATGTTCTGACTGTGAAGCCGGGCTGTAAGGCATCCGGTGGAGTGATCAGAAGTGAGAATGTTGACATGAGTAGCGACAAACAGGGTGAGAGACCCTGTCGCCGAAAGTCCAAGGGTTCCTGCTTAAAGCTAATCTGAGCAGGGTAAGCCGGCCCCTAAGGCGAGGCCGAAAGGCGTAGTCGATGGGAACCAGGTTAATATTCCTGGGCCGTGAGATGGTGACGGATCTGAACCGTTGTTCGACCTTATCGGATTGGTCGGGCAGCCTACAGGTCCCTGGAAATAGCCTCTCTATAAGACCGTACCCGAAACCGACACAGGTGGACTGGTAGAGAATACCAAGGCGCTTGAGAGAACCACGTTTAAGGAACTCGGCAAAATGCCTCCGTAAGTTCGCGAGAAGGAGGCCCCATCTGTAGGCAACTATAGGTGGGGGGCACAAACTAGGGGGTGGCGACTGTTTACTTAAAACACAGGGCTGTGCGAAGCCGTAAGGCGACGTATACAGTCTGACGCCTGCCCGGTGCCGGAAGGTTAAAAGGAGGGGTGCAAGCTCTGAATTGAAGCCCCGGTAAACGGCGGCCGTAACTATAACGGTCCTAAGGTAGCGAAATTCCTTGTCGGGTAAGTTCCGACCTGCACGAATGGCGTAACGATCTCCCCGCTGTCTCAAACGTGGACTCAGCGAAATTGAACTGTGTGTCAAGATGCACACTACCCGCGGTTAGACGGAAAGACCCCATGAACCTTTACTACAGCTTCACACTGGCATCAGGATTGTGATGTGCAGGATAGGTGGTAGCCTTTGAAGCCGGAACGCTAGTTCCGGTGGAGGCATCCTTGAGATACCACCCTTCGCACTCTTGATGTCTAACCGCGGTCCGTTATCCGGATCCGGGACCCTGTGTGGCGGGTAGTTTGACTGGGGCGGTCGCCTCCCAAAGAGTAACGGAGGCGCGCGAAGGTGGGCTCAGACCGGTCGGAAATCGGTCGTTGAGTGCAATGGCAAAAGCCTGCCTGACTGCGAGACTGACAAGTCGAGCAGAGACGAAAGTCGGCCATAGTGATCCGGTGGTCCCAAGTGGGAGGGCCATCGCTCAACGGATAAAAGGTACTCTGGGGATAACAGGCTGATGGTGCCCAAGAGTCCATATCGACGGCACCGTTTGGCACCTCGATGTCGGCTCATCTCATCCTGGGGCTGGAGCAGGTCCCAAGGGTACGGCTGTTCGCCGTTTAAAGAGGTACGTGAGCTGGGTTTAGAACGTCGTGAGACAGTTCGGTCCCTATCTGCCGTGGGTGTAGGATACTTGAGAAGAGTTGCCCCTAGTACGAGAGGACCGGGGTGAACGGACCACTGGTGGACCAGTTATCGTGCCAACGGTAGTGCTGGGTAGCTATGTCCGGACAGGATAACCGCTGAAAGCATCTAAGCGGGAAGCCCCCTTCAAAACTAGGTATCCCTTGAGGGCCGTGGAAGACCACCACGTCGATAGGCTGGAGATGTAAGTGCAGTAATGCATTCAGTTGACCAGTACTAATTGCCCGATTGGCTTGATTTGATCCAGTAGTAGACAGACACTCCTACAGATCAAAATCATGCATACGAACACAACTTGACTTGGACGCTCTTTATTCGGTTTGGTGGTCATAGCGCTGGCTATACACCCGGTCCCATTCCGAACCCGGCCGTTAAGGGCCAACACGCCAATGGTACTGCGTCTCAAGACGTGGGAGAGTAGGTCACCGCCAAACCTAATAAAGAGCGTCATTCATCTCTATAACGATACCCCCCCAATCAGACACATCCTTACGCGGGATGGAGCAGCCCGGTAGCTCGTCAGGCTCATAACCTGAAGGTCGTAGGTTCAAATCCTACTCCCGCAACCAA
>NZ_JAYWLC010000053.1:0-5613 GCF_040297545.1 Thioclava kandeliae
TTCAGAACTGTCAAACGGCGACGCCGCTTTCTACCCGGAACAGCAATCAAAACCTCATGGCGGGCCTTTGCGATATCAATCGCCACCAAAACAGGCTCAGCCTGTGCAATAGTCGTATCGGTCATAGTCGGTCTCCCTTGCGGTGTGGTTGTGCAAAACCACTGTAGGGATCTGAGACCCGGCTATGATCACCTGCTGCGCAATTTGGGGGCTGCGCAGGCAATCATAGCCTCTAAATCAACGACATTCCGAAGGTGTTACGGCCCTGAATTCACTGCCACCAAGCTGCGCAACTGGATTGAGGCGGTGGGTGCCAAAACGGCCTATATCGAGCCGGGATCGCCCTGCGAGAATGGTTATGTGGAGAGCTTCAACGCCAGACTTCGCGACGAGTTACTGGATGGGGAGGTGTTCTACACGCTGAGAGAGGCCCAGATCCTGATCGAACGCTGGCGCAAGCATTATAACACGGTGCGCCCGCATAGTTCCCTCGGCTACCGCCCACCCGCACCCGAGAGCATCGTGCCCGTAGACCAAAGGCCCACGATGCACTAACTTTTAAACTGGACCACTCAAGTGGGGCAGACCATATAGGCAGATCAATCCTCAGATGAAGCCAGTGTACTTATAAGCAACGTATGGGAGATTAGTTCCTAACGATACGATACGGCAAGTTAGTAAGTATCCACAAAAATAACTTATCAGAGGCTGCGCGACACTGGATAGCTAATTTGATCGGCACCGATATATCCAGTTTGAACGCTTTCACACGGTTTCGGTTTTCCATAAAGATAACCTTGAAGGTAGTTAACTCCAAGCTTGGATAAAAATGCCGCATCCGCAGCCGTTTCAACGCCTTCGGCGACGATTTCCAAGCCCATCGATTTTCCTAAGCCAATGATCGAATGTATCATTTTTTTCCTAGTCGAGCTACTTTGCGCCGCCATTACGAAAGATCTATCGATTTTAAGTCTATTGAATGGCATATGGGTAAGATAGGCAATTGACGAAAATCCAGTGCCAAAGTCATCAAGTGCTATAATGAAACCATACTCCGATAGCAGTTTCATTTCTTGCGTCAAAGTCGAGCCGATTAGAACAGATATTTTCTCAGTAACCTCAATCTCAATTCTATTAGGAGAGAGTCCATAACTCGAAATTCGGTTATAAAATTCGTTGGCAAACCCTGGAGTCATCAGCTGGTTCGGTGACACATTCACACTGACCGTACAGTCTGGAAGCATCTTCATATCTTCACAAATTAAGTCTAATAAGTGCCAACCTAGGGCAACTATTAAGCCACTGCTTTCAGCGACACTTATAAACCGATCAGGCGGTATAGGTCCCAAGGAGGGCGAATTCCAGCGAGCCAAAGCTTCGAACTTATTAAAGCAATTAGGGTTCAATGGCGTCACAATAGGCTGGTAATGTATGTCAAAAGCCTCTTTATTATCAAGGCATTGTCGGAGGCTTGCTTCAATTCGTCGACGATCGTTGTCATCATTCTCCATTTTTTCATCATAGAAGTACGTCGCCATAGAATTAAGGGATTTGGCGAGGTACATAGCAAAATCAGAGCGACGAATTAATTCCTCAATCTCAATACTACCATTTTCCGAAATCGACGCCCCTTTTGAAAATACGACGTCAAAATTGAAACCATTAGAATGGATAGAGCTGGATGCTATTTCATCGAGCAGAAGAAGCTTCTGGTGAACGCTTCGATAAATATTGGAATTGCTTGAAACAGCAATGAAGAATTCATCGCCTCCATACCGAGATACTATAGTGTTCCCATCAGTAAGGCGATTTAGTTCTGCGGCAAACTTCTTAAGGAATTCGTCCCCACCCAAGTGCCCAACGGTATCGTTGATTTGTTTGAAGCGAACTAAATCCAAAGCGATTATGCCGATGGATCCGTGCTTCGACTTTGAGTGGATCCACTCACGGAACGCTAGACGATTTGGCAAATTGGTCAGCGGATCTCTTCTCGCATCCGCGAAAGATACCGACTCCTGATTGATGAGTACGTTTGCTTGCGCTCTCAACAATACAGCTGCAGTCCCAGTTAAACCGATGAAGACTATACTTATAATCATCATCAACGGGAATAGTTTCCAAAAAAGATGCTGCCCCGGTGTAGGCGGATGCCAGACCAGCCAAGCTAAGGGTTCGTTACCAATGTCAAATAATTCAAGCGAAGCCATTCCAGTTTTTGGCTTAACCACACTAAACTCAAGTGATCCTAGGGATAGCTCACTAGCTATTTCGCTCAAACGTGCAGGTTCAATAACCTTTCCGATCACGGCGATTACTAGCTTTTCGTCCCGCGCTTGATCTTTTAGCACCTCAGATTCTGGCAGTAGATATGAAGCACTGAACGTAATAAGCTTATGATCTAAAATACCATAGAAATCGAATGTTTCCCTATTATTCGGATTTAAATTTTTTACGTTCTGACGAATAATATCAAGTGTAGAATTCGATAAGAACCCATCTTGAGGCGTAAGCCCATTGCCCGCAGTCCAAGAAAGCGTGTTATTTAGCTGACCATCAAAAAGCATTGCATACTGAAATATATCGCCACGGTTTGCACTAATACCGTAGTTTGAAGCTAGTTTATCAACTTCATTCCGCATAGCGTTAAGATAGAGATCATCCCAGTTATGATAATCACTCGCGATAATTGATACTTGCTCCCGAAGAGAGCCAAAACGACTTTGAACTTTTTCGATTGAGTCAACATGAGCTTCTTCATCTATCGAAATGCTGATGAAGTGAAGCGATAGCCAAAGCGCGGCTAAGGTGCCACACAGTATAGCGGCAACTAACAAAACTATCTGAGATGGAAGTGTGCTAGTGGTTTTCAGAGAATTCATGCTGCTATCTTTTGTAAGTCATCCCAATAACGAACAACATTTACGTCACTGTAGTCACATGTCAGTTCTGTTCCTGGACGGAGATCGCGCGCCGCAATCATTCGATCACCTTTATCAATCAGGCTCGGCATATCACTGTGGTTCATGAAAATGTCCCCGTCATTGCCCAGTCTGAAGACTTGGAGCTCTTCAATGTATTCCGCATGCATCAAAACTGTTTCGATCAGCTCTTTAGGCATCTCACCTAAAGCTCTCAACGGAATATCGGTATCGAACTTCGGCTCATGCCGCCAAACTATAGTGCCGGCTGAAATGAATTCACTCGTAAACAGCCCGAGCCCATGTATACAACTAGGTTTAACGTGGTGAGATACCAGAAGCATTTTAACGACCCATGGTTAACAAAAGGTTAGCCTACTTAAGCATTTGAGTTCATTAGAATTGTAGACACTATTGCCGCACCTATTCCCGCGTACTGTTTGGGAGTAAGTGTCTCGCCAAAGAAAAAAAGTCCTAAGCCCAGCAGGGCTACAATGTTCGCGGCATTATAAACTACAGCGATGTAACCTAAATTATGGTTTTGCATCAATATGACCCAACCAAACGAAGTCAGCGCATAGGTAAATGCTCCAAGTGCTAACCATGAGTTGAAGAGAGGTGTTGTTTTCAGAGACGCGTTTTTAAGGGCGTAATCGCCACCAATCGTAAGAATAATTACGAGCGCTACCAATAGGTATGTTTTCATTTTACTGACTCGCTTGCTGAGCTGTGGCTATAACAAATCATGCGGCAACATGCCTTATGAAAGGTTAATAGAGACGGCATGATTATATAAGAGTTTCTTGCGCAAAGCGGATTATATAAACTCTGACTATCACAAAAGAAAAGCTTTCAGCGCAGCTGTATTTAACGATGCATTATGAATAGTTACACTGTTTCCTATTGAAGCGCGCAACCGTTAGGTCATTTATTTAAGTCTTGTAACCTAGCTTGTATTTTTCTATTTGTTCTAAGCAGTGAAGTTACTGTCTTATTGGGGCTAAGGTATGGCAAGTATTGACGTTAGTAAGCTTTCGATTGAAGAGCTCAAAGAGCTCCATTCTTTAGTTGAGAAAAAGATGCGTGATTCACGTAAATCCCAACTTGAATCGTTCGTTAAGTCATTGATGGAAGAAGGTGCTTCTAAAGGATTTTCCGTCAGCGAAGTCGTGTCAGCAATAGTGAATAACGCTGATACTAAAGTCCGGATATCGCGAAAGAATAAAGCCGAAAGAAAGAGAATCGTTCATCCAGAAAATCCATCCATTTCGTGGAATGGCCTTGGTCGACGCCCTAAGTGGCTTTCTAAAGTGGCCAACTACGAGGATGAGTCGACGTAACTCCCTTCTATTTTTTGCCCGTCCTGCTTGCTGAATTTTGAACCCGGGTAGTTGTAGACCTGCCACAGGATTTCTCTTCAAGCATCGATTGGTGTCTGCCTCAACTTGAGGACGGACAACGAAGCGAACGAGATTTATCGACGAGCAGATCACGGGCATTCGGGCGGAGCATGCGGCAGGCTCGAAGTAAGCGTGTCCGTGACTGAAGAATTCAATATATAATGAAAATTTGTATAATCGGCAGGCTAAGCTTGGCGGCATGATGGGGCTTGTTGCGCTATTCGGCCTACAGGGCGAGTAGCCCCTATTTCCTCTGACTTGAGGCCACGGCTTCGATCTCGAACCATCCGAGGGCCGAGACGCGGTTTATGACTGCGATACGGGTCTGGATTTCGGCGGTCTGACGGTCGAGATCTCGTGACATGACCCGATCGCTGAGGGGCCTGAGGCAGTTCACTTTAGCCTCGACGCGACTTTGCGTGTGATAGGCTGCCCATTTCTTCCAGATTGACCAACCCAAGCCGCGTGTCGCCCTGAGGTTTTATTGCGCGAGACCGCAGCCGCGCAGTCCTGCTTCCAGGCTCTGCCATCGCGACGGATCTTAATGATCGGCTCCGCTCCGCGTTCGAGGATCGCCGGATGACATCGACGTGTATCGTAAGCGCCGTCCGCAGTGACTGTCTCAATGTAATCTGGGGTCGGGATCTGCGACAGCAATTCCGGCAGGATCGCGCTATCGCCCTGCCGGCTCGATGTGCATTCGACTGCACGGACGCCCCCCTTCGAAGGGTCCATCGCGAGATGGACCTCACGCCATTCGCGTCTGCGCGTAGCGCCTTGCTTGCGGGCCAGGAATTCACCGTCGCCGCGGGAACGGATGCCGGTGCTGTCTATTAGAAGGTTCAGAGACTGACCGGAGCTCCGATACGGAATCTGCACCTTGACCCGGGCCTAACGCCGACAAAGCGTAGAATAGTCGGGTACGGGCCGGTCGAGACCCGCCCTGTCGATCAAGCTCGCCAGCAGCCCGACTGTCTGACGAAGCAGCAAGCCGAACAACACTTTCAGTGTGAAGCATGTCTGGATCGCCCAGTCAGAAAAGACCTTCGGATGCCCGCGCTTCCCACTGTGCTCTGCGTGCTAGATCATCTAAGGATCGAGCCATTGGTCTTGCCCCACTGAAGTGGTCCACCTTTTGGGATAGTTTATCCCGTATGATGGAGGAGTACTTAGATGGCAGGCAAACGCGAGAAGCCGGAAGACATTGTCATGAAGCTGCGTCAGGTGGAGGTCTGTGCCAGGGACAAGGTGCGAAGCTGGCGGATGCGGTGCGCCAGATTGGCGTGACCCAACAG
>NZ_JAYWLC010000054.1:0-5551 GCF_040297545.1 Thioclava kandeliae
GGCGGATACCCGGAGAGATAGGGGAAGGAAGCGCGTTTGATAAATTCTACATCGGAATTGGAAATACATCGGAAGCGTAATTAATGCAGCCGTGTATAATATCCGTTCTCTGCCATGGCTTTTCGTTCTCCCGTCCAGGCAGGTAGCTGCTTTTGGGGAGAGGGCGGGAAACCAGGTATGGATATGTTTCGGGTTCGCTCGCGGCAGAGGGGCCCCGCTCCGGAGCAAGGGTCGGGATCACGATAAGCGGCCTCACTTCAGGTTTGTGCAGGGGCCAGCATGTCATCCTTCTCTATCGGGCGCATAATCGGGCGGTGGATATGAAGTCAGCTCGTATGGGGATGCCGAGCATCGGACATACTGTCGCCACGGAGTGTGCAAGCCCTATGACTTGTACACAGGTGGGCGCCCCAAGGCCATTTAATCAAAATGGTATGTGGCGGAGACGAAGGGATTCGAACCCTCGATACCGTTCCCGGTATACTCCCTTAGCAGGGGAGCGCCTTCGACCACTCGGCCACGTCTCCGTCGACCCGTATAGCCGACCAACTAACGGACATACAAGAGCAAGTTTTAGAATTTGGACAAAAAAACAAAAGCGCCTGCAAGCTCCTGAAAAGAGCCGAAAACACATCAGGCCCGAACGTATCCTGACAGAAGATTGTCTGCGCTTCCCATCCGGGTTTCGATCTGTTCTGGTGCCAAAAGTTGATTTCGCTGTGGGGGAGCCGGCTGTGTGGTTGCCGTGATCGAGATGCAGTCTCGGTTCGGATGATATGTGCTGCTTTCCTTGCGGGACATCTCCATCGCTCGGGAGGTGAGGGCGGAAAGATCAGGGAAAGACGCATAAGGGGCAAAAGACCAAACGGGTGGGAGATGGATTTCTACACGGCCGCGCTATGTCTGACTCAGGTTCGATCTGAGGGCGCGCATATGCGGATGAAGAAGAAGGCTGATCTACCGCGCAAGATCTGCCCTGTCTGCCAACGTCCCTTCGTTTGGCGAAAGAAATGGGAGCGCGACTGGGAGCATGTTCTCTATTGCTCTGAGCGCTGCCGGAGGCAGTCCAAGGGCAAGTCGGTCTCCGCTCGCGAGGTGGAGTAAGGCCTATGTGCGGACGGATCATCGACCCCAATCTCCGTAATACGGAAGCCGATTTCACCCAGCTCAAGATCGACCCGATCCAGCGTCGCTACAACGTCAAGCCGACGCAGGACGTTGTGATTTTGGGGAAAGACCCGCTTGTGGCGATGCAGGCGCGGTGGTGGCTGGTGCCTTCGTGGTACAGGGGTGTCTTGGAGGACTGGAAAGCCACGACCTTCAATGCGCGGATCGAGGAGGCGTGGGACAAGCCGAGCTTCCGGCAGGTCTGGCGCCATGGCCGCTGTCTGATCCCCGTGGGCGGGTTCTACGAATGGAGCGGGCCCAAAGGGGCGCGACGGCCGACTGTTGTCCTGCCCTCCGGTAATGAGGAGAATTTCTACCTAGCGGGGCTCGCGAGCCGCTGGGGCGATCTTCTGACCTGCACCGTCATGACCCGCGCGGCCAATGCCGCAATGGCGTCCATCCATCACCGGATGCCGTTGATGCTTGATGCCAGAGAGCGCGAGCTCTGGCTTTCGGGCGCTGATGATCCGGATCTCGGGGCGGCGCCCCGCTTCCGGTACCATCCGGTCGCGCCCTTCGCGCTGGAGGCGGACGGGCCGGAGCTTCTCGAGCCCTTCGATTGACCGTAAGTTACGCGGACCTATTTTCTGCCGGAAACTATCCGCAAGATCGGATCAGCGATTGTATCGTCCCCTGATCCCTGTAATTGTCCGACGGTGTAAAAGGAGCAGGTTCATCGCAATGTATCCAAGGGCACAATTCCTGCAACCTGACGATCCCATGTCGGATGTCATTGCTGCGTTCGACTGGACATCGACCCCTTTGGGACCGATCCATCAATGGCAGCCCGAATTGCGCACCGCCGTATCCATGATGCTCGCATCGAATTTCCCCAAAGCGATCGTCTGGGGGCCGGAGAGGATAACCATTCACAATTCCGCTTTCACGCCGATCCTCGGCGAGAAGGGGCTGGGCATCGGGCGGGGGTTTCACGAGATATGGTCGGAAGCCTGGGCCGAGATCGGGCCGATCTGGGAACGCGCGATGGCGGGCGAGGCGACGTTCATCGAGAATTTCAAGCTGCGGATCGAACGCAACGGGTATCCCGAGGACGCGCATTTCACCTTCTGCTATAGCCCGATCCGCGCCGAGAACGGACAGGTGCTGGGTATGCTGGATACGGTTGTCGAAACCTCGAAATCCGTTGATGCGATGGCACAAGCCGAGGTCGCCAATGCCGAGCTTGGCCACCGCATGCGCAATATGATCACCATTATAAGTAGTATGGCCCGCCACAGCTTGCGCGGCAGCCCCGAGATCGAGGCGATGTCGCGCGCCTTCTGCGAGCGGCTGGCGGCGCTGAGTGAGGCGCAGAGTCTTTTGGCGCATGGGGCCAAAAATGCGACTACCGTCGAGGCGCTGGTGAAACGCATCTGCGACGGTCGTGTGGTGACTGCCGACGCTCTGGTCATGAGCGGCCCTCCGGTCGTCATCGGCAGCCGTCAGGCCACTGCGCTGTCGCTGGCGGTCAATGAGCTGATCACCAATGCCATGAAATATGGGGCACTCTCGGTCGAGAACGGAAAGGTTTCGGTCGATTGGGGCATCGAGGGCGAGGAGTTCGTGTTTGCATGGTGCGAGCGCGATGGTCCGCCCGTGGTGGCTCCGGAGCGATCAGGATTCGGTTCGAAACTTCTCGAACGCATCGTTCCGGCGAGTTTCATCGGCAAGGCAAGCGTAACCTACGCGCCCGAAGGCACCCGCTACGTTTTGCGCTCGAGCCGGCAGACCCTCGAGTAATCGCGTCCCGGAATAAAGCCGGCCCATGACGGACCACATCCTGCGGGTAGGGCAGGCCGCCTTTGGTCACAGCCCCCCGAAAACTTGGGCGGCGCTGTGATCTGCTGCGGGCCACGACGTCACGAGTTTCGGGCTTGAGCCTCTTTCCGTTGCATCCTGACATGTTTTCTCCGAGCGGGCGCCGCGGGTGGAACTTCGTTTTATGGGCATCGTTGCATTGGCATGTAACAGAACAGGTGCTCTCTTGACCCAAAGATATACTCTCCCGCATCGCATCGGTATGGGCGGTGTGCCCATTGGTAACGAGTTCCGCGTCACGACCGACCGGCAGGCGGCAGACACGCTGAGCACGGCGTGGGAAGCCGGTATCCGCTATTTCGATGTCGCGCCGCATTACGGTCTGGGTCTCGCGGAACGACGCTATGGTCAGTTCCTGCATCATCAGCCGCGCGATAGTTTTGTGCTCAGTTCCAAGGTGGGACGGCTGTTGAAGGCGGGTCCGGCATATCGCAACCAGACTCTGATGCCCTACTCGCCGTCGCCCAATATCGAAATCTACGACTACAGCCGTGACGGGACGCTGCGTTCGATCGAGGATACGCTCCAGCGCACGGGGCTTGACTGTATCGATGTGGTTTTCGTGCATGATCTCTCTCCCGACAACGAATCCGCCCTGCCTAAACCGTGGCTCGAGCTTTGGCCTGAAGCGGTGGAGGGATGTTTCGCCACACTATGTGACCTGCGTGATCAGGGCGTGATCAAGGCCTGGGGCATGGGGGTCAACAGCCCCGAACCGATCCTGAAAGCAATGGAGGATAGCGACCCCGATCTGCATCTGATGGCGAGCCAGTATTCCTTGATCGAGCATGACTATCCGGTCGAGACGGTGTTTCCCAAGGCGCGCGAGCGGGGCAATAGCTTCGTTATCGGCTCGGCGCTGAATGCGGGTTTCTTGGCGGGGGTCCATCGCTATCATTATGGCCCCGAAAGCGGCGTGATCGCGAAGGAGCGGCTCGACAAGCGCCGCCGTCTCGCCGAAATCGGCTATGATCACGGGATCGATCTTCTGGCGGCAGCTCTCCAGTTTGCCCGTGCGCCCGATGTGGCGCAGGCCGTGGTCGTCGGGATGGCGCGTCCCGATGAGGCGATCAACGATCTGGTGGCTATGGATACGCCGATTCCGCCAGCCTTCTGGAGCGATTTGCGGTCCGCGGGGCTCATCCATCCGGACGCCCCGACACCTGCATAAACGGCAGGGACCACAGCTGTCTCGGCGGGTTGATACGGGCCGTCCGGACAGGGCGAGCCGTCGAGGAGCCTGATCTTTTGTCACGGAATGGCGACGCCTGTTCCGTGGCGGGCTCCCCCGTAACGTGAGTTCCAGATTCATCGGGCATCACAGCGCCGATCTGGCATGCGCGGCCCCGTCTTGACCTGCGGGCTCTATGCCGTGTGGTGTATCCTGAAATACTTGCGCAGGCTTTCTCGAACGCCTGGTATTGGCCTAACTCTTTCAATCCGGCCCGTCTTGTGTTCGGACCGGCCTCGGACCTTGTATGGATGGCCCCTTGGCTAGAGCTTTGTTTGGGTTTGGCAGTCTGGTCGGTCGCGGCCAAGTATACGGCGTCAATCTGCTGCATTGTGGCTGCCCGTCTTGATGAAGTCAGCCGGCGGACGGCTCCCGATCAATGGCACGCCTTCAAAAGCGTCTCTGTCCGAATTGGGGTGAGGCGGGGAGGCGCCATGTGTTCGAGCATGCCGCCGAACGGCGGCGTATTACCTTCCCTGTGCCATCACCTCACATTGCGCCTCACCGTCTCTGAGCCTGCCGACCTGACGCCGACGACAGTTCTCTGTTTTATACCTGCGCGGCCCGGTAGTTCTCGCCGCTTCGGATCAGCGCCCGGATCGTCCGGGCCATGCGGTTGGCCAGCACGGATCGCGACCACCTTTACCGGTTTGCGCTCAAGCATTCTGACCAGCCAGTCAGGTCCTGCATCAGAGGCTCCCGCTCCCGAATGCGCTCATGTCGGGCGTCGTTGCGGCAAATGCACCGGATGAGATAGGGCCTGGCCCAGGTAGCGTCGCCAACCGCCGCGCCAGCGCGTCACCGGCTTCACCGGAACGAAGCGCGTGATCGGACGCGTCACCGCTTTGCAGATTGCTTCGGCATCGACCGCTTCCGTCTTTCCTCTCTTCACGTAGGGCTTCACGTAAGCCGGTGGTATGAGCCGGACCTCATGTCCTTGGGTCAGCAATTTCCCGCCCCCAAATGATGCGCCCTATCGCAGGCTTCCATCCCGACGAGACACGGCTCCAAGCGCGAGAAGCAAAGCGGCAATTATGTACGCCGCAGTTGGCGGCGACAGAGAACCTTGCCCTTCGCATCGAGGCCGCGAACCTGAAAGACATTCCTGGCCAGATCGAGGTCGATCATAATAGGCCGTCCCATGGATGGCGCCTCTCGGATGGCTGTAACCAGACCCACCTTGGCACAATGCGATGCCGTTGTGGAGCCTGCCTCATCATCAATGGCGGCTCGATCCGCACCATCGCACACCATCGTGGTTGAGGAGGATTGGATCGTGTCCCAACTGATGGTGTAGCTCATAGCGGGCCTCGTGCTGACTGGCGGGCCGAGCTG
>NZ_JAYWLC010000055.1:0-5373 GCF_040297545.1 Thioclava kandeliae
CAGTCGTTCGGCACTCTTCTCGCCATAGTCCGCGCCGGTCTTGGCGCCAACCTCGAGCTCCATTAGTCGCTCGGCGGCAAAGCCAATCATCTCACGCAGTAAATCTGCATCGCCGCTCTGTTCGACAAGCGCGCGAAGGTCCATCATAGGTTTGGTCATCGGGTGTCATCCTTGGATCAGATTGAGTCTAGCAACCCGACCTTACTAAGAAACCCGATGGCCACCTGAGCTACACCACCCCGTGGGACACGATCGTCTGTCAGCGCATCGATGACGTCGACCGAGTTGAGCTTGCGTTTGACACGTATCACCAGCACCTGCCCTAGGTGTATTCATCGACGATATTGAGCATCCGCCAGCTTCGCACCTTGTCCCTGCAAGACCTCCACCTGACGCAGCTTCATGACAATGTCTTCCGGCTTCTCGCGTTTGCCTGCCATCTAAGTACTCCTCCATCATACGGGATAAACTATCCCAAAAGGTGGACCACTTCAGTGGGGCAAGACCACCGGTTCTAAGGCTGCTCGGCAAATTGGATACAGATATCCGTGAAGACGGTATGGACCTAATATGGCACCGCCTCGAGCAAGTGTTGCAGAAATTCCCAAGCTGTCTGCCTGTCAGCTTTCTCGACGAGCTGGGTCACCGCAAACTTGCTCGTGCGGTCGATGCTAATGAACAGGAAGAGCTTTCCTTCAGCAGTCTGTACTTCGGCGATGTCTATGTGGAAGAAGCCGATCGGGTAACGTTTGAACTTCGACCGCTTCGGCTTGTCGTCCTCGACATCCGACAGACGTGAGATGCCATGCCGCTGCAGATAGCGGTGCAACGCCGAGCGTGTCAGATGAGGATAGACGACTGCAGGGCATTTTTAGGCGGTCGTCAAGCGGCAGCAGCGTGTTGCGCCGAAACGAGACGAAGGCGGCTTCCTCTGCCTCCGTGAGGATCGTCGAACGCAGCTCTTTGGGGCCGGTCTTGAGGTCATCAACCGTCTTGGAATCGATCCCGAACTCCCGGCTCAACGTCGCGAGCGAAGCTTGCGATTGCTGTATTGCTGCTCTGACGGCGTGCGTGGTCGTGGCGCTTCCATGACGAACTTGTCCCATAGGGCATCCTTCCATTCTAAAGAAAGGATCGCACCATCAAACCGTGGGATTAAACACCTAGCGCCGTGCAAGCCAGCGTTGTAAATCAGAAAAAAGGGCCTCATCTACATCGGGGCCAGCAATACGTAATTCCTGCGCTTCCTTATCAAGCACCAATTCAAAATTGCGTCGCGTCGAAGAAACTTCAGGGCGAGACAATAGGGTAGGGCGGGGCGAAGCCGCTAAATAACGCGCCTCGGTTTCAGCATCGGAAGCCGGCGTAGCAGCAAGACGCTTACTCAAAAAAGCTCCAAGATCTGGATCTGCTTCAAGGCGTTTGACCAGATTAAGTCCTGTACGCTCCGAGAGTGCCGCCGGAAAACGTAAATAGCCATCGAGCGCCTCAACAATCATCATGAAGCTTTTAATTTTCGAACGTTTCGCACGCGAAACATTTCCGAAGAGCGTATTAAGGGCCTCTTTAGGGTTTTCAAAAACTCCTGCTTCAAGCGATTTGACCACGATACGGGCGCGCTCATAAAAACTAATGTCTGCACGGATCTCGTTTTCCTCTACCATCGCTACATAGGCATCGGCAGAACTGTTTGGGTGTCGGATCACGGCCAGAACTGTATTCGTCCCATGCCCCTCGTTGGCTAATTGGCGCAACGCAGCCAAACGACGCCAGCCCGAAATAAGGCCGTAACGCGGGTTAGCCTGCGCGCCACGGTCGAG
Organism: Thioclava kandeliae; assembly: GCF_040297545.1. NCBI lineage: Bacteria > Pseudomonadati > Pseudomonadota > Alphaproteobacteria > Rhodobacterales > Paracoccaceae > Thioclava > Thioclava kandeliae. The sequence continues at coordinate 1,821 of NZ_JAYWLC010000055.1, forward strand.
CACCTCTACTGGAGATTGCTGGCCGCGTGCGCGGATAGAGGACACAAGAACGTCCATCTCTTCGCTAGCGTCTCCTGTCACCAGACGGTCTCGTATCAAATGGCTCGCCTCTACCTGATCGAGCGGTAGCATTTCGACCATGCGACCAGAGGCACGCAGCTCCGCAATCATAGCAGTCATATCCTCAAGCGCAGCACGGTCAGCAGCCTCAGCTGCAACCGAGGCGATTGGAGGGCGATGGCTAACCGTGCGAACCATAGGGGACGCCGAAATAGGTTCAAGGTTTTGAGGGCCACTTTCAGCAGCAGCTGTTGGCGACGAACTGTCTTCTGGAGCGTTCTGCAAAAAACCAGGATTAGCGGGTGTCAAACGTTTGCGCTTAGCCATGAGAAGATCCTTTTTGGTGGGTGAGGGACCGCAGCCTCCCTTAAGGCTGCATCAGACCTTAGACTTTCTACTCTACTACGCTGTGAGTTCATCGCGCCGCCAACTGCCCAAGAGAAGGCGTTTGAAAGCGGCATAAGTCGCATCGAATGTCTGGCGGCCGCGCACATAGGTCTCGCGATTAAAATCACGATAATCTGCTTCGTAAATACCATTAACCTGTTCCCCCGCCTGACCAATGAGGGCGGTGAAATCTTGCCTATGCGGCGAAAGTGTCCGTCCGAAATAGGCCTGCATAAGCGAGGCGAGCTCGCCTTGCTGCGCGCCATCGAAACGAGTAATCACAGCGCGCACTGCATCCCATTGAAAATTCATTTCCTCACGTCCCAGAGCACGGGCAGCCATATTTTCGCCATCCTCAATTGATGAGAAAGTCGAATGTAGCATATCGAAAAAACGCCCTGTGGAATCGAACTCAAGGAAACTTGCACCTAAAGGGACCAAAAGGATATCAGCTGCGGCTAGTCCATTGATGGTCAGGTAGCCAAGCGCGGGAGGCGTATCAAGGAAGATGACATCATAGGCATCAAGAACCCCGTCTGCCTCAAGTGTCTCGGTCAGCGCGTCCCATAGCTTCCAGCCGCGTCCTTGCATGCGCCAGACGGGAATTTGGAACTCTGACCAATAAAGATTAAGCTGCGCTCCAATTAGGTCGATATTTGGCCAGTGTGTTTTCTGAATGATATCGGTGGCTCGCATTTTGAGCGCTTCGGTCAATGTTTCGTCAAGCGGTACTGGGGATTCACCACGGTCGAGTCGACCTTGATTAGCTTTTTGTTGGTAGGCGGCATAATGGCGAGCTAGAAGGGGAAAAACGGTTTCCCATTCGTCTGCTACTTTGCCTCCGAAGATTGAGGTCATCGAGCCTTGGCTATCGAGATCGACAACGAGGACTTTGTAGCCATCGAGGGCCGCTGACATCGCCAGATGGGCTGCGGTTGAAGTTTTGCCGACACCACCTTTAAAATTAGCTACGGCTACCATTTTGGCGGGTAGATCTTTAGGACGGTAGGGACGGTATTCCTTTGTCTTTGAACCTTCCGCAGCAAAATGTGCTCGAAGCTTCAACACCTCATCGAGAGTAAACCACTTGGCTCCAGCTTCTGTATCTGAGCGGCCCTGTGGCAAATCTGGATTAGCGCGTAGGACACGACGGAAATGAGGTGTTGCAACAGGGATCAGATAGCGGGTGATTTCCCAAGTCGAAAAAAGTCGAAGTTCTTTGCGACCGTTTTCGTTCATACCGCGCGAGGCTAAATCGTCGCGCCCGCGTACGCATGACTCAGCGATAGCCGCAAAGCCTTTCGAAGTGATCGGAGCCTCAAGCTCGCGTAGAGCTTGATCAGGATCAATATTAAAGTAGGGCGGGTGCTCAGGATGCTCTTGTGCCATTAATCGCCTCATATGTCGCTTTTTTAGCATCATACCCATAAAGGCAGTACATGGAATAGAAATCGACATATCAGTGACCAGACTTGTCAGTTTGTCTTTTATTTCATGGCATTTTTGGAACATCAGGCCAAGGGTCTGAGGATTTCTATAAAAAAAGTCGTAGTTAAATATGAGTTATTTATAGTGTTACGTCGTCTATATGTTCTTCTAATCCCTTGTGATCAAATATGAAAATCGTACTTTGAAAAACCGAGTGAATCTGAACCCACGATATGATGAATCTGAAACCCCGATCTAGCGACTCTGAACCCACGATTGAATGACTAGACTGATGGATGTGGCTGGCTTACGTTGGGTGTCAATAAAACCACGATAAAAAGTACTGGCTCAATCAAGAGCTCGGTGAGCAGTCAATCGAAGGCTTTAGCCTTCCAATACATGGATCGGAGAAAACTCCGGGCGTGGAGAACAGGCAGATTATGGTAGGCTCGTTGGTGGCGTCGAGAGCAGGATCCTCTTTTGAGGTATTGCAGACTGACTTCTTTCTTTGTGATATATTCGATGCGATCCCCAAGGGGGATCTAGCGACTATGGAGCATCCAATTTTTTCGCTCTCTACGCGGCCTGATCGGCGCATCTTGAACTATGAGCATAACGGGGTCTCTGTTGAGGTAACGCCGTCAATGAAGGGGCTCGCCACAATCCATGATAAGGACATCCTGTTTTTTTGTGTGAGCCAGCTGATGGCTGCACTTAACACCGGACGTGCTGTGTCGCGCCGACTTACTCTTCGCGCTCACGATTTATTACTTGCCACTAATCGTGAAACTTCGGGCGATGCTTATCGACGTTTGGGGGAGGCTTTCGAGCGGTTAGCGGGCACTCGTATCAGGACAAACATTACAACTGCCGACATTGAAATCACTTCAGGGTTCGGTCTAATCGAGAGTTGGGAGATCGTGCGTAAAGCGCGTGGTGGTCGTATGGTGTCCGTTGCCGTGACACTCTCGGATTGGCTATACCGGGCAGTTCTTTCAAAGTCAGTACTCACGCTCAGTCGTGAGTATTTTAAACTACGCAAGCCGCTTGAACGACGGATTTACGAACTCGCGCGGAAACATTGTGGGCGGCAAGAACGTTGGCGGGTTTCGATTGATGTTCTTTTGAAAAAATCTGGCTCGGCTAGCCCACGCCGTGTTTTTCGCAAAATGATCCGTGATATGATCGAAGCAGATACCTTACCTGACTACGTGATGGATGAAGAAGCGGGCGATATAATTTGCTTTCGATTGCGTGAGAGGCTGATGGAGGTCCCTGAAGCCGCAGGACCGGGGCCGTTAAAGTCCGCTACTATGGATCACGCACGCGCGCTCATGCCTGGAGCTGATATCTATGCATTAGAAGCAGAATGGCGGACATTTTGGAGTAACTCTGGTCGACCCAAATTACGTTCGCGCGACGCCGCCTTCTTAGGGTTCGTCCGTAGTAAGGTTAACCGTAGCTAAGTTACTCATCGCCACATGTTTGATCTTTGACCACATTGTGTCAACTCGGTCATTATTCTCTGTCGACACTGTATGCGCTCGAAGTATCCCTCGGGACCTCTGATCTTTTGAGGTGGATATTATTCAAGGGTAAGCGACAAGGAGCCCCCGTGGGTTAGCGGCGAGGCTTGTTCGAGATAGGCTGGTGGCGTTGGTCTGACGCTGAGGTTAAA
>NZ_JAYWLC010000056.1:0-4972 GCF_040297545.1 Thioclava kandeliae
TTGGCGGTGGAGGCCGTGCGCGAGCGGTCGCGGATATTGGCGACCTTGGTGTGGAAGTAGATCACCTCGCCATCGGGATCGGTGAGTTTCACCGACACATCGTCATTGGTGTTCGACTTGGCCTTGAGGATCTCCTGCCCCGCATCCGTGTCGCCGGTGAGGAGGAAGGTGAAGTCACAGGTGCCGCCATCGAGCGCGCCGTTGACGTGCAGCGTGCGGCCCTTGAGCGTGGTCTCGGTCGTGTCCTCGGACGTGTCCCCGATCTCGCCGAACTCGGTGATCTCGCCCACTTCGGCAAAGCCTGTGAGGGCGCCAAAGCCCGCCCCATCGAGCGTGGCGGGTTTGCCTTCGGCCACTTCGACGGTGGCGCCGATATAGGTGCGTTGGGTCATGGGTTATCCCTTCTTCTCGGAGGTGGTGGCGGGTTTGGTCTCCGCCGCGATCACGATCGCGCCCGAGCGGATGCGCCCGCCCAGCACATTGCGGTTGTCGATCAGATCGAGCACCGGTTGCGGCAGCTCGGTTTCTTTGCCGGCGGGCAGGACATGACCGCTCGGCAGGGTCAGATCACTGGCCCCGGTATTCTTGACCTTCGGCATCGCGAAGCTCCTTTGCTATGAAGAACGATCCCCGCGCCTTACCGGCGCAGGGGGTTGAGATATTGGAGCGTGAAGCTGATGACGGCGGTGCCGATCACCGCCTCGCCCTCACCATTGAGGGTGGTGGTGACCTCCTCGGGCGTGAGGGTGATCCGCTCGGTGCCGAAGGCCCCCATCACCGCCGCCTCGATCGCCTCGGCATCGCGGTCGAGCTGGTCCTCGATCTCCGTGCCGCCGAGGCGCTTGATCACCACCTGCAGGAGCACCTCGCGCTCGAAAGAGGCGAGCGTGCCGGGACGCCCCCGCTCGCGCGGAGTGGCCACGCCCATCACCGGCAGGTCATTGGCCGAGAAGTTCCCCGCCCAGGCCGAGACCAATGTAAAGCCCGCGAGGTCTGCGGAGGCCGCTAGCGCCTCATGCGCGAGGCGACGGAACTGGGTGCGGCTCATGTCAGACCTTGGAGAGCTCGCAGATGAGGAAGGCATCGGCGGCGGGCGAGCCCGAGGGACGGATCAGCGCGATGGTGTAGGTGTCACCCGTCTGCGGGTCGATCCGGTCCCCTTTGGCAAGATCCGGCACCAGATCCCGCCGCACCCGCCAGGTGGGTGCCATGATGGTGATCGGGTGGCCGTCCTGATCCTCGGCCTCGATCGGCTCGGCGCGGAAGATCGACTGGATCTCGCGTGGCGGGCCGATCTTGGGACTGTAGAGAACCGGATCTCCCAGCACCTCACCGAGGATCGAGGCCATCCCCGCAAAGACGCTCATCGGACCCCGCCATCGAGCAGCACGATGCCGATCTCCGACGGGTCATCGGCCGCCTCCAGCGCCACGCCCACGAGGCTATTGCCCGAGGCCACCGTGGTCACCACATCGCCCGCGGCCGCCAGATAGATCTTGGCGCCCACCGTCCAGGCCTGCGCCGAGGTCTTGGGCAGCTCGAACACACCGCGCCGGATCAGCGTCACCGGATCCCCCGCTGCAGCCTTGCCTTGCGCCACCCCCGTGATGGCCCCGATCTTCACCAGCTGGCCCGAGGCCACTGCGGCCTCCGTGGTCAGGGTGATGTTCTCACCCGCTTGCACATAGGTCTTCATCGCGATCTCCTTCTCGCTCCTCTGCAAACGACGACGGGCGCCACAAAGGGCGCCCGCTCGTCAGATCAATCTCGTTGCCTCACGCCCGATCAGGCGCCCGCGTTCTTGTAGGTGCCGCGATACTCGACCGCTGCCGCCCCAAAAATGTGGCGCGCATTCATCGTCACCACATCGGGGTTCATGCCATCAAGGGTCTCGACCGTCGGGGCCTCATAGCCTTCGAGATAGGCGTGCTGGATCGGCGGCATGTCGGAAGAGACCAGATACCAGGCGGTATCCGAGCCACCGGCCGCGGCGCCGAGATGCCCGACCGTCGAGGGCGTCAGTGAATTCGAGAACGGGTTCACATCCGCCGTCTTGGCCGGGGTGATCGTGGTGATGAACTGCCCCGCCACCATCTCGAGCGCGGGCGGCACGATCAGCCGGTCGGCCTCGATCGAGAGGAAGTCATCGCTATCTTTCGAGCCGAACGCCCGCTGCTCCCACATCGCCTTGCGGGCCGCCGCAATCGAAGCAACCGAGATCGCTGCCGCCGTTGCTGCGAGGTTGCCGTGATCGGCATGGAAGAGCGCCTTGCCATCGGATTTGAGTTTGGCGTTAGTGCGGAAGAGCGTCCAGACCATCGACGCCTCCATTAGCCGCGCGGCGGTGGCGAACTCGGTCGGGATGCGCTGGAAGGCCCCCATATCGTCATTGATCACCGATTCAAAAGTGAGGTTGATCGTGCGGCCCCGACGCTCGACCTTCAGACCTTCAGCCTCATCGACGAGACGCGCCTGCTTATACTCGCCATTCTCGCCCACGGGTTTGAGCTGGAAGTCGCCCCCGAAGCGCACCGCATGCAGCTCGCGGAAATCGGCCGCCGAGATCGGCGCGCCGGTCACCAGCTGCCAGCTGGCCGCGCGGCGCTGATAGGCGGCAAGGAGCGTGCGCTTCATCACCTCGGTGGTGATATAGGCAAAATCGCTGACGCCGAGCGCCCCGCCGGTCATTGTGGTGGCCATCATGCCGCGCTTGACCTGCGCTGCCTCGTCATAGCCGCGCGTGGCTCCGCCCAGATCCATCGCCATGCGCTTGATCCGCAGCCCGCGATAGTCCGCCGCTGGCCCGTCGGTCTTCTTCATCAGCGCCCCGATCATGCCTTCCATGCGGGTGTCGATCTCGTCGCGCGTAATGCGGGCGGGGCTGTGGCTCCGGGAGGGAGCTTCAGCCGCCGCCATCTGCGCCATGAAGCGGGTGCCGGCATCGCAGAGCGCCGTGCCATCATCGATGAGCGCATCGATATCGGCCTGCATTAACCGGCCCGAGGTCAGGAAGGGCGCGGCCATCTCGCGGATGCCCTTCACCCGCGCCCGCTCGGCCGCCACCGGATCGGGCTGCGGGGTGGCCATCTGGGGGGCCAGTTGCGGTGCTGGTGCGGGCGGCGTTTGCGGCGGGGTGCTCATCACCGGGGCCGGTGCGGGCGGTGTCTGGGTTTGGGTGGTCGTGGGCGTGGTCATCAAAATCTCCTTGGGTTTGGGGGTGGCGCGGCGGGCCGCGTCCGGAACACGGGACAGGAGCTGCTCGAAGCTCGCTCCAGCGCTCATGAAGGCCGCCTGCGCGGCCTCCATCGTGGCAAATTTTGTCAGGCTGACGGTGGCGGTGGGCGCGGCGTCTTCGCCCGCCACCTCATCGGCAAAGCCCTGCGCCACGGCCTCCTCGGGGCCATACCAGGTCTCGGCCTTCATGATCTCGCGGACCTCCTCGGGCGTCTTGCCCGAGGCGCTCGCATAGACCGCGGCATAGGTCTGGGCCGAGGCCCCGATCACATCGGCCTCGCGGCGCATCTCGGCTTCGGTCCCGAAGACAAAACCCGACGGATCATGGATCATCAGCTGCGAGCCCTGCGACATCAGGCGCCTGGTCCCCGCCATCAGAAGGAGCGAGGCGGCCGAGGCCGCAAGCCCCTCGACCACGATCGTTGTGCCGCCCGGATGGGCCGCGAGGATCGCGCGGATCTGCTCGCCCGCCCAGACATGCCCGCCGCCCGAATTGAGCCGCACGGTCACCGGCCCCTCGCCCATGATCTGCAGGGCATCGCGCACTATGCGCGGCGCGAAGAAGATATCGCTCTCGAGCATATAGCCCGCATAGTCATCAAGCAGCACCGTCCCGCTCAGGATCAGCTCGCCGCCTACGATCAGGTCACTCGCCTTCATCAGTCTCTTCCTTATTGCTATCGGCGGCCCGTCCGCTTGGAGGCGTCACCGGATCCAGACCGGCGGCGTTATCGGCGGCCAGATCCTGCGCCCGCTCGGCGCGGATCGTGTCGGGATCGCGGCCCAGCTCGCGCTGGGTGCGCTGGCGCGAGTTCAGCCCCGCCTCGACCTCCTCGATCATCGCGGGGATCTCCTTGGTCGGATCGACAAGGATCCGGCGCGGCGGCGTCCAGTCGATGGTGAAGGTGGGCAAGGCCGCCCCTTTGACCGCCAGCCCCTCGCGGAACCAGCGCTCCATGCCGCGACAGAACTGGCCGATCATCAGGCCCCGCTGCCACATGCGGATCAGCCGATCCATCTCCATCCGCCCCATCCGGCCCGAGGAGAAGTTCACGCCCTTCAGGTCGCCCGCGAGCGCCTCGTAGCTGATGCCCAGACCCATCGCGACCATGCCAAGGCCACGGCGCATGAACTCGTCATAGCCGTCGATCCTCGGCGGGGTGGTGAAGTTGGGCTTTGCGCCCGCGGGCAGGTTGACCACCGCCCCCGGGGCCAGCTCCTCGAGCCCCGCCCCCGCATTGGCCGGACGCGTGGCCGCATCCTCCCATTCGATCACCACCGCCATCAGCGCGGCCATCTTCTGCTTGAGGATCTGCGCCTCTTGGTAATCACCCAGCTCGCCCAGCGTCATCATGACAGGGGCCAGCCACGGCACACCCCGCAGCTGGCCCGCGCGATCAAAACGGCGGATATGCAGGATGTCGGAGTAATGCACCCGCGTGGAGCTCAGAGCCTTACGGTTCTGCACGGCGCCGGGATGCTCGTTATAGAGGTGATAGGCCTCGATCGCGCCGGTCGGCCCGTATTCGATCCCCTCCACCACGAGGTTCTTGCCATGCGATTGCACCGTCATATCGAGATAATCGGCCTCGATCAGCTCGACCTGATAGGGCAGCCGCAGCTGCGGATCATGGCGCGGGTTGCGCATGCGCCGGCGCACCAGCACCTCGCCATCGGCAAAGACCGTGGACATCACGATCCCCTGCATCTCGAAGAGGTCATACTCGCCAAGCGCATC
>NZ_JAYWLC010000057.1:0-4764 GCF_040297545.1 Thioclava kandeliae
TTTAACCTCAGCGTCAGACCAACGCCACCAGCCTATCTCGAACAAGCCTCGCCGCTAACCCACGGGGGCTCCTTGTCGCTTACAATGGAAACAGTCTTCCCCTGTCATAAATGACTATTTTCATAATCTATTTTCAGAATTTTTTGTCTGCTGAGAACGCTCGCTGGAAACGATGCGAAGAGAAACTTCGGGCCGAATAGTGACAACTTCGCAGGCAGACGGCAGGGTGACATCCATTAGTCTGCAAAGATCTAGATGCTCTTCGAGTTGTACGTATTTTTGTGCAAGAGCGTGATTTAAACGCATAATTCCTGCGTTCGTGTGGGCACCTTCTTCAGGTAACCTACGCGAAATTATCGCTTCCAGCTCACGTATTGCCTCCCAAATTCGGTGCTGTTCTTTTAAAAAATATGACATGAGTTTTCCTGCCAACTACAAACACGGAAAAACGACCAAAAATAAATTTTGTTCCTTCTGACTGAATTTTTTTATCGGTTAGTTGATCTTAGGTTTATTAAATCAACATGTTACCTCTGTTCTTAAAGCGACATGAGGATTTTTCCTAATAAGAGATAGTATCTAAGCTCATGATGTGCGTGGGCGGTTTTCTCTGCAGATTTTCTGCGTCATAAGACATTTCTAACCATGTCTTTGCCGGAGGACGGCCTGTGAGCTATCGGGGAGCTGTCTCTCTTGACGATGTCGGGAGTTTTCGGTGCTCGTTTACACGACCGAGCAAAGATAGTTACATCATCTCGATCTTTCGTGCGTCGTCTCTGCCGATCCAGGATTTCAAAAGAGCCATCTTATCCAGCTTTCTGGGGGATGATGTGTATCTTTCTATCACTGGGATGCAGGTTGTCCTTTTGGGCGAGGCCCAATCGTGCAGTGTCCTGAAGCTGTATGGTACGGCACTTAAAAAGCAGGGCTCGGAAGCGGTGTCGGTAGTACAGAGCATCAGTATGTAAGGCTGTGATCAATCGCGCAATCAAGCGGCGCAACACACGTTTTCCGCAACTTATGCCCCATCCCGTCGAAATTCCATAAAACCGTTGAAGGTGCATATTTTTTGTGAACTTCGCTATCAGTGCATACAGAAAAAGCATGGCTAGTTAATAGTTTGCGGTCATCCGCGAAGTGTCATCGTCTGCCCGATGCATTTTTGTTAAACGCGATAATCCGAGCGTCATGTATCGCCATTGTTGCAGCTTCCTTACAGTCCGGACACACGCTGTAGTTGAGTTGAATTTCATTTGGGATGCTCAAGCTATAGGCGTAGGTCTCTAGCCATTGATTGCCGCACTCAACCCGTAAACACTGAGCACATTGATTCGTCAAATTTCCATTTTTTGTCAGTATCTTAGCGGTATTTTTGGAATTTTTCCAGACGAGCTCATGAGAGACTGTAAGGCTACAATCTCCGTTCAGAGTGATTTTTTGCTCAAATAGACGGCTCTTCTTAGGGCTATCGCATCTATACCGAGTGATGATCGGATTTCCGGAATCTCTTACAGGGAAAAAAAGAGCATTTAAAAAACTGCGTGTCTGGGACCCTGATATTTGGCTCCATAATGAGGCGCCTAAGATAGACTGCGTAGTAGCGGCAGCCCCATCGTTAGATAAAGCGAAATCATCCCAATCGCCGCCGGAATCAACTATAACATCCTGATAATTAATAGTATAATATCGCATGGACGTCTCCTGTTAGGAAAACGTGACCGGCGTTTTTTATCATTGAACGTTGCGCTAGACGTTATGTCTTATCATCGTCGATCTAATCGTTGCCGCGTTCACTCGAAAGCTCCGCATGGCTAGCTTTTATAATACCACAAGTCACAACCCTCCCGCGACTCCCTCCCCATCTGCCTTTGGTTCCATAACATCCATTCCGCTAAGAATTGCAATCTCGAAGAGAAATGCAGTTCGCTGTCGAAACCGTTTAAGCGTTCAGGGGACGATCGCCAGCAGAACCTCTTCGTTCTCATGTAAGGCTGTACATAGGTATGTCGTCGTTCTGGTCCACAGCCGACATCCTTAGATACTGAAGGTCCTTGATTTTGGTCCACTACGAATGGCGGCTTCCATCTTGGCTAGGTGATCATTGCTCGCCTGCGGCGAAGGTCGGCTTCCCGCCGATGCTGTTGAAAAAGTCTTTGTTGCGCTGCGGCAAGTCTTTCGATTCACTCGACTATGAGGAGATTGGAGGATTTCGTCATGATGGGCAGGCAAGAAGCACCGGCGCAGCTGTTTTACGATTTCGATCTGGAGCGGCACGTCCCGGCCAATCACATGCTGCGCGAGATCGACCTGTTCCTGAATGGTGACACTCTGCGCGAGGCGCTGCGCCCATTCTACAGCCATCTTGGTCGCCCCTCGATCGATCCGGAACTGATCATCCGGATGCTGGTGATCGGGTATGTCATGGGGATCCGTGCGGAGCGCCGGCTCTGTGATGAGGTTCACCTGAACTTGGCCTATCGCTGGTTCTGCCGGTTGGGGTTGGAAGGCAATGTCCCGGATCACTCGACCTTCTCCCGCTATCGCCATGGCAAGTTCAGGGAAAGTGGCTTGCTGCGGCAGGTTTTCGAGGCAACCGTTGAACGCTGCCTGAAGGAGGACCTGGTGTCGGGCGAAGGCTTCGCAGTCGATGCCAGCCTTATCCCGGCGGATGCCAATAAGGTCCGGTCCGTCGCGGCGGAAGACTGGAGCCCCGAGGTCGCGCGGGAAGCCGGCAACCGGGCGGCACGGGAATATCTGGAGACACTGGATGACGCCGCTTTTGGTGCGGCCTCTCCTGTGCAACCCAAGTTCGTCGCCAAGTCTGATCCGGCAGCGCAATGGACCCGTGCGGAGGAGAGCCGCCCCTACTTCGCCTATGCCACCAACTACCTGATCGACACCAAGAGCTCGGTGATCATGGATGTCGAGGCGACAAGGGCGATCCGCCAGGCCGAGGTCGGAGCTGCGCGCACGATGCTGGACAGGACCGAAAAACGCTTTGGCGTCAAACCGGATTGGCTGGCCGCCGATACCGCCTACGGCAATGCCGAGAACCTGGGCTGGCTGGTCGAGAAGCGCAGCATCATTCCCTTCATCTCGGTGATCGATAAGTCGGAACGGACCGATGGCACTTTCTCTCGCTCGGACTTCCAGTGGGACGAGAAGAATGATCAGTATATCTGCCCTGAAGGCCATGCCCTCAAACAGTTCAGACGCAACTATTCCGATCCGAACCGGGGCCAGGATACCGGCGGACGAAAGAAATACCGGTGCTTGAAGGCAACCTGCCAAGCCTGCCTATCCAAAGAGATCTGTTGCCCGAAAGCCGATGCGCGATATGTCACGCGCGAGCCCCATGAAGAGGCGCGCGAATTCGCCAGAGAATGCCGCAAGACCAAGGCCTACAAAGTGTCGCGCGACAAACGGAAGAAGGTCGAGATGCTCTTCGCGCACCTCAAGCGCATCCGTGGCCTGACACGGCTGCGGCTCCGTGGGCCAAACGGCGCCAAGGACGAATTCCTGCTTGCCGCCATCGCCCAGAACCTCCGAAAACTCGCGAAGCTCCGCCCGCGAAGCGTCCGACAGGAGGCCGCAGCATGAGCTGAGCGGCCATATTACCGCCTTGAGGCGGGTCGACGGGCGATCGCCCGAACGCAATAGCCTTGCCCGGCGGCGGCGAGCCTCAAAATCGGCGATTTCGACCGACTTTTTCAACAACATCCGCCCTTTCAGTAAAATGTCTCGTGAGCGCGGCACCGATCAGACCGTTGCAGCAACTGGCAGAAATATCCGCTGAGCTGACGTTTACGCAGAATGCGGAATGCTAGCTCGACGTGACATCTCACCCCTTGAAGTCGAAGGTCTCTACCAAGCCAGACTGTCCGGATCCGCTTTGATGTGATAGCATTAAAAAACTGATCGATGGGGGGGTGGCCATGAACGTAGGACGGTTCGATCCGGAAGAGCGCGCCCGGCAAAAGGCTCTCTCGCGACAGCTCGATGAGGAAGCGCTAAGTTCTGGCCGCATCTCTGCTGCCGAGCTGCAACGCATCAATGGTGGCGACGGCCTGTTTCGGGGGTCAAAGCGGATCCGCAAATCGTGGGACGAGCGATACGCTGCCGCATATCCGACTAAGCGCTGATCTTGGTTGGATGTTGCCGCTCTCTTGGCAACGCGGCACGCCTCAAAAGGATCTTTCTTGTCGACCGAAGGCGCTCGTTGCACTATCCTACAAGCTAGACCACTCAAGTGGGGCAGACCATACGTCTGTCAGGCCAAATCCGTACAGTCTACGTAGTCTTATCCAGTTATTTTTATTCATAAAAAACTTATTCCTGCACGGAGACATGCAAAGGAGCATGGGATGAAAAAACTTTCCGAATTGAAACCCGGCGTTATTGCTCGGGATTCCGAAGATTTCAACGTCCTCGCGAAATTTGTGCAAGATGAATTGGCACCCTATGTGCCCCATCTCAAATCGAAAAACGGAATTTTCTGGGTAGCGAAGCACCAACTCAAACTCTTTCAGACCCGTCTGAAAATCGTCCCCTATGGCTGGACGTGCAGAGAAGACGGGGTGCTTGAGATGAGTGCCGTGAATCCCGAAAATCTTAGGAAAGCCCCAAAAGCTGCCAATGAAGCGCGGGACGCCTTCGATGAGAAGAAAAAGCTAAGTTCTTACGAGGAAATGCAAGAGAAGGTGATCGTGTCCCACGGGGTGGTGTAGCTCAGGTGGCCATCGGGTTTCTTAGTAAGGTCGGGTT
>NZ_JAYWLC010000058.1:0-3906 GCF_040297545.1 Thioclava kandeliae
GAAACCATTGGATGTAATTACGATTGGTCGCGCTGGCGTTGACCTTTACGGCTCGCAGGTTGGGGGTCGTCTGGAGGATATGGGGTCATTCGAGAAATATATCGGCGGGTCTCCGACGAATATCGCCTGCGGGACGGCGCGTCTTGGGTTGAACTCGGGTCTGATCACGCGGGTTGGCGACGAGCATATGGGTCGGTTCATCCGCGAGGAGCTGGTGCGTCACGGGGTGAATGTCGAGGGTGTGACCACCGATCCCGAGCGTCTGACGGCGCTGGTTATTCTGGGGATCCGCGACGAGGAGCAATTCCCGCTGATCTTCTACCGCGAGAACTGCGCGGATATGGCGCTGTGCGAGGATGACATCTCGGAAGATCTGATCGGGCGCACGCGCTCGGTGGTGGCGACCGGCACGCATCTGTCGAACCCCAAGACGGAAGCGGCGACGCTGAAAGCGCTGGCGCTGGCGCGCAAACATGGTGCGCAGACGGCGCTCGATATCGATTACCGCCCCAATCTCTGGGGGGTTGCGGGCCATGGCGATGGCGAGAGCCGCTTTGTGGAAAGCGCCGAGGTGACGGCCAAGCTGCAGAAGAGCCTGCATTATTTTGACCTGATCGTGGGCACCGAGGAAGAGTTCCATATCGCGGGCGGCACGACGGATACGATCGCGGCGCTCAAGGCGGTGCGGGCGGTGTCGAATGCGACGCTGATCTGCAAACGCGGGGCGGCGGGGGCTGCGGCCTTTGAAGGCGCGATCCCCGAGAGCCTTGACGAGGGCCAGACGGGCCCGGGCTTCCCGATCGAGGTGTTCAATGTGCTGGGCGCGGGCGACGGGTTCTTCTCCGGCCTCCTGAAGGGCTGGCTCGATGGCGAGACCTGGCCGAAGGCGCTCGAATATGCCAATGCCTGCGGGGCGTTTGCGGTCTCGCGCCATGGCTGCACGCCGGCCTATCCCTCGCTCGAGGAGCTGAAGTTCTTCCTGAGCCGCGGCGTGATCCAGCCCGATCTGCGCAATGATGCCGAGCTCGAGCAGATCCACTGGGCGACCAACCGCCATCGCAGCCATGGCGGCGACTTCTCCGAGATGCGGGTGTTCGCCTTCGATCACCGGATGCAGCTCGAGGAGATGGAGGGCTATACGCTGAAAAAAGGCGGGGCCTTCAAGGAGCTGTGCCTCGAGGCCGCACTCAAGGTGCAGGATGGCCGTCCGGGCTATGGTATCCTGTGCGATAACCGCATCGGGCGCCATGCGCTGCACGCAGCCTCCGGCACGGGCCTGTGGATCGGGCGTCCCTGCGAATGGCCTGGTTCCCGTCCGCTGACGCTGGAGCCGGAACTGGGCGATGATTGCGGCGGCCTGAAGGAATGGGCGCGCGAGAATGTGGTGAAGGTTCTGGTGTTCTGCCATCCCGATGATGATGCGCAGACCTGGGCCAGGCAGCTCGACAGCGTCAAGAAACTCTACGCGGCTTCGCGCCGCAACAATCTCGAGTTCCTCCTCGAGATCATCCCCTCCAAGGTGGCTGCGGTGACCGATGACACCACGGCTATCCTGATCCGGCGGTTCTATGCGGAAGGGATCTATCCCGACTGGTGGAAGCTGGAGCCGATGGCATCGCAGACCGGATGGGCCAAGGCCTGCGATGCCATCGAGGAGCATGACCGCCACACCCGCGGGATCGTGGTTCTGGGGCTGGATGCGCCGGAGGCGGAACTGGCGGCAAGCTTCGAGGTGGCCGCAGGCTTCCCGCTGGTGAAAGGCTTTGCCGTGGGCCGGACGATCTTCGGGTCGGTGGCGCGCGACTGGCTGGCGGGGCGGATGGATGACGAGGAGGCGGTTGCCGAGATGGCCACGCGCTACACCCGTCTGGCCGGGATCTGGGACAAGGCCCGCGCGGCAGCGACCTCTGTGGCTGCCGAATAATCGAAAGGACCGGCGCGCCCCATCGGGGGCGCAGCCCGCGATGCGCGCCCGCAGGTGGCTCGATGCCGCCAAGGGCGCGGCCCCCCACAGGGCGGGGCGTATAACAAAGGAAGAAGAGTATGGGCACGATCCGCATGACGGCCGCACAGGCCATGGTAAAATGGCTGAGCGTTCAGCTGACGCCCGAGGGCGAACGGTATATCGAGGGGATCTGGGCGATCTTCGGCCATGGCAATGTGGCGGGTCTGGGTCAGGCGCTCGAGGAGATCGGCGAGGCCTTCCCGACCTGGCGCGGCCAGAACGAGCAGACCATGGCGCATGCGGGTCTGGCCTATACCAAGGGCATGGGCCGCACCCGCGCGCATGCGGTGACCTCCTCGATCGGGCCGGGGTCCACGAACCTCGTCACCGCGGCGGCGCTGGCGCATGTGAACCGTCTGCCGATCCTGTTGATCCCGGGCGATGTCTTCGCCAATCGCCGCCCCGATCCGGTGCTCCAGCAGGTCGAGGGCTTCGAGGATGGCACGATCTCGGCCAATGACTGCCTGCGCCCTGTCTCGCGCTATTATGACCGGATCACGCGGCCCGAGCATCTCCTGACGGCGCTGCCCCGCGCATTGGCCACGATGACCGATCCTGCCTCGGCAGGCCCTGTCACGCTGGCTTTCTGTCAGGATGTGCAATCGGAAGCCTTCGATTACCCCGAAGCGTTCTTCACCCCCCGCACATGGCATATCCGCCGCCCCGCGCCCGATGCGCGCGAGCTGGAGCAGGCCATCGCGATGATCCGTGCGGCCAAGGCACCGGTGATCGTGGCCGGTGGCGGGGTGATCTACTCGCAGGCCGAAGAGGCGCTGGCCGGGTTCGCCAGCCGCCACAACATCCCCGTGGTCGAGACGCAGGCGGGCAAATCCTCGCTCTCGCAATTCCACCCGATGAACTTCGGGGCGAGCGGCGTCGACGGCTCGGCGGCGGCCAATGCCGCAAGCCAGCGCGCCGATCTGGTGATCGGTGTGGGCACGCGCCTGCAGGACTTCACCACCGGCTCGCGCACGCTCTTCGCGAACCCGCAAGCGAAACTCCTCTCGATCAACGTCGCCGCTTATGATGCCATGAAGCACGGCGCCGAGCCCCTGATGGCCGATGCGAAAGTGGCGCTCGAAGCGCTGACCGAAGGCCTCGGCGCCTACCGCGCCGAGGATGCCGATCAGGCCGCCCGCGAGGATTGGCTGAAGGCCGTGACCCATCACTGCCGCGACCGCTCGGAGGAGCGGGGCGCGGGCGAGCTGCCGCTCGATGCGGAAGTCATCGGCGCGGTGCAGCGCGCGGCCCCCGAGGCCGTTGTGATGTGTGCCGCAGGCACCATGCCGGGCGCGCTGAAGCTCCTCTGGCAGCCCACTCAAGGCGGCTATCACATGGAATACGGCTATAGCTGCATGGGCTACGAGGTCGCAGGCGGCATGGGGCTGAAGCTCGCGAACCCCGACCGCGAGGTGATCTGCTTCGTAGGCGATGGCTCCTATATGCTGGCCAATTCCGAGCTGGCCACCGCCGTCATGCGCCGCATCCCCTTCACCGTGGTGCTGACCGATAATGCGGGCTATGGCTGCATCAACCGGCTGCAGACGCTGGGCTGTGGCGGCAACCCGTTCAACAACATGTATGTGAACTGCAATATCGAGGCGCAGCCGCAGATCGATTATGTGATGCATGCGGCCTCGATGGGCGCGCATGCGGTGAAGGCGCGCGATATCAAGGATCTGGAAGCGCAGCTGGCGGCCGCCCGCACGCGCGATATCCCCACCGTCATCGTGATCGACACCACCGCGAAAGACTTCCCCGGCACCGGCATCGAGACCACGGCAGGCCACGCCGGCCACTTCTGGGACGTCGCCGTCCCCGCAACAGGCCACGCCCCGAACCGCCCCGCAGCCTACCAACGCTACCTCGAAAATACCGCCAAACAACGGCTCGTGAACTAA
>NZ_JAYWLC010000059.1:0-3288 GCF_040297545.1 Thioclava kandeliae
AGCGCAAGGCTGAAGCGTTGCAAAGAAATCCAACACCTGCGCACGTCGCAGCTTCTTTCTAAGCACGACCTGACCACGAGCATCAGCGCCGTGTACTTGGAACACATTCTTCGCCAGATCGAGTCCCACAGTGGTAATCTCCGACATAACCGCCTCCCAGAATGGATTGTTGCGATCCCACCTTGGCACAGAGAGGCCGTCGGGGGGCGACTACATCATCAACGCCGATCTACGCCCGTAATCCCCTCGGAGACTATGGTGCCTTTACGGATAGTCAATGCACTGGTGCCACATGTCCCTTTTCCGCGTCTGAAGATGATCAAGGATCGACAGGCTGCAATTCGCCTTGCAACGCAGGTTCTGGCCGGCCCCGAGGCTCTCGTCTGGGCCGGAGTCACCCTAAATGCCCCGCAGGCGGGAGTGGTTCTGGGGCAGGATGCTGCCGTGCAATGGTCCATTCCCTTTGCTCCGGAATGGTCGGTTCCGCAGTTGGACCAACGCGGCGGGCGGCTGCGGCTAAGGCCGGATTGTCCGGGAGGCATGCGGACCGCAAAACTCGCAGCTCGTATCGTTCGGTGCTGGCATCTGGCGCAGATCAGTTGGGCCAAAACCCCCACATCCGGTTAGGCTCTGTCATAAATTTTTCTAAACTGTGTTCCCTCGGATATATTCGTATCATCAAATGGTTGCGAGGGAATGAGCGGCATAATCGATTTTAAAGGCGCACATTTTCGGAAAACAGTCATCCTGCACGCTGTGTTTTTTACATGCGCTACCCTGCCTCCTATCGGGATCTCAAAGAAATCCTCGCGGTGAGAGGCGGCACGCTCGACCACGCCACGTTAAACCGCTGAGGGTTGAAATACGCGCCGCTGTTCTCCGCGCGGGGGCAAAGACGGAAGCGGGCGACGGCTAAATCGTGGCGAATGGACAAGACTCACATCAAGGTGAGGGGGCGTTTGACCACCTTCTAACGTGCCGTAGACCGGAATGGTCAAACCCTCGACTTCGCTTCGCGGACCTTCGGTTCATACGGTCAGAGCGGCGCGACTTGGCCGCTGCCCGACGATTTTTTAAACATACAATTGCGGTGAATGGCGTACCAGAGCGCGTCGTCGTCGACGAGAGCGGTGCCAATCTGGTCGGACGGATCAAACACAATCGGCGCGGCAGCAGGGGGATAGGTCCCTATGTGGCAGGCCAGAAAAAAGGAGCCAGCAAGCTGGCTCCTTAGTTTGGGGGAGAAAAAGATGAAATCACATGTGATGCAGGTAATCGGCCGCCACGAAAGCCAAAGTGATCAGCGAGACGGCGATTGACATCACAGCAACAGGTTCAGAACGGATATCTTCGAGCATTAGTTCCTCCTTGGTTGAGATAAAGGTAAGCATAGCACGTTTCCGGTTAGAATTGATCCAGAAATTACGAGCTTCTTGTTGGGAGATACGCTGCCAGATTGAGAGGTGGAGAAAGCCTGACAGATTTCGGGCGCAATCCAGAATTTCTTGAAATCTGCCCGATATTGGGTTATGTAGGAAGGGAGATGCGGGGCCGGTCGCACCCAGCCCCGCCCCTTCAGATTACCAGTGGTGAATAACGTTGCAGATCACCGCAACGGCCACGATAACCTGAAGGATGAAAGCGATTGTGTCTAAGGTCATCGCTTTTCTCCCTTCTAAGTTAGGGGCGGGTTATTCCGCCCCTTTCGTTTGTCCATTATGCCCTAAATGACTGAACGGGCACAGTTTTTTAGGTAATAGCATCACTCGGAGATAATCTTCGGCATTGGGTCGCGCGATATATTGATCTGTAGTGCTGAAAGATATTTGGCGTGATGTGACAGCCGTTGTTCTCGGCAATGTTGGACAATCAGATCAGCTATATTTAATGCTAACAGCCGCGAGATATTTTACCCATCGTATCGTTTCTTCCAGAGCATCCTGAGGAGGGCGCAGAATGCAACGAGATCAGAAATGCAGCATAGATATCTGCCACACATCAAGCTAGCCTATCAGGCCCTGAAACTGCCCTCTCTGTTCGCAATGATGGGGATACTGTCGGGATCGGCAAGTGTCGGGACGCAGGTGCTCTACGCCACTAATGCTGGCACATTGATCGTGAGCGCCTTGTTCTTTGTCATCTTTCCTGCGGTGCTTATCGCTATACCGTCTATCTCGCTCGGGATCCTTTTCACACGGCAGATGAAGTTGCAGAAGTCCAAGTGCAAAAACGTCGTCTGGTGCTTTGCGGCCGGAGCTGGTTTTTTCCTCGGAATGCATTGCACCGGAGCATAATCGAGCGGCTGCGTGTTCTCGGGAATATTCGAATGACCCTGCTTAATATGTCATGCATATGGCGAGTGTTGCTCTGGGATCACTCCTGCTTTTAACTCGTAGGTACAATCTGAATCTGGTACCCAGACACTCCGAAGTTAACTTCCCATTAACCTATATAACAGATCAATGATTTCGGGCGGCACAGTAATTAGTGTCTGTTTTCGTTACGTTTTATGCGGCATTTCCCTTCCTGTATGTTCGCTGCGCAGTCCGTGCCGCCCAACTTTATCCTTCCTGTAGAAAGACGCGTTAAGGGGGCGGATGCCACGCGACTGCATACGCGCAGCCGAGCGGCCAAGCCTACCGGACAGAGACAAATCGATAAGGTATCGAGATCATGAATAGGCCCGCAGAAAGATCGAAGATGGATTTATGATAGCTGACCCATCAACGAAAAAAGGCCGACAACTGTCGGCCTTTCTGAGTGAATTGCACGAATACCGTCAGTTATAATAACCGAGCATCGCGCGGTTATACTCGCTAGGCGGCAGTATCTGACCGGTAGCCGGGTTGGTAACCCGTCCGATGCTAACCATTGCACCACGCACCTTCTCGATCGTGTCCCAACTGATGGTGTAGCTCATAGCGGGCCTCGTGCTGACTGGCGGGCCGAGCTGATCAGTCGCGCTGCGCTGCAGGCAAGCTGACCACGACATCATCGCAGATTGGCGCCAGCGTTTCCAGTGTCATGTATCGACCGCGCTGGACGGTCCATTCCTCGGTCTGCTCCATCAGGATGGCCCCAACGAGGCGGCGGATCGAAGCCTCATTAGGAAAGATCCCGACCACGTCCGTACGGCGCTTGATCTCGCCGTTTAGGCGCTCAATCGGATTTGTGCTGTGTAGCTTCGTTCGATGCTGCTGGGGAAAGGTCATGTAGGCCAGCACATCCTCCTCGGCGCCGTCCATGAGGGTCGCCAGCTTTGGCAGTTTCGGACGCATCTGATCAGCG
>NZ_JAYWLC010000060.1:0-3256 GCF_040297545.1 Thioclava kandeliae
AGACCAGTTAGTCGTGCGGTAGCGGGTGTTGGCAGGCTTTGGCATCCCAGTGATCTAACCATCCGGATTCCTAAGGTGAATCCCTCTCACCGATATGTGCAACAAGGTCACTCATATACCACTTTAACGCCCTCGGCATCGCTTAGATTGAGTGGCTTAAATTCAAAGGGGGAACGGGGCTACCCGCTTAACACCTAACTTCTGCAACAACACCTCCCAAACCAATGCTTTGCCCTCCATTCGTCAGAAACCAAAATGATCGGAAGAAATTTGTGAGGGCAGCGGTCCAATATTATATAATAAAGCTAATGCAGCCATTTCACATAAGATATTAGTCACTTGCAATAAATTTTTCTCGATGATCGTTTATCGAGATGACGGTATTATCTTCAATTCTATTGGTACAACAGGAGATTCTATTTTTACCGTATTTCTTCACTTTTTTCAGTTCAGAATCCGCATGTGAAATACACTCTAAGACGGTAACGCTTTCTTTCGGTTGCCGAAAGCATACTCCGGCAGAACATTCTAAGTTTTTTCTGTCTATTGTAACTGAACAAATTTTTTCTTTTATATCATTTACTAAATCGATTGCTTTTTGGGAATTATCGGCGGTGAAGATAATAATGAATTCATCGCCTCCCCAGCGAATAATTGTATCATTGGTGCCGATTGTGGAATTAATTTTATTTACAACTTCAATAAGAACATTATCGGCAAATATATGCCCGTAATGATCATTAATCGCTTTAAAGTTATCAATATCGACTACCATAACGGCATAAACCGCATGAGAATTTTTGAATAAGTTATCTGAAATGGCTCGTCGGTTCATTGCCCCAGTAAGTGGATCATGCAAAGCTTGATACCGATAACGCTGCCTCTCTGACTGCACGCTCTGATTTTGATAGGAAAAATAAAATCCTACCGTAAACACTAATATAAGTACGCATAAGTAGGTTAATATGTGAACTAACGGCAGATTTTGGAAGAACACATTGGATGAGGCAGAGTAGAATATCGGCAGCACAGCCCCTCCTAACAACAGAATAATGATTTGTGAGCGAACTAAATCACCACTCATTCCACGTTTGAATATTGGTAAGATTAAGGCATGCCGGAATAACCTTGATAGCGACGATAGATTTAATAGTAATAACGCAATAGATGTCGTCGCTGCCATTTCGCCGTAGAGCGACCTCTCTCTGAACATTAAGCCTTCTAGCGCCAGTAAGGGCATTAATCCAGCCATGACATTCAGCGTTAAGGCAAAGCTTTTAGCCCTGAACCTCAGGCATTGGCTCACGGCTATCAAACCTAGAGAAATCGCTGTGTTCCATCCGGTAGCGCCCATATCCCGGTCGGTAAAGGATGCTATAATCGGTCTTGATAACGGAAACAAAGATATAGTGAATATGCTTGATGCCCAAAGATATGCTTCTGTCGCAGTCAATGAGTTCAAAGAATTCCTCTTAAATACTGCTAGCGTAGCTAGCGCTAGTGCAATGAACGTAAGAGGGTTTGTGCGTGTGGAAAATCTGGCGTATGTCTGAGAAGTATTTTCTCTGTCGACATATTCATAGCAGATAAAAGCAAATGTTCCGAGGATGAGAATGAGTAGGCCTCTTCTGATTGCTCTTAGTGGAGTAAATGCTCCTTTATTATCAAGTGGTCGGCTATATCTTGATAAAATCATGAGCGCTACTCCGCAATTTGAGTTAACAAATATACCTGATTAAACGCACAGATTTTTTTAACCGTTATATTATTAACAAATAGTAAATATATTTTCTTGGATATTTAAAAAAAGTAGGTGACGATCTTATTGAGCCAGCCGAAAAGTAGGCCGATATACCCGTAGGATGTCGAGTTTTACCATGGTCTTACTCGATGCCTTTCGGCGCGAAGTGGCATCATTGCGCTAGACTAGCGACAGCACGCTCTGCCCGCCATCTCGGCTAGCCTCACGCTTGGAGAGTGGGGACGCAACCTATCGCATGCTCAATATCATCAATTAGGGAGTGTTCTATTCGACTTAGCGCAGTACAAAGCCTGATCTAGCGCCAGCGCCAGCGTTACCTCGGGGTGCGCCCGCGAAGTTCTCTGGAAGTTCTCTGGTTGTCCCCACTCACCGTCACGCCCATAGGGCAAAGGTTCGCGACGCACTGACATTTCATGCGGACTACTTAGGTGGAACAGGCCGCCAATAGGCAACTCGAACGAACAATATCAGGCGCACGTTTTCCACTTGTCTTAAGGTAGTAGTCACCGATTGTTTCGCGTCGGTCTAGGGCCACAGTTTCCCAATCATGCCACGTAATTTTGAAGCCAACTATATCACACATTTCTTCCATGGCGCGGAAAGACGGGATCCCTACGATAGTTTCGTTCTGCCCCTCGTAGCTTGCAATGGCATTTAAGTCGGACAACGTGCTTTCTTTCAAGAGTAGCACTTCAGCCTCCGTAGACATTGTAAAATCGCTATCCACGATAACAAGCTTCGGATTTAGCTTTTTGATAAGTTTCAGCAGGTGCAAATGATCTGAAACATGATAAAAGAGACCGAGGACGCAGACAATGTCGTATTGTTCGCCGTTGGAAACGGCAGTTTCCAAGAAATGATATACATCGTCATTTATAAACTGAACCCGATTCGAGAAGTCAGTCTTTGGAAACTTATCAAAGCATTCTACTAAATGCTTTCGTCCTTCTATAGCCGTAACACTCGCTGCACCTAAATTAGCGAAAACATACGACCACCTTCCATCATGGGCCCCCAGATCTAATACTTTCGCGCCTTTAAAAGAAGCACTAATGGGTTTAATGATAAAGTCATAACGCCGCTCGAGCCGAGTGATAACATCCCTCTTGTTGCCATATAACTCAACGTTTTGGAGGAAGTTAAAAGCGTTCATTACTCGTTTTCCTTCATTGACTTAGCGATAAATTTTCTTGCCGAAAACCTGGTTGTACCTTTGTAACCATATTACAAGATCTCCGTCTATTACAATCAAGGATGGCTTTGTTGGGTTAATACGGGGCTTGTTGCACATATCAGCTAGAGGGATTCATTTTATGAGCCCTGAGAGTTAGGTCTTGGGTATGTCTAAGCCTGCCAAAACCCGCTACCGCACGACGGACTGGTCCGACGATAACTTCCTCCCTTCGGAGGCGTGGCTTGCTGTCGGTATGGTGGTCTGCCCCACTTGAGTGGTCCAGTTTAAAAGTTAGTGCATCGTGGGCCTTTGGTCTACGG
>NZ_JAYWLC010000061.1:0-3002 GCF_040297545.1 Thioclava kandeliae
ATCATAGGTTTGGTCATCGGGTGTCATCCTTGGATCAGATTGAGTCTAGCAACCCGACCTTACCAAGAAACCCGATGGCCACCTGAGCTACACCACCCCGTGGGACACGATCCGACGTGCGGGCGCGGCCATACTATGCGTTGTCGTCCATAAGCCGCGTCGAACGCAGGTCGCCAGGATGAAGCCCTGCTAACCGCTAACATCACCGAACTGGCACACCAATACGGGCGATATGGCTATCGCCCACCAGCCCCCAAAAGCATTGTGCCAATAGACCAAAGGCCCACGATGTACTAACTTTTAAACTGGACTACTCAAGTGGGGCAGACCAGCTGTACCAAAATCTATGGGGAGCCACCCTCGGGCACTAATCCGAAAGCGGATTAAAGCAGGTCTTGCTTCGGTGAGTGTTCAGGGCAGAGTAGAGAGAAATCTCGGACTTTGGGCAATAGATCTTGTAGTAATCCGCGCTGTGTCGTTTGCATAGGCTCGATGCTTACATCAAGCGCGAGCGCTGGTGGCTGGGTGCCGCATGTTCATAGGTTGCGTCCTGATGTACCTTGGGGATATGCATTATATTCTTTCAATGCGCCTCTTCTTGTAAAGCGGCGCGAGACCTTGGCCAAGCTTATACAGGCGGTAAAAGCTTATCTGCGGGATGGGTCTGCGGCCGGTTTATCAGAGATCCAAGAGCACTGTGCTCCATATGGAGTACCGCCAGTGCCAGTATTTGTGGTATGATTTATTCATTACGCGTCCATGAGCAACAGATCGCCGCAATACATATCTGCATCGCTATCATGAACCGCTATTCGGCTTTTAAAGGTGCCGATATCGGAGCAAAGTATTTAATTATTTTTCTCTCGCAACAATATTGTTACGAATAATACGATATTGAAGAAATATATGAAATATAAAATAAATAAAAAGGCCCCAGAAATCTGGGGCCTTTTTATAAGATTGTACGCTAAGATTAAGCGGCTTTTTTCCGGCGACGTGCAGCGAAGCCAGCAACACCCAGAGCGCCTGCCAGAAGCGGCAGCGTTGCCGGCAGCGGAACTGCCGACAGGTCCGTGTTGCCGTCTGCGGTTTCGATGGTGTAGGTGGCGGTAACATCGCTGAATGCGGTGAAGGTGAAGTCGTACGTGGTACCTGCAGTCAGGTAGAAGCCTACGACGTCACCAGAGTCAACGAAGGAAGAAACCTGCGAATACGTACCGCCGTCAAGGCCATACACACCGGTACCGGCATCGATGGTAAAGGAATAAAGGCCAGAATCTGCGATCGTATAGTCGGCGTAAGTGATGTTTTGACCATCCGAAAGCGAGAAAGTGCCACTGTAGGTTGCTGCAGAGGCTGCCGCGGCGCTACCTACGGCAATAATTGCCGCGATGGCGGCGGTCTTGAGTTGTGCTTTCATAGCAGAGCTCCTGAAGTTGCCGCATGAGGCCTATTAAAAGTCTGAAGGCCTGACGCGATTACGAAAATACGCATCGCTCTTAGGGGGAGGACACTATCTGATTATCTATTAACATTTTGTTTATCACAAGTGTTTTTTTCCTTAAAAACAAGGGTTTTTCAAGGAAAATTATTGAGTCATTGCATTATGCAATGATGTTTATTTCGTGAGCCTGTATAATTTAGTCACGGGTATATAAATAATATTATAAATAATTCGAAAATTGTAAAATAAATGGAGTAAGGTGCAGAAATTTGGTTCTACAGATGGATACCTGCGGTGGAATTTTAGCTAAAGAATCACTAAAAAGCAGGGAGAGCTCCCTGCTTTTTAGCTTCAGATAAAGTGTCAGCGTCCGGTGCGTTTGACTACAACAGTTGCTGTTTTTAAGATCAACCCAAGATCACGTTTTAAAGAAATCTCTTGATGATAGCGATTGTCAAATACAATACGATCAGTGAAGGAAGTTGTATTGCGGCCTTCGATTTGCCAGTTTCCTGTAATCCCAGGGCGTAGATCAAAATAAGCACGACCACCTGCTTGGCGATAAAGCTGTTCTTGATCTAACATAAAGGGCCGCGGTCCAACGAAGCTCATATCGCCGCGCAACACATTGAAGATCTGCGGAAGTTCATCAAGCGATGTAGAACGTAGCATCGTGCCCATACGTGTGATCCTTGGATCTTTGTCGAGCTTTTGCTTCTCGTTCCATTCCTTGGCAATTTCTGCGTTCTCTTCGCATATCTTTTTAAGACGCGCTTCCGCATCGATTGCCATAGTACGGAGTTTCCAGCAATTAAACTTAACGCCGTTTCTACCGACACGAGGCTGGATAAAAAAGCCAGGCCCGCCTTCAAGGCGAACTGCCAACCAAAGGATACTAATTATCGGGAGGAGCACTGGAAGAAGTAGGAGCGCGAGAAAGATATCTGCCCCTCGCTTCAAGCGATTTGCATAAGGACGACGTTTAGACGTGCTAAGTCTTCCTAGATCCGATTGAGTATCGGCAATTGCATATTTCACGTTTCTGTCCCCTAGGTACAAAGGTTTCAGCCGGGTTGTTTTATGAGGAGGATGCGGCAGTGCAGCAAACAAATTGGTGAATTTGACTATAGAGCTAATAAAGTCTTAATCAAGCTACTGTGTGGTTAATGAGAAAATTTAATTCTGTTTTGCTGAAAGTTATGACATTGTAATTTTATTGTTATGTTACAACACCTTAATAATACTGTAATTGTGGTTATTCTCCGTGTTTTAATTGGTATTAGTTGTCACACGAATTCCTAAAAAGATCGGAGGTTTGCCGTTAAGGATGTTTACTTCCGTGATATGAAAATCTGGTGAATCATGTGGCTCAGTTTGTTTTCTAGTTCACATGTGGGGGACCAACGGCGTTGATGATGTAGTCGCCTCCCGACGGCATCTCTGTGCCAAGGTGGGATCGCAACAATCCATTCTGGGAGGCGGTTATGTCGGAGATTACCACTGTGGGACTCGATCTGGCGAAGAATGTGTTCCAAGTACACGGCGCTGATGCTCGTGG
>NZ_JAYWLC010000062.1:0-2603 GCF_040297545.1 Thioclava kandeliae
GGCAAAGACCGTGGACATCACGATCCCCTGCATCTCGAAGAGGTCATACTCGCCAAGCGCATCTATATCGGGGGTCAGGAGATGCTGGAGTGCCGCCTCCACCTGCGTTTTGTCCTGCCCCTTGCCTTGCCCGCCCTCCATGCGGATCGAGGGGGTGATCCCCTCGCCCACCACATTGGCCACCACCACATCGCGCCCGCGCGCCGCATAGGGGCGGTTGCGGATCATGTCGCGCGAGAGATTGCGCATCCGCGCGCGATGGCCGAAGGCTGCGGCATCGGCCGAGGAGCCCGGCGCTTTCCAGCCATAGGTGCGCCGCCCGCGCGAGGCGGCGTCATAGTTCATCAGCTGTGCGGCCCCCGCACGGGCGCGCAGCCGTTTATAGCCCGCTTCAGGACTGAAGAAGGACACCATACGGTCAATCGGGTTCATGGGTCTCAGAGCCCCCGCAATGTTCTGGGATAGGTCACCAGGAAGCGGCCCGCGCCTGCGCCCGAGAGCTGGTCTTTCATCATCACGAGCGTGGCGCGCATCTCGTCGAGCGTGCGGTATTCCACCCGCTCGCCATTGATCTGCACCACCCGCGCGCCGGTCGCGATGGCCCGCTCCATGCGGGTGATATCAGCTGCTGTCCAAGCCATCTCTAGCGTCTCCGAAGATATCTGATGCCCATGCCCGCAGGCTGCGGGCGCGGTGTATAGGGAGGCGTATCGGGATCACCCGCCGCCTCCGGTTCTGTCTCTTGATCCGGCTCGGATGCGTCCGGTTGTGGGGCCTCCACCTCGAGCGCAAGCCGCACGGCGAAGGGATTGGCCACGCCCAGCACCGCCCAATCGGGCGGTGCCTCCCAGTTGATGCGGCTCAGGCCCTTATGCTCGGCCAGCGCCAGCGCCTGCACCGAGAGATCGAGCGTCTCGTTACGCTTCACGCCGGCCTTCAGCTCGTAGCCCTTGGGGCCACGACGCTCGGCCAGCAGCTCGGCCAGATGCTCTTCCTCGAGCCAGTCGGGCGTATGCTGGGCGCCGGGGCCGCGCTCGAACCGCCCGAGTGCTACCAGAACCGAATCCTTCAGCCGGTCGGTCGCCATATTGAGGAGCCGGACCGCACGGGCCTTACGGCCTTTTGAGCCCCGCGCGGGGGCGGCATACCAGACCCGGTCCGAGAGGTTCGGGCCACCCCGCCCGATCGAGAGGAACCACCGCTCCCCCTCGCCCGCCTTGCGCCGCCCGCGCCAGAAGCGCTCGGCATGATCCGACCACCCCGCAGGCCCGTTGAAGTCCACCGCCAGCGCGCAAGGTGCGAGCGCCCAGGGCTGGCCCTCGACCGGATAGGTGCGGCCGGCCAACTGGGTGAGAGCCCCCGCGTCCTCGGCATAACGGCCGGGATCGAGGGCACGGAACTCGCGCTCCTCGTTGCGGGCCCGTGGTGCCCCTTCGGGCGGTTGCGCCAGCGCGAAGCGGTCGATAATCACCCGCTCGCCCTGCGCGCCCCAGGCCATGACCAGCGCCTCGTAGCGGTTGCCCTGCACATCGACCGAAGTGGTGATGAAGCGCGTCCAGCCGGGCGCGGTCCTGCGATCGAGCCGCACCGCATGTTCACTCAGCATGGCGGTGGTCAGCTCGCCCTCGATCTGCAACCCATGCGGCACATAGGGCTCGCCGCGCTCGGTGAAGTAGACGCGGCTGAGTTCGGTATAATCGCCAAACTGCTCGGCCTGCCGGAGCGCGAGTTCATAGGAGGTCACGATCCCTTCCCAGCTGGCAAAGGCCGCCGCCGCCCCGTTGAGCGAATAGCTGGCCACATCGGTGGCACGCAGATCCGGATCATCGATCGTCACCAGCGCCCGTCGGCCATCCTCTCCGACAGATGTCCCCTCATGCAGCCAGCCGCCGCGGCCTTTGAGGATCTGGCGGTTCATCTCGTTCTTGTGGCGGTGGCTGTAAAGCGCGCCGCAATGCGGGCAGCCCATCTCGGCCCTGGCGCCCGCCACCGCCGGCTCCAGCGTATTGTCATAGCGCAGGTGTTTGAAGTGCGGCTCGAACAGCTCCCCACATTCACGGCAGTGCCAGTAAAACCGCCCCCGTGTCCCCTCGTTATAGATCCGCACGATGCCCCCCGAGACGGGCGGCAGCTCATGCGGGTTTTGCGGCCCCGCCTTCCAGGTCTCGTCGGTCACTGGAAAGGCCGGTGTGCTTTCCAGAAGCACGCAACCGCGCGACATGAAGGTCCGGATCCGCTGGCGCGCCATCCCGTAGGGGCTGCCCTCGGGCGCATCCTTCGGGCCCAGCACCTGCGGCATGTGATCGTAATCTGTCAGCAGCACCAGCCGCTGCGAGCGCGACGACAGCTGGCGCGCCACCGGATAGCCGATGGTGAGCCGCATTCCCTTAAAGCGCTTGCGCGAGAAGGTGCTGTCATCACGCGCCCGTCCCAGCCGCTCGCGCACCATCCGGCTATGCTCGATCATCGGGTCGAGCTTCTCCTCCACCCAGGCATCGGCATCGGGCTTCGACATATGGATGATCTGCACCGGCGCCGGGGCGCACATCACCGAATGCACCGCCACCGTGATCAGCATCGTGGTCTTGGCCGATTGCGACGGC
>NZ_JAYWLC010000063.1:0-2236 GCF_040297545.1 Thioclava kandeliae
GAATGGAAATCAAGGAACTGCGCTGTTTTCTGCGGGTGGCCGAGACGCTCAATTTCAACCGTGCCGCGGAGATGCTGAATATGAGCCAGCCGGTGGTCACGAAGACCGTGGCCCAGCTGGAGCACAAGCTGGGGGTGAAGCTCTTCGAGCGCACCACGCGGCGTGTGGCGCTGACGGCGGCGGGGGTTGTGCTCAGGCGTGAGGCGGACGGGCTCTTGGCCCATCTCGATCAGGTGCAGCGCTCGGTCCGCCATGCGATTGCCGAGGAAAGCGGACGTTTTGCGATCGGCGTGACGCCTCTGGCGATGCAGACGGTGTTTCCTGCGGTGATGCGCGGCTTCCGCGCGCGCCATCCCGAGATCGACCTCCAGATCCACGAGATGCCCAGCGATGCGCAGGTCAGACAGCTTCTGGCTGCCGAGATCGACGCGGCCTTTCTGCTGTTGCCCGCCGCTGATCCGGCGCTGGAGGTGCAGGAGATCCATACCGAGCAGATGCGTCTGGCTGTTCCCAAGAGCCATCCCCATCTGAAAACGCTCGGCAATGCGCCGCTGCCGCTCTCGGCTTTTGCGGGCGAGACCTTTATCATTCCGCCGCGCGCACAGAATCCGGGCGTGCATGACGAGATCATCCGTGCCTGCTCGGTTGCAGGCTTCCGGCCCAAGGTCAAGGACTGCACCGAGGGCCAGAGCTGCCTATGTCTGGTGGAAGCGGGAATGGGGGTCAGTTTTGTGACCAACCGCATCGATTGTGCGGCAAGCGATGATATGCGGATCGTCGATCTGGAAGATCCGGCTCCCTCGCTTTGCGTGGCTCTGGCATGGCGCAAGGATGACCCTTCGGCGCTGTTGCAGGTGATCCGCGATCTGGCACTGGAAGAGGCGGTCGTCTGACCGCCTCCCGTTTTATTATTCGTCTTCGGGCATTCAGGCGGCTTCGGGGCACTCCCCGCCATTTCCTGCGCGCAGGCTGGCACAATGGCGGCGGTCGATCCCGGCGCTCAGCACAGCCAGCGCCAGCCCTACCAGCACCACGATGCCCGCAACCGGCCCCGTCATGCCGAGCCCCAGATGGTCGACAACCCAGCCGCCGCCCCCCGCACCGAGGGCAATCCCGAGATTGAAGGCCGAGATATTCATGCTCGAGGTCGCATTGACCGCACGCGGCGCGATCATGCTGGCCTGATTGACGGCGTAGAGCTGCAGGATGGAGACCGACCCGAACGCCACGATCCCCCAGACCATCACCAGAGGCACCATTGTCCAGAGGCTGCCCGAGAACGGGATCAGCAGCAACAGCGCCACGGCCATCACGCCATAGATCCCCAGAAGAACCGGCATCGCGCCGGTCCTGTCGGCAATGCGCGCACAGATCAGGTTACCGATCGCCACGGCCACCCCGTAGAAGAACAGGAGCGTGCCGATACCATTGGGCGTCATACCGGTAAATGTCTCGAGGATCGGCGAGAGATAGGTGAAGGCCACGAACGACCCGCCATAACCCACCAGTGTGATCGCGAAGAGAAGCGCCAAGCGCGGCTTGAGCACCACCGACATCTGTTCAAGGAACGAGGCAGGTGCCGGACGCTCGATATTATTCGGCAAAAGGCGCGCCAGGGCGAGGATCGAGATGACCCCGATGGCGGTCACCGCGATGAAGGTCGCGCGCCAGCCGAAGAAATTGGCGATGAACGTGCCCAGCGGCACCCCCGAGATCAGCGCGAGCGTAATGCCGGTGAACATGGTGGCAATCGCCTGCCCGGCTTTTTCCTTGGGCACCAGCTGGGCGGCAACCACAGTGGCCACCGAATAGAACACCCCCTGTACGACACCCGAAAGGATGCGGCCCAGAAGGAGCATGTTGAAGCTCGGCGCAAGGGCCGAGAGCGTATTGGCGATGATGAACAGCCCCATAAGGCCAAGCACCAGCTTCTTGCGGTCGAACCGCCCCGTCAGGGCGGTCAGTAGCGGTGCTGCAACCGCCACGGCAAGGGCATAGATGCTGACGGTCAGACCTGCGGTGGCAAGGCTGACATCTGTATCGCGGGCGATCTGCGGCAGGATCCCGACAATGACGAATTCCGCCATCCCGATAGCCAGCGCCGCAGCCGTAAGAGCCCAGACTCCGATAGGCATGAGTAACTCCGAATAGATTGGAAGCCCGCGGCAAGGCGGGCGGATACCCGGAGAGATAGGGGAAGGAAGCGCGTTTGATAAATTCTACATCGGAATTGGAA
>NZ_JAYWLC010000064.1:0-2233 GCF_040297545.1 Thioclava kandeliae
ACTTCGCTCCATAAGGAGCTTCCCCATCACAGCTCAGCCTTCACGATAAGCGGATTTGCCTACTTATCAGCCTAACTGCTTGGACGTGCACAACCAATCGCACGCTTCTTCTATCCTTCTGCGTCCCTCCATTGCTCAAACGATAAAGAGGTGGTACAGGAATATCAACCTGTTGTCCATCGCCTACGCCTGTCGGCCTCGGCTTAGGTCCTGACTAACCCTGAGCGGACGAGCCTTCCTCAGGAAACCTTAGGCATTCGGTGGACGGGATTCTCACCCGTCTTTCGCTACTCATACCGGCATTCTCACTTCTAAGCACTCCACCAGTCCTTCCGGTCTGACTTCACTGTCCTTAGAACGCTCCCCTACCACTGATACCATTGGTATCAATCCGCAGCTTCGGTGGTGTATTTAGCCCCGGTACATTTTCGGCGCAGAGTCACTCGACTAGTGAGCTATTACGCACTCTTTAAATGGTGGCTGCTTCTAAGCCAACATCCTAGTTGTCTAAGCAACTCCACATCCTTTTCCACTTAATACACACTTTGGGACCTTAGCTGGCGGTCTGGGCTGTTTCCCTTTTGACTACGGATCTTATCACTCGCAGTCTGACTCCTAAGGATAAGTCATTGGCATTCGGAGTTTGACTGAATTCGGTAATCCGATGAGGACCCCTAGTCCAATCAGTGCTCTACCTCCAAGACTCTTACACTTAAGGCTAGCCCTAAAGCTATTTCGGGGAGAACCAGCTATCTCCAGGTTCGATTGGAATTTCTCCGCTACCCACACCTCATCCCCGCACTTTTCAACGTGCGTGGGTTCGGGCCTCCATTCAGTGTTACCTGAACTTCACCCTGGACATGGGTAGATCACCTGGTTTCGGGTCTACGACCACGTACTAAACGCCCTATTCAGACTCGCTTTCGCTGCGGCTCCGCCTCTTCAGCTTAACCTCGCACGGGATCGTAACTCGCCGGTTCATTCTACAAAAGGCACGCCATCACCCGTTAACGGGCTCTGACTATTTGTAGGCACACGGTTTCAGGATCTCTTTCACTCCCCTTCCGGGGTGCTTTTCACCTTTCCCTCACGGTACTGGTTCACTATCGATCACTAGGGAGTATTTAGCCTTGGGAGATGGTCCTCCCAGATTCCGACGGAATTTCACGTGTTCCGCCGTACTCAGGATACATTCAAGAGAGAACGAAGTTTCGACTACGGGGTTGTTACCCTCTACGACGGACCTTTCCAGGTCGCTTCGTCTACCTCGTTCCTTTGTAACTCCGTATAGAATGTCCTACAACCCCAAGAGGCAAGCCTCTTGGTTTGGGCTATGTTCCGTTTCGCTCGCCGCTACTCAGGAAATCGCATTTGCTTTCTCTTCCTCCAGGTACTTAGATGTTTCAGTTCCCTGGGTCTGTCTTCCTTACCCTATGTATTCAGATAAGGATACCATACCATTACGTATGGTGGGTTTCCCCATTCGGAAATCTTCGGATCAAAGCTTACTTACAGCTCCCCGAAGCATATCGGCGTTAGTCCCGTCCTTCATCGACTCCTAGTGTCAAGGCATCCACCGTGCGCCCTTTCTAACTTAACCAAACTAAAAATTAAAAAATATGAGCTACACTGTTATCTAGTTTTCAAAGAACATACATTTATATATGAGAGATAGTTCTCTCAAAACTGAACAAAACGAAACACGGAAACTTTATTGATGAACAGCGTTCATCAATTCTCCATAGAAAGGAGGTGATCCAGCCGCACCTTCCGATACGGCTACCTTGTTACGACTTCACCCCAATCATCTGTCCCACCTTAGGCGGCTGGCTCCAAAAAGGTTACCCCACCGACTTCGGGTGTTACAAACTCTCGTGGTGTGACGGGCGGTGTGTACAAGGCCCGGGAACGTATTCACCGCGGCATGCTGATCCGCGATTACTAGCGATTCCAGCTTCATGTAGGCGAGTTGCAGCCTACAATCCGAACTGAGAACGGTTTTATGAGATTAGCTCCACCTCGCGGTCTTGCAGCTCTTTGTACCGTCCATTGTAGCACGTGTGTAGCCCAGGTCATAAGGGGCATGATGATTTGACGTCATCCCCACCTTCCTCCGGTTTGTCACCGGCAGTCACCTTAGAGTGCCCAACTTAATGATGGCAACTAAGATCAAGGGTTGCGCTCGTTGCGGGACTTAACCCAACATCTCACGACACGAGCTGACAAGTCGGAT
>NZ_JAYWLC010000065.1:0-1959 GCF_040297545.1 Thioclava kandeliae
CAGCTTGCCTGCAGCGCAGCGCGACTGATCAGCTCGGCCCGCCAGTCAGCACGAGGCCCGCTATGAGCTACACCATCAGTTGGGACACGATCCCGTGCTTTCGGAAATCTCTGGCTCCGGCAGGTCTTCATTCAAGGCGAGTGACTTGTTTAGCTCGCGAATGGCCCTGCTCACTTGCATGGTCACATAAGGCACATTGACCCGGTTCGGATGTAGATAGAGCTTGAATGTCTCCTGCATGATCGCCTCGGCCCGCGCAGAGACCCGCTTGGCATTCTGGCTATTGAAACGCGACCTTTTGACAAGGCACATCGGATCGCGCGTTTCCTGCCAATCCCTCAGCCATTTCATGAGCGATGTCCGACAAGGCGCGCGCAGCGCGAAGAGCTTTGCCAGTTCGTCAGCGTTGCGCCCTTGGCGGATCTGCTCCGTCAGCCTCGCCTCGACACGTTCGACCAGTTTGGGCATGTAGGCACAAACGGAAGCTTGCGAGCGGCTGACTTCCTTGGCGGCCTCCCCCGCCTCAAATTCTTCCACGAAAAGCTGTTTGCGAAAAACGCGGGCCTGCTCGGTAGCAGGCATTCGGCTTACAAGCATGCTTCCCGCCAAGGCCCGCCGCGCAGCTCTTGAGTTGGAAAAATAGCCATATTCCAGCCGTGCTTTGCCATCCTCCAGCATCGTCTTAAGATCCTGATGGCTCGGGCAAAGAGGCTCGGAATTGACATTTAATGCGCGCAATTCCACAAGCGTCTCGCTCACATTGTCGACCATGTGAAGGGTCTTGCCGAGAATCACCGCCTCGGCCTTGGATATGCGTAACCGGGGCGCCATTATCGCACCTCCGGCAGCATCAATATGCTGCGCTCGGTGATATGCTGCGACAGATCTGCCTCAACTGCCCCGTCAAAGATCGCCCGAAAGACCGCGCGATAGGCCCGCCCCTTCAGCCCGGTCGCCTTCACGACCTGCTGCACCGATGTCGATCCGTTCAGCCCGCGCAAAACCTCGACGACAGCAGCATCAGCTTCCGCGTCCTCAATCCCGCGAAACATATGAAGGAGCTCGGCATTCCGCACCTCTGCCTCGGAGTAGCTGTTCTCGGTCACGAGCAGAGCATCATCCGCAAACCGCTTCGGCAGCTGAGCTTTGATAAGCGCGAGCTCCTTCTCGAAGCAGTTACGTTCGACCAAGGCGCTCGGCTTTACGGCCAGTGCAAGCTTGAAGCCGGTCTCAAACAGAAGAAGGTAATCAAAGACGTGATACCGAAGCTTCCCCGCAGCATCGCGGAAGGGAACGCGGGGCAGCTGGTCCCAGATGTCGACCACTTCCCTTTGCGAGAAGCTAACGAGCAGGCATTTACGCTCCTCATTGCTCTCAAAGATAAACTTACGCCATGCAGCACTCCGATGCAGTTTGGCCAGCAGAAAACCACGCGCGCTCGACTTTGAGCGCGCCGCAAACATACGCGTCGCCCGCGTACGCTCCGGGGGCACATACAGCCCCCCGAAATCAAATCCATCCATTGGAATTCTAACCCGCGCGGCAGATCAATCTCTGCCCCGATCGTGTCCCAACTGATGGTGTAGCTCATAGCGGGCCTCGTGCTGACTGGCGGGCCGAGCTGATCAGTCGCGCTGCGCTGCAGGCAAGCTGACCACGACATCATCGCAGATTGGCGCCAGCGTTTCCAGTGTCATGTATCGACCGCGCTGGACGGTCCATTCCTCGGTCTGCTCCATCAGGATGGCCCCAACGAGGCGGCGGATCGAAGCCTCATTAGGAAAGATCCCGACCACGTCCGTACGGCGCTTGATCTCGCCGTTTAGGCGCTCCATCGGATTTGTGCTGTGTAGCTTCGTTCGATGCTGCTGGGGAAAGGTCATGTAGGCCAGCACATCCTCCTCGGCGCCGTCCATGAGGGTCGCCAGCTTTGGCAGTTTCGGACGCATCTGATCAGCG
>NZ_JAYWLC010000066.1:0-1834 GCF_040297545.1 Thioclava kandeliae
GGCGGATACCCGGAGAGATAGGGGAAGGAAGCGCGTTTGATAAATTCTACATCGGAATTGGAACTGATTTGGATACGAAAACTATTTTTACCAAATTGAATCGCAGCCGCGTGTTATACCTCCCAGCAAGCGGACATCGGCCCTAAGCGCAGCGAAGGTCCGGTTTCCGCCCATATTCCCCCATGCAGGGCGTCGAGGAGAAGCACGTAGCCAATACTTTCGCTGCGTTGTTGCCGTTCAATCGGCGGCACCGCTAAAAGGGCAGAGGAGCGGAAGTTATTCTTAGTTCGACATCTGGCTTCACACTATGGCGTTTGAGTGCGCTTTAACAGGTGCTGCACGGCCTTAGGTAAAGGGAGTTCAGCAAGGATTGATGGTGAACATAGCACGATAACGGCAACGGCAGCGCCAAACGCCCAATCAACCTCCAACAGCTTAACGTCGCGAGGTAAACTAAGCTCTTCAACGATGATCTTAATTACTACATATGCCGTGCTACAGATGTACGCGTCGTCACGAAGCTGAATAAATTTTTGCCTCGCTTTAGAGTATCTCTCTCTACGATTTCTCTTCACCTCATTCTCACGCAAGTTTTTCCAGAAATCCAGTTCTGGCTCGGGTGATGGAATAGGGACGACTGTGGGGACCGGTTCGGGTACTGGTGCGAGGGTTACGCCTATATGGCGGGCCAGCTCTTCTGCGGGCAGTAAATCAAACTGAAATTTGTCTATCATTGCACATCGCGTTGAGGCCGGCACGGGACGTTCGCCCTTTTCGTAGCGGTAGTAGTCTCGTGTCGATATGCCGAGCTCCGTACTGAGATGCTTTTTGGTCCACCCTCTCTCCAGTCGAAAGTTCAGCAGCTCGGTCGCTCCAACGTGCTTGATCGTCGAATCGTATGGGCTGTCTCCCTCTGCCATTTCCATTGCCTCCGCTGCTGGTTTTTCCAGCCTACTCAGAAACCTTAGTTCGGGAACCGAAATTTATATTGGAAATACAACGGCCGGACTTTTCGGTCCGATCGGACCAAAGAGTCCGCTTATCTTTTTCCTTTTAAGTCAATTGATTGCGCGGTTGACCCAGAAAGATAGAGTTTCTTAGCTTGAAAGGGGGCTTGCCCACATTCCATTCATGCAGAACCTGGAGGTGGCTCAATGCGCACCCCGACGAAGGAAGAATTAGACGCCCATGAACTGCTGAAAGCACAGCTGCGTATCCGGGGAACATCCCTTGCGCAGCTGGCTCGTGAGATTGGTGTGAATGATTCAGCGCTGACTTTGGTTGGAAAACGTATGTGCCGTTCGGCGCGCATCGAGAAAGCGCTTGCCGAAGCCGTGGGACGAGACGTCGAGGACCTGTTTCCTTGTCAAAAAAGGAGGGCCGATGATGATCTGTAACACTAAGCCGTAAATGAAGAAGGGCCGTCGGAGTTGCAGCTCCGAAGGCCCTCTATGGAGATGTATCAAGTAGCACCAGATACATCTCTTTCATGACCCATTTTCTGGATCCGGTCAAGCGCGCAGAGCTTTCTGCGCGGCGGGTCTTTGTGTCTCAATGAAAGAGGACCCCAACCTCGCTCCGATCGTGTCCCACGGGGTGGTGTAGCTCAGGTGGCCATCGGGTTTCTTAGTAAGGTCGGGTTGCTAGACTCAATCTGATCCAAGGATGACACCCGATGACCAAACCTATGATGGACCTTCGCGCGCTTGTCGAACAGAGCGGCGATGCAGATTTACTGCGTGAGATGATTGGCTTTGCCGCCGAGCGACTAATGGAGCTCGAGGTTGGCGCCAAGACCGGCGCGGACTATGGCGAGAAGAGTGCCGAACGACTG
>NZ_JAYWLC010000067.1:0-1729 GCF_040297545.1 Thioclava kandeliae
CCCGGTAGCTCGTCAGGCTCATAACCTGAAGGTCGTAGGTTCAAATCCTACTCCCGCAACCAACGTTTCCGACCCAACCCTCGCAATCCGCGGGGGTTTTGCTTTTATAAGCATCCACCAGCCCAAGAATGCCCGCGAGATCGCCGTAATGCGCGATGCTGTGACCATCGGGCGCATCTTTCGTTAGGGTCATCCTGATCCCGAAAATCAACCCGCGCATTGCCTCGACCGCCTGGACACGAAACGCCGTGGTCTGCCCCACTTGAGTGGTCCATTGTAAGCGTTGCATTTGAACCCTTCTAAGGGGCAGATCTCTCCTGGTCTTGCCCCGCTGAAGTGGTCCATCTTTTGGGATAGTTTATCCCGTATGATGGAGGAGTGCGAAATGTCAGTCATTTTGCCACCTCAATGTCAAACAATTAGCCGCGCAATGTTATTAACTTTGCGCGGCTAAACTTATCGGAGCGACTTCCCTTCCAGCGGCAATAAATGTGCTCGGCTGCGCACTCGATCCATGAACGCATCTGCCAGCAGAGGATCATTTATGTAGTCATACCACTCATGAGGGGATCGTTGTGCTATGATGATCGTAGAGCTTTCGGTTGATCGGTCTTCGATGATCTCAAAAATATCAGTCAGTTCCTGCTTGCTCATCGGGCTCAGTGCAAAATCATCGATAATTAAGAGATCCAGAC
Organism: Thioclava kandeliae; assembly: GCF_040297545.1. NCBI lineage: Bacteria > Pseudomonadati > Pseudomonadota > Alphaproteobacteria > Rhodobacterales > Paracoccaceae > Thioclava > Thioclava kandeliae. The sequence continues at coordinate 696 of NZ_JAYWLC010000067.1, forward strand.
GCGCCAGTTTTGCCCGAAGTTTAGTGATGCTACCGTCAAGGCGCGCATACATCATCTCTTCGGCCAGCAGCCCGACCCGTACATATCTCACCGAGAACTCCTTCTGAACCGCGGCGACACCGAAGGCGCAGGCCAGCCAGGTTTTACCAGTCCCAGAAGCCCCCGAGACCAGGATGTTCTGATGCATTCGGATCCAGTCGCACTTCAGCAGGGACAGAATCTCCGCTTTGTCCAGTTTTCGCCCGTTTCGATAATTTATCTCCTCCGGTGCAGCCTGATACTTGAACTGGGCTGCTTTCATGAGGCGGTCTATCTTGTTGCGGTAGCGGCGTTCCGTCTCTGCCTGCAGCATTCGTAGGATCCGGTCTTCGATTGGCAGATCGCTGTATTGTGGATTCTGAAGCTGATGCTCCAATTCGTCCCGAAATCCTGATAACCGGAGCTCGCTAAGGATTTCGAATATTTGATTGTTAGACATCCTGCTCTCCGCTCCGTTGTGAGAGTAGCGTTGCGAAGTACGCAGCGCCGCGCACATTTGCCGCTGGGACCGGCATCGGCTCATCGACCTTTACGGGTGTCTGTAGTTGATCAAGGCCGTTTAGAAGGATACTCTCAACACTCCAAGCGCCGCACTTTTCAACCTCCAAAGCCCTTAGGCAGGCCGCTTCGACCCTGTCACTCGGATATTCGGAGGCCATCGCGCGTAACCGCTGTGCTGTTTTTGCGGTGCTGTTAGCGTTCTTGGAAATCCGGAAATGCTGTTCAATCAAGCGCTCCGCGGATCGTGTCCCACGGGGTGGTGTAGCTCAGGTGGCCATCGGGTTTCTTAGTAAGGTCGGGTTGCTAGACTCAATCTGATCCAAGGATGACACCCGATGACCAAACCTATGATGGACCTTCGCGCGCTTGTCGAACAGAGCGGCGATGCAGATTTACTGCGTGAGATGATTGGCTTTGCCGCCGAGCGACTAATGGAGCTCGAGGTTGGCGCCAAGACCGGCGCGGACTATGGCGAGAAGAGTGCCGAACGACTG
>NZ_JAYWLC010000068.1:0-1468 GCF_040297545.1 Thioclava kandeliae
CGCTGATCAGATGCGTCCGAAACTGCCAAAGCTGGCGACCCTCATGGACGGCGCCGAGGAGGATGTGCTGGCCTACATGACCTTTCCCCAGCAGCATCGAACGAAGCTACACAGCACAAATCCGATTGAGCGCCTAAACGGCGAGATCAAGCGCCGTACGGACGTGGTCGGGATCTTTCCTAATGAGGCTTCGATCCGCCGCCTCGTTGGGGCCATCCTGATGGAGCAGACCGAGGAATGGACCGTCCAGCGCGGTCGATACATGACACTGGAAACGCTGGCGCCAATCTGCGATGATGTCGTGGTCAGCTTGCCTGCAGCGCAGCGCGACTGATCAGCTCGGCCCGCCAGTCAGCACGAGGCCCGCTATGAGCTACACCATCAGGTGGGACACGATCCCAATCTTCTGGTCAGCGCCACCGAGATACTGCAGCGTGCCAAGTTGGACGCGGTGTCTATGGGATTTGTGCCTTCAGCCGGGGGCGGGTTCGTACCCGATATCGCCGAGGCGCTCACCCGCGAGATGCCGGATGTGCGGTTCCGGCCAGTCGAAATGAAGAGTTACGAAATCGTCGAGGTGCTGGTCATCGGCCAACTCGATCTGGGGCTCACACGCAGCCCCGGCCGTCGCGGCGAGGTGAATACGCAACTCGCGGCAGCGAGCCCCTTATCCTCGCCCTGCCTGCGGGAGACCGCCTTCTGGCGCGTGACAAGGTCACGCTGTTCGATCTGGATGGCACCGATTTCATCGCCGATTCCTCCGAGCGCAGCGGCGCCCTCCGCAAGATACAGGATGCGCTCTTTGCCAATGAAGGGGTCGGCCCGAGGACCCGGTTCGAGCTGAGCCAGTCCCATTCGATCCTGCTCGAAAAGGTGGTCGGGGTTATGATGCGGGCCCTGACCTGCCAGAATTGAGCCCGCCTAGCGAATCCACGGTGCTCCCCCTCTCCCTATCGGGGATGCCCCGCATTTTCTGGGAAGGTGGATTATGATATCGGAATCACCGTAGGTTCCGCCTGAGCATGTCGGACCTGTGACAGGCGCATTCAGAGGGCTTCGGTAGCATGATGCTCCGGCAACTGATATCGTAGAGGCGTTCCGTTGAGCGCCGCGATCTTACGATGAGCGTCTACAGCACCCAGAGCCGCCTCGGCCGCCTCGCGCCCCTTAAGCGTGAAATGATCCTTGAAAAACGCGATCAGCGCCGGGGTTTCTTGGAAATTATGCGGGGTCAGCGACACCGAGAGCACAGGTGTGTCCGTATCGAACCCGACTTTCATCAGCCCTTCGACCATAGTTTCCGACGGCCTTGTTGCGCTAATCGGACGCAAGGATGATTTTCCCCTTCCCCTGTCGGCCTTATTGCACAGCTTCGATCTCGGCCCGTCCAAGGGCCGAGCAGCGATTCATGATAGCGATACGGATTTGGATTTCTGCGGTCTGGCGGTCGGGGTCTCGCGACATGATC
>NZ_JAYWLC010000069.1:0-1378 GCF_040297545.1 Thioclava kandeliae
GACCTGAAGGCGGCGGGGATAGGGGCTCCTCGTGCTGCCGGGCGAATAGCTCAACAAGGCCGCTCGTCATGCGGCACGCGGGTGCTGACTGGCCTTGGCATGCCAACGATCTATCCATCAGGATTCACGCGGCGCATCCCTCTCACCGATATGTGCAACAAGCCCGGGTAGGAGCAATCCTTTATCAGTTAAAAAAGAATAGCCTAAAACTCTAGTTTTAGACGGATCAGTTTCTAGCTGGTAAAGAAGATACCCTTATAGATCAACTGGCTCCACATTGAATTCGGCTACCCAACCTGGTTTGCGACCGATGCCGTTCCAGTTCACGCCTGGCATGTGCGGGTGATGATATACCTTGCTTGGCTGCGGTGACTTACGCGGTATCCGTAGCTTTTCACTGCTCTGTTCTGCCATGGCTGCTACAACCTCCTGAGCTGTAAATCCAAGCCGGTCAGCATCTTTAATGACGTGCAGGGCAAAGGCATTTAGATCATCGATGCGCTTTTCGATAATTGACTTGTCAATATTGCGTTGTAAATCCAAAAGCTCATCAATCGTAAGTTTCTTAAGATCGTTTTTTTTCACGAATTAATCCTCAAGCATAACTGAAGCTGCGATGACTCATCTTTGCGCTCAATTAATTACAAATAACCTAAGCGACAACTAATCACTGATTGGTTCTTCAACGAAATCATCATATTCTATCGTTCGAATGTATGTCCTTTGACGAATACGCCTATGGGTGAGGTATTAGAGCGAGAAAACAGGAAAACGGTCGATTGTCCGTTGTCAGTTCATATTCAATAATTAAAAACCGTAACAAGTAGCGGAAACAGATAGCACCCCATTGAAAATATGCCCACGCGAAAAGGAAATAAGCGGCGATCAGAATAACGTTGGGCGGTCGCATCAGACGTTGGACGTCGAACCGCGAAACTTCGTTCTGGCGTTGTTGTGAAAGTCACCTGTAATAGGGATGCACAAAATGGATCCAGTTGATTAATCAGTTCTTACGAGCAAGCCCGTAGCCTCCCGCTACCGCACCTTGGACTAGAAAGCGTGCAACGAGGCGTTGAGGAAGCGTGGCTCGCTGCTGATCTGGCTCGATAAGAACCTAGTGTGGCTCACCCTGAAGACTGGGCGCAATGGTCGCGCACCGGTGTTCAGCGATGTTGCGGTCTAATTCTGTCCGATGATGAAGACTCCGTTTGGGCTACCGCTTCGGCAAACGAGGCGAATGGTGGCGAGCTTTCTCTCAATGTCCGGGCTGTACCGTAAGCGACAAGGAGCCCCCGTGGGTTAGCGGCGAGGCTTGTGGTCTGCCCCACTTGAGTGGTCCAGTTTAAAAGTTAGTGCATCGTGGGCCTTTGGTCTACGG
>NZ_JAYWLC010000070.1:0-1373 GCF_040297545.1 Thioclava kandeliae
TGATGGTGTGGATGGCCCCACCAAACGGCATCGCGATGTGCCAGGGTGGGTATGTTTCCAGCCACCGAAGGGAGCCATCCATGGAACAGCCTATCACGATCGGCCTCGATCTGGCCAAGAATGTCTTTCAGGTTCATGGGGTCGACGCGACCGGCAAAGTTGTCTGTCGCCGCCAGTTGCGGCGGGCACAACTGCTGCTTTTCTTCTCGCAGCTTGAACCGTGTGTTGTGGGGATGGAAGCTTGCGCCGGGGCGCATCATTGGGGTCGTGAGCTTGCCGCATTGGGGCATGAGGTTCGGCTGATGCCACCCGCTTACGTCAAGCCCTATGTGAAGCGGGGAAAGACAGACGCGGCTGATGCCGAGGCAATATGCGAAGCGGTCACGCGCCCGACCATGCGATTTGTGCCGGTGAAATCAACGCAGACCCAGGCAGCGTTGCTCGACCATAAGGCGCGGGATTTCCTCGTACGGCAGCGTACTCAGATCATCAACGCGATCCGGGCGCATATAGGCGAGTTCGGCATTGTGGTGGCAAAGGGCATCCAAAACGTTGATCGTCTGATCGCTACCGCGCGAAACATGCCGGAAGCCGCAAGAGCTGCCGTGGATATGTTGGCTGAACAGCTTCGGGGTACGCAGGCCCGGATCGATGCGATCACGGCGCGGATTGGAGAGCGGCAGGCCGATGATCCACTCGCACGTCGACTGGCGACAGTACCGGGAGTGGGCGCGATCTCCTCAAGCGCGTTTGCCGCGACCACGCCGGATGTAAGCGCCTTCCGCAGTGGCCGTGATTATGCGGCTTGGCTTGGGCTGACCCCGAAAGCCCATTCCAGCGGCGGCAAGGAACGGCTGGGGAAGATCTCGAAGGCCGGTAATCGATATCTGCGACGGCTACTCTATCTCGGCGCCATGGCCAGGATCAGTGCCCGGCGTGGACGGCGAAGGACAGCCGAGAATGCCACGCCTGACTGGCTCGATCGGATGCTCGACCGCAAGCCGGTGAAGGTGGTCGCGATTGCCTTGGCCAACCGCATGGCGCGCACGATCTGGGCATTGATCAGAAGCGGCGAGAGTTACCGGGCCGCACTGGCGTAGCAAAGTAGCCGCCCTCAGAACGGCAGGCAAGGAATTGGTGAGGCGCGATGTGAGGTGATGGCAAAGGGACGTCAACAACGGAACGGGACACCCAGTTCGAACCGAAGCGCCTTTCGAGCGCGTGCCATTGATCGGGACCCAACCGTCGGCTGATTTCATCAAGGCGCGCAGCGATCGATAGAGCTGCGAATTGACGCCGTATACATGGCCGCGACCGACCAGAATGCCAGAACTGAAGAAAGCACTTGCCAAGGGGCCATCCATACATGGTTC
>NZ_JAYWLC010000071.1:0-1358 GCF_040297545.1 Thioclava kandeliae
GGTCATTACCGCTATACCCACCGCATCTATGGCCATTTCATGCAGGAGCATATGCCCGAAGCCCAACGCGGGCTGTTTCTGGCCGGCGACGGTGTCAGCTGGACGCCCGCATGGGTTGAAGGTGCTGTCCAGACCGCGCTGAATGCGGTCTGGGGCATCATGACGCATATGGGAGGTCAAACCCTTGTCACCAACCTTGGGCCAGGAGACCTTTATCCCCAACTTGGTCCTGCCAAGCTACCCGACGCGCCATGAGGAGACAATTTGCGAAGATTGCTATTTATCAGGGATCGCCTTGGAAAAACGGTTATGTGGAGAGCTTCAACGCCAGGCTTCACGACGAACTGCTGGATGGGAAGGTGTTCTGTTCGGTTCAAGAGAGACCCAGATCCTAATCGAACGCTGGCGCCAGCATTACAACACGCTGCGCCCGCAGAGTTCCCAAGGCGATCGACCACCCGCCCCCGAAAGCGTTGTGCCCATAGACCAAAGGCCCACTATGCACTAACTTTCAAACCGGACCGCTCAAGTGGCGCAGATTATTCTGGGCCTCTCGTGCAGCTGGTCCTGAAACAAGGGGCCGGTAGGCTTCGAACTCACTGCCCCCGGCCTCTTCCCTTTCAAGGATTCGACCGACCGTGGCGTTCATCATGACTCGGCGGTGGTGATTGAACATGCGGTGGATGATCCGTGTGTCGCTGCCGTCGCTGTCAATCACGCGCTGCTTCAGCCTGGGATGCAGAACGGATTCCCTCGCCGCCATCATGCGGGTTCCGACAAGACCCCCCGCTGCGCCGAATGCGAGGGCGGCAAGCATTTGGCTTCCATGCCCTATGCCGCCGCCCATGATCACGGGAACCGGAAGAGCGCGGAGTACCGCGGCCGTTTGGACAAACCCTCCCATAAGCTCGGTGCCCGGATGGCCGGCGGCCTCGGCGCCGATCAGAATGACGGCGTCCGCCCCGATGCGCGCGGCCAAGAGCGCATGGCGAGTGGTGGGCACCTTATGTAAGACCTTAACTCCCGCAGGTTTCAGGAGCTCCAGCAATTCGGCAGGTCTGCCGCCACCAGTTCGGCGCGGCCCAGTCCCATCATGCCGCCCATAAGGATAGGGTAGGTCAGGGACAGTTCCTGCGTGAGCCAGCTCCGGTAGTGCATTGCGATCTCTCCCGTCAGGGTGCGCGCCTTAGAGGCGGTAATCCGTGCCCTTGCCCTGGATTGAGCGCAGATGGGCGTCCCATTCAAGGGTCAGATCACCGTCATCCTCCAGCATCTGCACGGTCTGCTGATAGACATGATCGGCCATCGCATCATCGATGAGGCGCAACGGGCGCCCCGACGAGGTGGCCGCGATCTGG
>NZ_JAYWLC010000072.1:0-1286 GCF_040297545.1 Thioclava kandeliae
AGACCAGTTAGTCGTGCGGTAGCGGGTGTTGGCAGGCTTTGGCATCCCAGTGATCTAACCATCAGGATTCCAAAGGTGAATCCCTCTCACCGATATGTGCAACAAGGTCTTGTTGCGCCAATCGTTCTATAGGACGAGGCCCCCTTTTCCCCGGCGGCTTCAATCCACTACTTCGATCTCGGCCAGTCCGAGTGCCGAGCAACGGTTCATGATGGCGATGCGCATCTAAATTTCGGCGGTCTGGCGGTCGGGATCTCGTGACATGATCCGATGACCGAAAAGCTTCAATCGGATCATCTGAGCCTCGACGCGGCTTCGGGCGTGATAACCAACCCATTTCTTCTAGATTGATCGCCCTAGGGATAGCGTCGCCCGCAGGATGTCATCACGCGATGTCGCGGCGGGGCAGTCGGGTTTCCAGACGCGGCCGTTGCGGCGGATCGGCATGACCGGTTCTGCCCCATGCTCGAGGATCGCCGCATGGCATCGGCGCGTGCCGTAGGCACCATCAGCCGTCATCGTCTCTATCTCTTCTCTGGCCGAGATCTGCGACAGAAGTTCCGGCAGGATCGAGCTGTCGTCTTGCCTGCTGGAGGTGAATTCGACCGCGCGAATATCGCCAGTGGCTGTGTCCATCGCCAGATGCACCTTTCGCTATTCGCGTCTGCGCGTCGCTACATGCTTACGCGAAAGCCATTCTTCATCGCCGCGAAAGCGGATGCCAGTGCTGTCGATCAACAAATTCAGAGGCTGGCCCGAGCACCGATAGGGGATCTGCACCTTGAGCCGAGCCTGACGGCGGCACAGCGTCGAATAGTCGGGTACAGGCCAATCCAGCCCTGCCATTTCGATCAAGCTGGCGACCAGACCAATGGTCTGGCGAAGCGGCAGGCCAAACAGCACTTTCGGCGTGAAACAGGTCTGGATCGCGCTGTCAGAGAAGACCTCTGAATGCCCACGCTTCCCGCTGCGCTTTACGTGCCAGGTCATCTTTGGGTCGAACCAGACCGACAGCGAACCACATCTGCGCAGCGCAGCGTTGTAGGTGGACCAGTTCGTCGTGCGGTAGCGAGTAAGGGCAGGCTTGGACATGCCAAAGACCTAATCCTCAATATTCCACAACTGAATCCCTCTCACCGATATGTGCAACATGTATAACCGCCCCTTGCGCAAGAGGGTTTTCAGAACTGTTTCGCGCGGTGTCGGGTGCTGACATGTATCCGGCCTCAAGTTGCGACCATCTTCATGTCGCGGGCCCGTATGGTGTTCGCAGATCAGGTCCAAAT
>NZ_JAYWLC010000073.1:0-1233 GCF_040297545.1 Thioclava kandeliae
CAGCTCGGCCCGCCAGTCAGCATGAGGCCCGCTATGAGCTACACCATCAGTTGGGACACGATCGGGGTATTCGCCCAGATTATTGTCGGCCTGGCCGCCGAAAGTGCTGAGCACAAAACAATCATGATCGAAGTGAGCAGGCGATCGCCATGCGTTCGCGTGAGCCCGCGCAAGTATCTCAAGGCACACCGCACGGCGTCGAACCTCGGGGTGAAAAAGGGGAGCGCGGGCGCCAGATCAGGCGCACCAAAGGTGGCATGAACACCAAGCTGCATGCTCATCGCCGATGCTAACGGAGGTCCGATCGGGTTCTTCATGTCCGCAGGCCAAGTCAGCGATTATACCGGCGCGGCCGCTTTGCTGGACAGCCTGCCGAAGGCCAGATGGCTGCTGACCGACAGAGGCTATGATGCCGATTGGTTCAGAGCAGCTTTAAAAGACAAGGGGATGAAAGTGTGAATCCCAGGTCGGAAGTCCCGCAAGGTAGCCATCGGAGATGACAAGCGCCGTTACAAGCAACGCAATCGCATCGAGTTCATGTTCGGACGACTGACGGAATGAAGGACTGGCAGCGGGTGGCTACTCGATATGACCGATGCCCTATCACCTATCTCTTGGCGATCGCACTCGCTGCTACCAGCTTGTTCTGGCTGTGAAAGGTAATGAGTCTGGAGCCTAAGATAGACTCATTCTTATTTCACAGAGCGCCAAAGTCGTTTGATCATCCGGTTGTCGATCCAGCGGCCCCGACAATTCATAGAGATTTTCACCCCGGCCTCGGTCAGCGTGTCGGCCCATTCACAGCCGGTGAACTGGCTGCCTCGATCGCTATTCATGATCTCTGGCGGGCCATATTTGGCCAGAGCCTCTTTCAGAGTCTCAACATAGAAGTTGACCTGCCCCCTTGGGTCCCTCTTTCATAACGAGAGTCTGCGGGTTTGAGATTGGTAGTCGGGTCGGTCGTTCTGGGCAAGCGCGCCGGTCGCGGAGCCCGCAAATTGCTCAAGGGTCCGGCGCGCTTCGAGCAGCGTTTGGTTCCTGAGCGAGGAATGCGGCCTGACAGCGTTGTAATCGTAGCGCCAGAGCGCCAGCTTGCGCCTTAGACGGCGTACCCTGTGGCGGCCGCATTGATCGTGTCCCAACTGATGGTGTAGCTCATAGCGGGCCTCGTGCTGACTGGCGGGCCGAGCTGATCAGTCGCGCTGCGCTGCAGGCAAGCTGACCACGACATCA
>NZ_JAYWLC010000074.1:0-1209 GCF_040297545.1 Thioclava kandeliae
CGCTGATCAGATGCGTCCGAAACTGCCAAAGCTGGCGACCCTCATGGACGGCGCCGAGGAGGATGTGCTGGCCTACATGACCTTTCCCCAGCAGCATCGAACGAAGCTACACAGCACAAATCCGATTGAGCGCCTAAACGGCGAGATCAAGCGCCGTACGGACGTGGTCGGGATCTTTCCTAATGAGGCTTCGATCCGCCGCCTCGTTGGGGCCATCCTGATGGAGCAGACCGAGGAATGGACCGTCCAGCGCGGTCGATACATGACACTGGAAACGCTGGCGCCAATCTGCGATGATGTCGTGGTCAGCTTGCCTGCAGCGCAGCGCGACTGATCAGCTCGGCCCGCCAGTCAGCACGAGGCCCGCTATGAGCTACACCATCAGTTGGGACACGATCGAGATCGGTCAGCGCGACGATGACATCGACCGAGTTCAGCTTGCGTTTTACACGGATCACCAGCACCTGCCCTAGGTGTATTCATCGACGATATTGAGCATGCGGTAGGCCCGCCCGTCCGCCGTCCGGTCTTGGACAAAATCATAGGACCAGACGTGGTTCGGACGCTCCGCCCGCAGCCGAACGCAGGAGCCATCCGCCAGCCAGAGCCGCCCGCGTTTCTTCTGTTTCTGTGGTAATTTAAGCCCTTCGCGTCGCCAAATGCGCTCGACCCGCTTGTGGTTGACGCACCATCCCGCCTGAACCAACAGGCCCGTGATTTGGCGATAGCCATACCGTCCGTATTGCCGCGCCAGTTCGGTGATGTCAGCGGTCGAGCCAAGGCTTCGTCCTGACGACCGAGCGGGATCTTGCGTTGGGTCGACCGGTGCTGTCCTAAAGCCCGACAGGCTCGGCGTTCGGAGATGCCGAGTTCCCGCCGGACATGGTCAATGCACTGACGACATTGCTGCGAGCTCCGAAGGGCTGCGCGTTCGGGCTACAAACCCTCCACTGGAGGGTTTGCTACACGCCCCTCATCTTTGCCCCCTCCGTCAGGATCAGCTTGTCGAGCGTCAGATCCGACACGGCGCGCCTGAGCCGCGTATTCTCTTTCTCGAGTTCCTTCAGTCGCTTGAGCTGATCGCGGTTCATCCCGCCAAACTCACGCCGCCAGCGGTAGTAGGTTTGTTGGTTCGGCATGGCCCTCGAACCATGTATGGATGGCCCCTTGGCAAGTGCTTTCTTCAGTTCTGGCATTCTGGTCGGTCGC
>NZ_JAYWLC010000075.1:0-1174 GCF_040297545.1 Thioclava kandeliae
CAGTCGTTCGGCACTCTTCTCGCCATAGTCCGCGCCGGTCTTGGCGCCAACCTCGAGCTCCATTAGTCGCTCGGCGGCAAAGCCAATCATCTCACGCAGTAAATCTGCATCGCCGCTCTGTTCGACAAGCGCGCGAAGGTCCATCATAGGTTTGGTCATCGGGTGTCATCCTTGGATCAGATTGAGTCTAGCAACCCGACCTTACTAAGAAACCCGATGGCCACCTGAGCTACACCACCCCGTGGGACACGATCCGCGCCCCTCGTGGCCGAGTTAGGTAATTGGCTGCAGACACGGCGCCTGCGCATCTCGGCCAAGTCGCGCCTCGGCGAAAAGCTGACCTACATCCATCGCCAGTGGGCCGGCCTGCAGACCTTCCTCCGCGACGGCCGCGTCGAGATCGACTCCAACGCCGTCGAAAACCTGATCCGCCCCATTGCCCTGACGAGAAAGAACGCACCCTTCGCCTATCTTAAGGCGGCCTTGGAAGCCATCGCCGCCGGTCACCAGGCCAACAGGACCGACGAGCTACTTCCCTGGAACTTCACCTCGTCAAGCTGATCCCGCGTTGGGCGCAGACACCGCTTACGACTGTCTTGGGGTCGACACCAACAAGCCTGCACGCCCGATGCTGCGAGATGGCATGATCCCACATCACCAAGGGCGCGCCGCATCTCGCCGATTGATCAATGTCGTCAGTTCTTTCCTAGCAGGTTTCTAAAGACGACGTTCTCCAACATGGTGTCAGCCAGCAAACGTTTGAGCTTGATATTCTCGTCCTCAAGGGCCTTTAGCCTCGCAGCCTCGCAGCCTCGCAGCCTCGCAGCCTCGCAGCCTCGGACACCTCCATGCCGCCATACTTGGCTTTCAGTTTGTAGAACGTGGCCGTGCTCAAGCCATGCCTGCGGCACACCTCCGCTGTCGGCATTCCGGCCTCCTGTTCCTTGATCATCCCGATTATCTGCGTCTCGGTGAAACGGCTCTTTCGCATGTGTCTGCTCCTCCAAGGTTGGCGCAGACTCTACGTTACGGTGAGAAATTTCGCGGGGGGCAGGTCAACTAATCACCAACCCCGCCTATGTCGTTATCAAGGGTGAGGGCCGCCCGCCATTGATGGTGTGGATGGCCCCACCAAACGGCATCGCGATGTGCCAGGGTGGGTATGTTTCCAGCC
>NZ_JAYWLC010000076.1:0-1161 GCF_040297545.1 Thioclava kandeliae
TGCCAGTAGACCAAAGGCCCACGATGCACTAATTTTTAGACCGGACCACTAAAGTGGGGCAGACCAGTCTATCCTCGGGATTGGTCCCGTCTTAGCGGCCATGCTGATCGCGGAAATGCTGGAATTCGGGCGGATAATATCCGGTGATGCTGCGGCGATGACTGGCCTTGCTTCCATCCCGCACGACAGCGGGGCAATCGGCGGAGGTCGGCGCGCAGTGAGACATGTCCTGTTCTAGGCCGTACTGGCTGCAGCCTAGAACAACCCCGTCCTGAAGCCAGTCGCAAAGGCTCTCAAATAGGCATCCCTTGGCAACCTCAGCCCGGTAGGTGAACATAGTTGCTAGGCTGTTGGCGCCATGTCTCGCCGGCTTTGAGGATCGCGTTTGCGATGTTGATCAACCTTCGTACGATGGCCCTGATGGCGCCCTTGTGCGATTTTTTACCCTCATTCAAGCACTTTGCCACAGCGTTCATGAGCGGATTGTGGCATGCAGGGCGCGCCCGCTATAGATTCAGCCTTGCCTATGGCTGTACAACCAAGCTCCGGCCTCTCGGCAAGCAATATGGCAAAACTCATAATCTGGGCGGGAGACAACTGCGCGTCTCAATACCCGCCTTGATAAGATCAGCCCACAATACCCTTTCTTGGCCGCCAGTCGCGAGATACATCTATTCCGATCACATGAGTTGCTACTATCGTGTCAACCCAACCGCAGGGTCATTAGCTCTCTATCGACCTGTTTATCTGTATACCAAACACCGTCTCAATGTTTCGCGCGCGAAACATTGAGACGGTGTTTGTTTCTTTCGAGAGCGGAAAACGGAGAAAAAGCGTTAGATCAAACTCAACTGGACCAAGGATTATACATAATAATTAAACTCGTGAGGGTTTTCCGCCTGTCGAAAAGTTAGGTCAGGGGCCTCTGTGAAGAGATTGATGACTGCGTCGACACCTTCCTGATGCGGCCGATTGAAGGTGAATGCTTTTACCTTCGGATTAACGCCTCCTATCTCACGATTTGTCAGATTAGAGGCATAATCAGTGTCCACCGCGATGGTGACGGCCACGCTGACAATGCGCCCGCCCTGACGAACTTTGAGATATGTCGCGTCAATCCAAAGATAGGGCCATTCGCCCTCGATCGGCCGCGTCAGGAAG
>NZ_JAYWLC010000077.1:0-1103 GCF_040297545.1 Thioclava kandeliae
GATCGTCAATCTCTTCCGGATCCTGCAGCGCCATTACCCCCAGCTGATGGAGGTGATGAAGTTTCAGATCGTCTCGCGCCGCGAGTTCGAGCGGCTGCGCACCCAGCCGCCCGAGACGCTGACCGATCTCGAACGGGCGGCACGCTTCCTCTATCTGCAGCGGCTGGCCTTTGGCGGGCAGCTGGGCGGGGTGTTCGGGGTGGCGACCGATCGGGCGCGGTTCTCGCTCTCGCGGATCGGCCCGCTTCTCGAGGATGCGCATGAGCGGCTCGAGGGCGTGGTCTTCGAGTGTCTCGACTGGTCCGAGCTGGTGCGCCGATACGATAGCGCAGGGAGCCTCTTCTATCTCGATCCGCCCTATTACGGCGGCGAGAATGATTACGGGAAGAACATCTTCGACCGCGCACAACTCGCCCGCATGGCCGAGCAGCTCGGCCAGATCAAAGGCAGCTTCGTGCTGTCGATCAATGACACGCCCGAGATCCGCGAGACTTTCGCGGGCTTCGAATTCGAGGAGGTGGCGCTCAAATACAGCGTCTCGGCCAAAGGCGCCACAGAGGCGCGCGAGCTGATCATCTCGAACCGCTCAGAGGCAGGGCGCCTCCTCTAAGCGCTGCCTTCGATCCCCCACCACGCCCCGCCACTCCGGCGGGGCTTTTTCATGGAGAAATGGAATGTTCAAACTCTTGCCCGACTGGCGCGAGGTGCTGCTGCGCGCCTGGTCGATCCGCCTGATCCTGCTGACTGCGGTGCTCTCCGGCCTCGAGGTCGTGGTCTCGCTCCTCGATGCCGATCTTCTCGGCATGCCGCCCGGGGCGTTTGCCGCACTGGCCGGCCTTATCTCGATCGCGGCCACCATCGCGCGGCTGGTCCAGCAATCCGGCATCTGGTCCGAGGATCTCGCCCGCGACGAGAGCGGGGCGCTACGCAAGCGCCATGCTGCGGGCGTGGCCGGTGTGGCGGCGGCCATCGCACTCGCGATCACCACGATCGCGCCCTGGGAGGGCAAGGAGCTGCGCGCCTATCGCGACATCGTGGGCATCCCGACGATTTGTTTTGGCGAGACCGAAGGCGTGAAGATGGGCGATGTGGCGACCGAGGCC
>NZ_JAYWLC010000078.1:0-1066 GCF_040297545.1 Thioclava kandeliae
CAGTCGTTCGGCACTCTTCTCGCCATAGTCCGCGCCGGTCTTGGCGCCAACCTCGAGCTCCATTAGTCGCTCGGCGGCAAAGCCAATCATCTCACGCAGTAAATCTGCATCGCCGCTCTGTTCGACAAGCGCGCGAAGGTCCATCATAGGTTTGGTCATCGGGTGTCATCCTTGGATCAGATTGAGTCTAGCAACCCGACCTTACTAAGAAACCCGATGGCCACCTGAGCTACACCACCCCGTGGGACACGATCAAGCCTGGCGTTAAAGCTCTCCACATACCCATTCTCCCAGGGCGATCCCGGCTCGATATAGGCCGTTTTGGCCCCCACCGTCGCGATCCAGTTGCGCAACTTGGTCGCGATGAATTCGGGGCCGTCATCGGACCGAATGAACTCGGACGGCCCACGGTGGATGAAGAGATCAGTCAGCGCATCGATGACGTCGACCGAGTTCAGCTTGCGTTTTGCACGTATCACCAGCACCGCCCCTAGGTGAATTCATCGACGATATTGAGCATGCGGTAAGACCGCCCGTCTGCCGTCCGGTCCTGCACGAAATCATAGGACCAGACGTGGTTCGCCCGCTCGGCCCGCAGTCGGACGCAGGAGCCATCCGCCAGCCAGAGCCGCTCCCGTTTCTTCTGCTTTTGCGGGACTTCAAGCCCTTCATGTCGCCAAATGCGCTCGACCCGCTTGTGGTTGGCGTGACCCGCCCGCCTGAACCAGTGCGTATTGTCATGATATCGCCCATATTGCCGTGCCAGCTCGGTGATTTCGGCGGTCAGAGAGCTTCGTCCTGACGACCGAGCGGGATCTTGCGTTGGGTCGATCTGTGCTGTCCCAAAGCCCGACAGGCACGGCGTTCGGAGATGGCGAGCGCCGTGCGGACATGGTCGATGCACTGACGACGACGCGAAGGGCTTAATAAGGCTGCGCGTTCGGGGCTACAAACCCTCCATCGGAGGGTTTGCTATACGCCCCTCATCTTTGCCGCCTCCGTCAGGATCAGCTTGTCGAGCGTCAGGTCCGACACGGCACGTCTAAGCCGCGTATTCTCTTTCTCG
>NZ_JAYWLC010000079.1:0-1042 GCF_040297545.1 Thioclava kandeliae
GTACGCTTTTGCGGCTCTCACCGTCCTTAAGACGAGATCTTCGGGTCGTTGAGCAGAAGGCCTGAACATTATCTACGAGGTCGATTACTCGCCTCTACGGCCCTTACAGAGAAAGGTCCTTCTGCTATCGATCATCCCTCAAAGAAGGGACGATAGGGTTCGCCGCGTTTGATGATCCCATGTACGGTGCGGGCTATTTTTGCGGCGATTGCGGTATACGCCTTGCGGCGCAAATGGGTGTTCTGCCGATCCTTGGCGATGTAACGCTCGAACTTGTCGCGGAAGCTGTTGGTCCTTTGCATGATGGCCACCTGACCCGCCATCCAAAGTGTCCGTCGTAGCCGGGCATTGCCGTATTTGGAAAGCTTGGTCTGGCCTCGGAATGTGCCGGATTGGATGGTTGCAAGGTCCATTCCACAAAACTTCAGAAATTGGCGGTGATGCTGAAAGCGGCGCAGATCGCCAGCCTCTGCCAGGATGGTCAGGGCATTGATCGGCCCGATCCCCGGGATAGATGTCAGCAGCCGATAGTCGTCGTTGGTCTTGAGCAGTTCAACGGCGCGGTCCTCAATCTCGTTGCGTTGGGCAATCAGGCTACGTCCTTCGCTCAACACCAACCGGAACATCCTCGCGGCATCTGAGTCCGGCGTAATGGGCAAGCCCACCGATGATTTGGCGGTCTGATAAATATCTGCAAGCAAACGTTCTTTTGAGACCTTGCGGCCGACAACCTCCCAGGCATCGGCAATGAATGCCTCTTGGCCCATGGAAGAGATAAAGTGCGGCGAGGGATAACGTTCGAGGAAGGCAAAGAACCAGTCGCTGCGTGTGCTGCGGTGAAAGCGTTCCGCCTCGGGCCAATACAAGGGCAGATAGTGGGTCAAGATGCGATGCCACAGCTCGGTCTTCGAGCGCGAGACGATGTCGTGCGTCTTTGATAACTCCTGAAGGTCATTCGTGCCGCGCAGTATTGGGTCGTGGTAGAATTGCTCGTTCCCGATTTGCATCATATGCAGGATGACCTGCGCGTCCTTTGGATCGT
>NZ_JAYWLC010000080.1:0-956 GCF_040297545.1 Thioclava kandeliae
ACGTAGCCATGAGTAAGACGATGGAAGACAGCATCAAACGTTGGACGGCGAAGCGTAAGACAGCGCTCGTTATCGAGATCATTCAAGGCAAGACCACCGTGTCGGAAGCGAGCCGGTCGTTCGACCTCACACCCTCCGAGATCGAGGGCTGGGTCGATGACGCCAAGCAAGGCATGGAGAACTCGCTGCGGGCCAACCCCCTCGATATCCGCGAGCAATACGAAAAGCAGCTGCGAGAGCTTCAGGAGGCCTACGGCGAGGCGATGCTGGAGCTGCGTGCGCGAAAAAAGCTCCAGGCCCTGTTGGACGCGCAGGACGGGAATTGATCCGTCGCATTCAGCAGGGCCTCCTGGCCGAGGGCGTCGTGGTGTCGATCGCCAGGCTCTGCGCCTGGTTCTGCATCCCGAGGCGGACGGTTTACTAGAAGCCGGTGAAAGCCGCGCCGAAGGTCGATCCCCGCTTCGCCGAGCCGATCAAGAAGATGATCGAGGAGGAACCGTCCTTCGGCTATCGCACGGTCGCCTGGCTCCTGGGGTTCAACAAGAACACGGTGCAGCGGATCTTCCAGATCAAGGGCTGGCAGGTTCGCAAGCGCGCCGTGGGCATGCGGCCCCGCATCCAGGCCGTGCCGTCAGTCGCTGCTGCGTCGAACGAGCGTTGGTCCACCGATCTCGCGCGCATCTGGACGGGCAAGGACGGCTGGGCCTCCTTAGCCTTGGTGATCGATTGCCACACCCGCGAGCTGTTGGGCTGGCACCTGTCGAAATCCGGCAAGGCGACGACCGCCAGTGCCGCCCTCGAGCATGCCCTGATCGCCCGGTTCGGCACCCTGGGCAAGGTCGATGAGGAGTTCCTTCTACGCTCGGACAATGGTTTGGTCTTCACCAGCCTGCACTTCACGAAGATCGTTCGAAGCTACGGCTTGAAGCAGGAGTTCATCACCCCGCACTGCCCGC
>NZ_JAYWLC010000081.1:0-897 GCF_040297545.1 Thioclava kandeliae
CGCGGCACCGGTACCGGGCGCGAGGGTCGGAAGGCTGGTCTCATCGGCGAAGACGCGCGGGCCCTTCAAGATTTCGTCCAGCACATGCGCGGCGAGGATCTCCAACTCGAAGCCTGTCCGGCCCATCCACTGCGCCATCAGCCTCCGATCGATCTCCACCCCGTCGCGGGCATAGATCCCTTCCTGGCGATATAGCGGCAGGCCATCGGCATATTTGGAGACGGCGATTTGCGCCAGCAGTGCCTCAGTCGGCAGGCCGCTTTCGATGATATGGGCCGGAGCAAGCGCCTGAATGACGCCATCCGCGTCCCTGAATGCATATTTCGGACGGCGGGTCACGATGACCCGGAACCGCGCCGGGATCACATCCAGCCGTTCCGAGACATCTTCGCCGATCATCATCTTTTGTTTGCCCGCATGTTCTGGCAAGTCCTCGGGCTCCATCACCACCTCGACCCGCTCGAGATGGGGCGGGAAGCCCTTGCGCGGCCGGGGCGCCCGCTTCTCGCCCGAAGCTCGAGCTTTGCCTGCCTGCGCCTTCAGCGCCGCAAGACCAGTCTCGATCTCCTCGAAGACGAAGGCATGTTGCGCCGCCTCATCAGAGCCGTCGCCCGCACCGCCCAACTTTTCGGAACGGCGGCCGAACCGGGCCCGATCATAGGCCTTCAGTATCTGCATCAGTCGCTTGATCCGCTCGTCAGCATCAAGGCTGCGCGCCTTCAGCGTCTCGTTCTCGTCCTCAAGGGCGGCCGTCTTCGCGGCCATGGCGCGCACCATCGCCTTGAGCTGGTCCATGTCGTCAGACAATGAGAGGTTATCGATGCGCATGGCGCAGAGGATAGCACAGACCTTTTGCCATGCCTCTAGGGCATCTGCATCCCTAAGCGTCATGATTCA
>NZ_JAYWLC010000082.1:0-831 GCF_040297545.1 Thioclava kandeliae
ATGCGGAAGTAGAATTTTCTCGTCAGGATGAGTGAGGAGATTCCGATGAAGAACACACGTTTCACCGAGGTCCAGATCATGGGCGTGCTGCGCCAGGTGGAAGGCGGTGTGCCAGCAGCCGAGCTTTGCCGTGAGCACGGGATGAGCAGCACGACACTGTACAAGTGGCGCGCCAAGTATCGTCAGCGAGATGAAGGCGATAGCGGAGGAGAATCGCCGCCTGAAGCGCATGTATGCTGACGTCAGCATGCAGAATGATCTGCTCAAGGAGGCCTGAAGTCGCCAACTCAACGCCGGGAGTTGGCCGTAAAAGCGGTGGCGATGAAGGGCGTCAGCATTGCGCTAGCGTATCGGGCCTTCGATGTCAGCGAGACGTGCTTTCGATACAGCCCGAAGCTCGATGACGAGAACGAACAGATTGCCGGTCTGCTGCCCGGACTGACAAAGGCAAAAAAGACCTGGGGCTTCGGCCTGTGTTTTCTCTACATGCGCAACGTCCAAGGGCACGGGTGGAACCACAAGCGCCTGTCCCGGATCTACCGCGAGCTGGAGCTGAATCTCAGGATCAAGCCCAGCAAGCGGCTGAAGCGGGACAAGCCAGAGGCGTCGGCGGTTCCAGAGGCCGCGAACGAAGTCTGGTCGATGTATTTCATGGCAGACCGCCTCGGGGACGGTCGCCAGTTCCGGCTGCTGAACGTCCTAGACGACTTCAACCGCGAAGGCCTAGGGATCGAGATCGACTTCTCGCTCCGCGCCGAGCGCGTTGTCCGAGCGTTGAACCAGATCATCGAATGGCGCGGCCCGCCCAAGACGATCAGGGTCGACAATGGC
>NZ_JAYWLC010000083.1:0-763 GCF_040297545.1 Thioclava kandeliae
GGCCCGCGCGTCTTCGCCGATGAGACCAGCCTTCCGACCCTCGCGCCCGGTACCGGTGCCGCGAAAAAGGCCTGGCTCTGGGCCTATGCCCGCGACGACAGCTCCTTCGGTGGTAGTGGTCCGCCCATGGTGGCTTACCGCTTCGAGGAAAGTCGATCCGGTGACTGCGTACGCCGACATCTCGGCAGCTACAGCGGCATTCTGCAGGTTGACGGCTATGCCGCCTACAATACGCTCGTGCGCAAGGGCGGAGGCAACGACGGGCCGCGTCTCGCCGGATGCTGGGCACATAGCAGGCGAAGATTTTATGAGCTTCACGCCGCTGGAGACAGTCAGGTCGCAACCGCGACGGTCGAGCGCATGGCGATCGTGTCCCAACTGATGGTGTAGCTCATAGCGGGCCTCGTGCTGACTGGCGGGCCGAGCTGATCAGTCGCGCTGCGCTGCAGGCAAGCTGACCACGACATCATCGCAGATTGGCGCCAGCGTTTCCAGTGTCATGTATCGACCGCGCTGGACGGTCCATTCCTCGGTCTGCTCCATCAGGATGGCCCCAACGAGGCGGCGGATCGAAGCCTCATTAGGAAAGATCCCGACCACGTCCGTACGGCGCTTGATCTCGCCGTTTAGGCGCTCAATCGGATTTGTGCTGTGTAGCTTCGTTCGATGCTGCTGGGGAAAGGTCATGTAGGCCAGCACATCCTCCTCGGCGCCGTCCATGAGGGTCGCCAGCTTTGGCAGTTTCGGACGCATCTGATCAGCG
>NZ_JAYWLC010000084.1:0-762 GCF_040297545.1 Thioclava kandeliae
GCTCTCGGCGCTTCTGGGCTGGTCTCAGGCGACCTTTGCCTCCTCGGTGGAGATCACCGGTGACGAGGCACAGGTCACGCGCGAGGTCGATGGCGGGTTGCAGACCATCAAGGTCAAGCTGCCGGCGATCATCACTGCCGATCTGCGCCTGAACGAGCCGCGCTATGCCTCGCTGCCCAACATTATGAAAGCCAAGAAAAAACCGCTCGAGGCAAAGACCGCCGCCGATTACGGCGTCGATGTCAGCCCGCGTCTGGAGATCGTGAAGACCGCCGAGCCTGCGGGCCGCGCGGCGGGCGTCAAGGTCGGGTCGGTTGACGAGCTGGTGGCGAAACTCAAAGAAGCGGGAGCTCTGTGATGGCTGTTCTTCTGATCGCGGAAATCGCGGGTAAAGAGGTTGCGCTCGACGCGACCGCCAAAGCGCTGACGGCCTCTGCGGCTCTGGGCGAAGTGACTGTTCTCGTGGCGGGTTCCGGCGTGGACGCGGCCCCTGTGGCGGGCCTGTCGGGCGTGGCGAAAGTGCTCAATGTCGATGATGCGGCCTATGCCCATGGTCTGGCCGAGCCGCTGGCCGATCTGGTCGTCAGCATGGCGGACGGGTTCAGCCATATCGTGGCGCCCTCGACCGCCTCGGCCAAGAACGTGCTGCCGCGTGTGGCCGCCCTTCTGGATGTGATGGTGATCTCGGATGTGACGGCGGTGGTTGATGCCGACACCTTCGAGCGCCCCGTCTATGCGGGCAATGCCATCCAGACGGTGAAA
>NZ_JAYWLC010000085.1:0-744 GCF_040297545.1 Thioclava kandeliae
CAGTCGTTCGGCACTCTTCTCGCCATAGTCCGCGCCGGTCTTGGCGCCAACCTCGAGCTCCATTAGTCGCTCGGCGGCAAAGCCAATCATCTCACGCAGTAAATCTGCATCGCCGCTCTGTTCGACAAGCGCGCGAAGGTCCATCATAGGTTTGGTCATCGGGTGTCATCCTTGGATCAGATTGAGTCTAGCAACCCGACCTTACTAAGAAACCCGATGGCCACCTGAGCTACACCACCCCGTGGGACACGATCCCGATCTCTTCATCCTCCGTGGCCCGCCCGAGTTCATTCGGTCCGATAACGGACCTGAATTCATTGCCACCAAACTGCGCAACTGGATCGATGCGGTGGGTGCCGAAACGGCCTATATCGAGCCGGGATCGCCCTGGGACTGAGGAGGATCAGAAAACAGTCCGGGGGACTGTTTTCCCGACGAAGGGTATGCAGAGAGCTTTAACGCCAGGCCTCGTGACGAACTGCTTAATGGGGAGGGTTTTATTCGGCTCAAGAGAAGCCCAGATCCTGATCGAACGCTGGCGCCAGCATTACAACACGCTGCGCACGCATAGCTCTTTGGGATATCGCCCACCCGCACCCGAGAGCATCGTGCCAGTAGACCAAAGCCCCACGATGCACTAACTTTTAAATTGGACCACTCAAGTGGGGCAGACCATTCCGTGCCATTGTCGACCCTGATCGTCTTGGGCGGGCCGCGCCATTCGATGATCTGGTTCAACGCTCG
>NZ_JAYWLC010000086.1:0-689 GCF_040297545.1 Thioclava kandeliae
GATGGTTAGATCACTGGGATGCCAAAGCCTGCCAACACCCGCTACCGCACGACTAACTGGTCTGACTATAACGCCTCCCTGAAGCGGCGTGGATCGTTGTCGGTTTGGTTCGATCCTGACATGTCCTGGCAGGCAGAGAGAAATGGCAGGTGCGGGCATCCCGAGACCTTCTCCGATAGCGCCATTCAGACATGCCTGACGCTGAAAGTGCTGTTCGGGCTGCCGCTCCGCCAAACCGTCGGTCTGGTCGCGAGCCTGATCAAGATGGCGGGGTTGGACTGGCCTGTGCCCGACTATTCGACGCTCTGCCGGCGTCAGGCGCGGATGGCGGTGCAGATCCCGTATCGGCGCTCCGGGGCGCCTCTGAACTTGCTGATCGACAGCACCGGCATCCGCTTTCGCGGTGATGGAGAATGGCTCTCGCGCAAGCATGGCGCGACGCGCAGACGCGAGTGGCGCAAGGTGCATCTGGCGATGGACACGGCCACTGGCGACATCCGCGCGGTCGAATTCACCTCCAGCAGGCTGGGCGACAGCCCGTTCCTGCCGGAGCTCCTTTCGCAGATCCCGGCGGGCGAAGAGATCGAAACGGTTACGGCCGACGGAGCCTATGACACGCGCAGATGCTATGCGGCGATACTCGAGCATGGGGCAGAACCGATCATACCGATCCGTCGCAATGGCCGAGC
>NZ_JAYWLC010000087.1:0-678 GCF_040297545.1 Thioclava kandeliae
TCGGGCTTTGGGACAGCACAGATCGACCCAACGCAAGATCCCGCTCGGTCGTCAGGACGAAGCCCTGCTGACCGCTGACATCACTGAACTGGCACGCCAATACGGGCGATATGGCTATCGCCAGATCACTGGCTTGCTGCACCAGGCGGGATGGTGTGTGAACCACAAGCGGGTCGAGCGGATTTGGCGGCGCGAGGGGCTTAAAGTGCCGCAGAAACAGAAGAAACGAGGGCGGCTTTGGCTGGCGGATGGCTCTTGCGTCCGGCTGCGGGCGGAGCGTCCGAACCATGTCTGGTCCTATGATTTTGTCCAGGACCGGACCGCGGACGGGCGGGCCTACCGCATGCTCAATATCGTCGATGAATACACCTAGGGCAGGTGCTGGTGATACGTGTCAAACGCAAGCTCAACTCGGTCGACGTCATCGACGCGCTGACAGACCTGTTCATCCTTCGCGGTCCGCCGGAGTTTATCAGGTCAGATAACGTCCTATGCGCGGAATAATTGGCTGATTTGGCATCAGATCATTGTCATGCTGAAGCGTTCCAGCACGTTTGAATGTGTGTCAGTTCGGCGTTTCGGTCAACAACCTGTCTCTCCCATAACAAATACAGAGTACGCTTTTGCGGCTCTCACCGTCCTTAAGACGAGATCTTCGGGTCGTTGAGCAGAAGGCCT
>NZ_JAYWLC010000088.1:0-372 GCF_040297545.1 Thioclava kandeliae
GCTTTAAATGCTTCTATTGAAGCAGCTCGTGCTGGTGAACATGGAAAAGGATTCGCTGTTGTTGCTGATGAAGTTCGAAAACTTGCTGAACAATCTCAACTAGCCGCAACTGACATTAACCATTTACTGCATCAAATTCAAGCCGATACTAAAATAGCAAATGACATGATGACACAAGGTCAAGCAGAAGCTTCTGAAGGAATTACTGTTATTCGTACTGCCGGATCTTCATTCTCAGAAATTGTTAACCACATTAACAAAGTCTCTACGCAAATGCAAGAAATGTCTGCAACTGCTGAAGAGATGGCTGCAAGCTCTGAAGAAATGAACGCAGCTTTAAATAATATCGCCTCTATTTCAAATGAAGTTGCT
>NZ_JAYWLC010000089.1:0-278 GCF_040297545.1 Thioclava kandeliae
AAGTTGCTGCAGAAACATCACAAACAGCACATTCAGCTGGTGATCAAGTAAACAAAATGAGTATCGTGGCTAACAAATCATCTGAAATGAAAACAATCGTACAAGAACTTGAAGTTCTCGTCTCTCATTTCAAAACAAACGCTTAAAGTGAAAATGACACGAGCTCAAAGGTATAGGAAAGAAAGTTTTACAGGTTCTCCTTTTTCACTTTAAAATATCTCTTTCTATCTCTCATTCCGTCTGCTATAATTCCTAAAGGAAATAAGAAAGCTTTATTC
>NZ_JAYWLC010000090.1:0-627 GCF_040297545.1 Thioclava kandeliae
TGATCGGCCATCGCATCATCGATGAGGCGCAACGGGCGCCCCGACGAGGTGGCCGCGATCTGGATCTCGCAGGCGCGCTCGAGATAGAACATGTTGGAGAACATCTCGGCGGCCGAGCGCCCCGTAGCGATCAGCCCGTGATTGCGCAGCACCAGAACCGGATGGGTGCCGAAATCCTGCACGATCCGCTCACGTTCCGCCAGATCCAGCGCAATGCCCTCGAAATCATGATAGGCGATACGGTTGTGGAATTGCAGCGAGATCTGGTTGAGCGGCATCAGCCCCTCTTCCATGCAGGACACCGCGACGCCTGCGCGGGTATGGGTATGCATGATCCATGCGGCATCATGGCGGTTCATATGCACCGCCGAATGGATGGTGAACCCCGCCGGATTGACCCGGTGCGGGCTGCCATCGACCTTGTTGCCCTCGGTGTCGATCTTCACCAGCGAGGAGGCGGTGATCTCTTCCCAGAGCCAGCCATAGGGGTTGATCAGGAAATGCCCCTCCTCGCCCGGCACACGGGCGGTGATATGGGTATAGATATGGTCAGTCAGCCGGTGCTTGGCGGCCAGCCGGTAACAGGCGGCAAGATCCTCGCGGGTCTTTTTCTCTTCGGGGGACATG
>NZ_JAYWLC010000091.1:0-581 GCF_040297545.1 Thioclava kandeliae
CTTAGAAAGAAGCTGCGACGTGCGCAGGTGTTGGATTTCTTTGCAACGCTTCAGCCTTGCGCTGTGGCGATGGAGGCTTGCGGAGGCGCGCATTTCTGGGGTCGGGAGTTGGCCAAGCTCGGCCACGACGTTCGGCTTATTCCGCCTGCCTACGTGAAGCCGTTCGTCAAGCGTCAGAAAAATGATGCGAACGATGCCGAGGCGCGTCTCGCGAAGCAGCACAACGACCGAACATGCGCTTTGTCCCGATCAAAATCGAGGAAACACAGGGCGCAGCCAGCGTCTTCCGCGTCCGCGAACTACTGATCCGTCAGCGGACCCAGGCGATCAATGCCTTGCGTGGACATCTGGGCGAGTATGGCCATGTCGTGCCTCGGGGCGTCAGGAACGTGGATCGCCTGATCGCGCTGATCGAAAGCGAGGCTTCGGACCTGCCTGCCACGGCGCGGGCCTCATTAGATGTGTTGGCAGGGACGCTCACCGACCTTAACCGGCAGATTGGAGTTCTGGACGTCGAGATCGATCGCCTTGCGCGAGAGACTGACGTGGTGCGCCGTCTCATGACCATTCCGGGCATCGGG
>NZ_JAYWLC010000092.1:0-580 GCF_040297545.1 Thioclava kandeliae
CGCTGATCAGATGCGTCCGAAACTGCCAAAGCTGGCGACCCTCATGGACGGCGCCGAGGAGGATGTGCTGGCCTACATGACCTTTCCCCAGCAGCATCGAACGAAGCTACACAGCACAAATCCGATTGAGCGCCTAAACGGCGAGATCAAGCGCCGTACGGACGTGGTCGGGATCTTTCCTAATGAGGCTTCGATCCGCCGCCTCGTTGGGGCCATCCTGATGGAGCAGACCGAGGAATGGACCGTCCAGCGCGGTCGATACATGACACTGGAAACGCTGGCGCCAATCTGCGATGATGTCGTGGTCAGCTTGCCTGCAGCGCAGCGCGACTGATCAGCTCGGCCCGCCAGTCAGCACGAGGCCCGCTATGAGCTACACCATCAGTTGGGACACGATCTAACCATCCGGATTCCCAAGGTGAATCCCCCTCACCGATTAGAGCAACATGTATAACCGCCCCTTGCGGAAGATCTCTGGAGGTGGCGCTAGTGTGGCGAGTGCTGTGGCGCTCAGCGACCCGATGCCCGGAATGGTCATGAGACGGCGCACCACGTCAGTCTCTCGCGCAAGGCGATCGAT
>NZ_JAYWLC010000093.1:0-559 GCF_040297545.1 Thioclava kandeliae
CGCTGATCAGATGCGTCCGAAACTGCCAAAGCTGGCGACCCTCATGGACGGCGCCGAGGAGGATGTGCTGGCCTACATGACCTTTCCCCAGCAGCATCGAACGAAGCTACACAGCACAAATCCGATGGAGCGCCTAAACGGCGAGATCAAGCGCCGTACGGACGTGGTCGGGATCTTTCCTAATGAGGCTTCGATCCGCCGCCTCGTTGGGGCCATCCTGATGGAGCAGACCGAGGAATGGACCGTCCAGCGCGGTCGATACATGGCACTGGAAACGCTGGCGCCAATCTGCGATGATGTCGTGGGCAGCTTGCCTGCAGCGCAGCGCGACTGATCAGCTCGGCCCGCCAGTCAGCATGAGGCCCGCTATGAGCTACACCATCAGTTGGGACACGATCCCGCTCGGTCGGCAGGTGTGTATTGACCCAGCTGAATCTGCTCAGGTTAGGCCGCTATGTATTGACCCAGTGAAATCCTGCTCATGCTACAAGGGAGGACGTAGCCATGAGTAAGACGATGGAAGACAGCATCAAACGTTGGACGGCGAAGCGTAAGACAG
>NZ_JAYWLC010000094.1:0-558 GCF_040297545.1 Thioclava kandeliae
GTGGGTTAGCGGCGAGGCTTGTTCGAGATAGGCTGGTGGCGTTGGTCTGACGCTGAGGTTAAATGTCTACGACTATTTCTACGCCTATGCCTGCGACTGGTAGCTTGCAGTTGGTCGAGGCCGTGATCGGGCGTTTCGAAGGGGCACCGGTTGCGGAGCGCCGCCGGTGGTCTGATGAATTCAAGGCAAAAGCCGTCGCCGCGGCGCTGGAGCCGGGCGTAAACGTTTCCGCGCAGGCGCGGCGCCTTGGGATTTCGCCGGCGCAGTTGTTTGTCTGGCGCAAGGCCTTTCTGAAGAAGCAGGATGCAGGCGTTGCGGCGGTCACGGGGACCTCCTTTGTTGAGATCGTGGTCGGCGAGGTGACGATCCGCGTCGGGGCGGACGTCAGCGAAGCTGCCCTGTGCCGGATCCTGCGTGCGGTGCGGTCGACATGATTCCGTTTGGCGTGAAGGTTTATCTGGCCAGCCAGCCCGTGGACTTCCGGAAGGGCCCGGATAGCCTGCTGTCTATGGTGCGCGATGCGGGCAGCGACCCGTTCAGTGGCGCGCTTTATGTGTT
>NZ_JAYWLC010000095.1:0-557 GCF_040297545.1 Thioclava kandeliae
GGCACGGCGGCGAAGAGATCTGCCACGAGGCCGTAATCGGCGATCTGGAAGATCGGGGCTTCCTCATCCTTGTTGATCGCGACGATCACCTTGGAATCCTTCATGCCGGCAAGGTGCTGGATCGCGCCCGAGATGCCGCAGGCGATGTAGAGATCGGGGGCCACGACCTTGCCGGTCTGGCCCACCTGCCAGTCGTTGGGGGCAAAGCCCGAGTCGACGGCCGCGCGCGAGGCGCCAACAGCCGCTCCCAGCTTGTCCGCCAGCGTCGAGATGATGGCGAAGTCCTCTTCCGAACCCACGCCACGGCCACCGGAGACGACGATCTTGGCGCTTGTCAGTTCGGGGCGGTCCGAGGCCGCCACACGGTCCTCGACCCAAGACGACAAGCCCTTGTCGCCAGCGGCTTGACCTGCCTCGACCGGCGCCGCGCCACCGGCTGCGACTGCGTCAAACGAGGCCGTGCGCACGGTCAGCACCTTGGTCGCGTCTTTCGATTTCACCGTCTGGATGGCATTGCCCGCATAGACGGGGCGCTCGAAGGTGTCGGCATCAACCAC
>NZ_JAYWLC010000096.1:0-546 GCF_040297545.1 Thioclava kandeliae
TATAATTAAGTTAGGCATTTTCAATTCATTACTAAAGGGAGGCAAATGTAGTGAAGAATACGTATCAACTTCAAATTCCGAAAGAACTAGAACAGTATCGTAGTATTTTAGAAGAAAGTGTGAAACCGTATATTAAAGTGTCTGGAACGCAAGCAGAGACAACGCTTTTTGAAAGTAAATTTGGTGGATATCCGTATTTACCTATAGATCAAGAGCATCCTAAAGACTCAAACGGACAACCTATGATGCTACTTGCGCAGTTAAACCTTGAAGAAATACCTAACATTGAACATATGCCTCAACATGGAATGTTACAGTTTTTCATAAGTGCTGAAGAAGATCTTTTTGGAGCAGATTTTGATCATCCCACAAGCCAAAAAGACTTTCGGATTGTTTATCATTCTACAATCACAGCGGATTTAACTAAGGTGATTACTGATTTTAGTTATTTAAACACTTTAGATTTAGAGAATTTTATCATACCCGAAGCAGCAAAACTAAAGTTTGAGTTGGCATATCAGCCAGTAACACCAAGAGATTATCGAT
>NZ_JAYWLC010000097.1:0-535 GCF_040297545.1 Thioclava kandeliae
CGAGACGCTTTATGCTGCGGTGCTCAGCACCTGCCAGACCCATCTTCTGACCACCGCGATCGAGGTCGAGGAGAGCCTCTTTGACCAGAAGCTGTGGATGGCGCTCGACCGCACCCGCTATATGCAGGCGGCCAAGACCTTCGTGATGGTGGACCGTCCCTTCTGGAACGATACAGATGCGACGGGCAGGCCCGTCATGTCGATGACCCTGACCGACCGTCATACCCGCGGCACCTATTTCTTCGATAACGGGCCGGATAAGCCCGCCGTGATCTGCCTGAGCTATTCGTGGATGACCGACGCGCTGAAGGTGCTGCCGCTTCCGACCGAAAAACGGGTGGATCTGGCGCTGAAGGCGTTGGCCAAGATCTATCCCGATGTCGATATCGCCTCCCATATCCGCGGCGCGCCGATCTGCGTCAGCTGGGAGGCGGACGAGAACTTCCTCGGCGCTTTCAAGGGCGCTTTGCCCGGTCATTACCGCTATACCCACCGCATCTATGGCCATTTCATGCAGGAGCATATGCCCGAAGCC
>NZ_JAYWLC010000098.1:0-535 GCF_040297545.1 Thioclava kandeliae
CAGTCGTTCGGCACTCTTCTCGCCATAGTCCGCGCCGGTCTTGGCGCCAACCTCGAGCTCCATTAGTCGCTCGGCGGCAAAGCCAATCATCTCACGCAGTAAATCTGCATCGCCGCTCTGTTCGACAAGCGCGCGAAGGTCCATCATAGGTTTGGTCATCGGGTGTCATCCTTGGATCAGATTGAGTCTAGCAACCCGACCTTACTAAGAAACCCGATGGCCACCTGAGCTACACCACCCCGTGGGACACGATCCCGAGCGCGGGATCTTGCGTTGGGTTGAGCGGTGGTGCTCCAAGGCCCGGCAGGCACGGCGTTCGGAGATGCCGAGCGCCAAGCGGACATGGTCGATGCACCGTCGGCGACGTGAAGGGCTCAGAAGGGCTGCGCGTTCGGGGCTACAAACCCTCCACTGGAGGGTTTGCTACACGCCCCTCATCTTTGCCGCCTCCGTAAGGATCAGCTTGTCGAGTGTCAGATCCGACACGGCGCGCCTGAGCCGCGTATTCTCTTTCTCGAGTTCCTTCAGTCGCTTG
>NZ_JAYWLC010000099.1:0-531 GCF_040297545.1 Thioclava kandeliae
GGTAGAATTGCTCGTTCCCGATTTGCATCATATGCAGGATGACCTGCGCGTCCTTTGGATCGTCTTCGGGCTTACGCGGCCCCACTGGGGCCACGGTCCCTGCGACTGTCCCAGCTGTTGCTCAAGGCTTCGCGGGTGCGCGCCAATGCGACCGAAGACACCAGCTTCACGTCGAAACCAGCAGTGCCGAGCCGGTATGCTAAGGCGCGATGGTAATTCCCCGTAGCCTCAAAAGCTGCGCGGACAGGATGGTCATACTCCGAGAGTGCGGCGATCAGATCGTGTCCCACGGGGTGGTGTAGCTCAGGTGGCCATCGGGTTTCTTGGTAAGGTCGGGTTGCTAGACTCAATCTGATCCAAGGATGACACCCGATGACCAAACCTATGATGGACCTTCGCGCGCTTGTCGAACAGAGCGGCGATGCAGATTTACTGCGTGAGATGATTGGCTTTGCCGCCGAGCGACTAATGGAGCTCGAGGTTGGCGCCAAGACCGGCGCGGACTATGGCGAGAAGAGTGCCGAACGACTG
>NZ_JAYWLC010000100.1:0-514 GCF_040297545.1 Thioclava kandeliae
ATGAATATCATTACTGGTCAGCTTATTCATGACCAAGGTCGCGTAGAATGGACACCGGGCACACATTACGGCTACTTAGATCAGCATACTGTTTTAACGCCTGGGCGTACAATTCGTGACGTACTAGCGGATGCATTTTTACTGTTATTCGAAAAGGAAAAAGCTTTAAATGAAGTTACAGAAAAAATGGGAACTGCTACACCAGAAGAACTAGAAGAACTTCTTGAGCAAATGGCAGAAATACAAGATGCACTTGAAGCAGGTGGATTCTACTTACTAGATATGAAAATTGAAGAGGCTGCACGTGGTCTTGGAATTGATGCAATTGGTTTAGATCGTGATGTTTCAGCACTAAGTGGTGGACAACGTACAAAGGTATTGCTTGCAAAGCTATTACTTGAACAGCCAGAAGTGTTATTGCTTGATGAACCTACTAACTATTTAGACGTTGAACATATTCATTGGTTAACAAATTATTTAAAAGAATACCCACATGCATTCTTATTGATTTCTC
>NZ_JAYWLC010000101.1:0-504 GCF_040297545.1 Thioclava kandeliae
GACAGGTCCGACTGCGTGAGAATAAGATACTTTTGCAGGGATTGCATCTATGCTTTGTTTCGTACGAGAGATTGATAAGTCATGCGGCCTTACGTAGGCTATTCCGTCTACGTTTGAAACGTGCTTATGCTCTGGTGCTTCTAGTTCGACCGATCCTACATTTAGCTTTCCTTTATGAACGCGGCCGTGAAATAAATTTACATTTCCTAAAAAATCGTAAACGAACGGGCTTGCTGGGTTTTCATATACTTCTTCCGGTGTTCCCATTTGTTCAATGCGACCTTCATTCATTACAACGATACGGTCTGCAACGTCTAACGCTTCTTCTTGGTCATGCGTTACGAATACGCTCGTAATTTGAAATTCGTCATGTAATTTTCGGAGCCATCTTCGTAATTCTTTTCTCACCTTTGCATCGAGTGCACCGAACGGTTCATCAAGTAATAAAATTTTCGGTTCGACTGCAAGTGCCCGGGCTAGTGCAATACGTTGACGTTGTCCACC
>NZ_JAYWLC010000102.1:0-504 GCF_040297545.1 Thioclava kandeliae
ACGCGCATCGCAAACCAATGGCCCGCCGCCGAGATCGACGCACTCATGCCATGGAACTATAGGCCCTGAACGGCCTCGGCTTGCCGCTTACTCTGTTTCCATGTTCAACCAAGGGCGAATTCGCCGGCGCTGCGAAAGTCCGCTTGCCGCCCATCACGAGGGCCGCGCGACCCTCTCGACGCGATCGGCCCTTTACCGCCGGTCGAGCTGGCGACGCGCTGCGTTGCGGCATTCCCCAGACCAGCCGTTCGATCGTGTCCCACGGGGTGGTGTAGCTCAGGTGGCCATCGGGTTTCTTAGTAAGGTCGGGTTGCTAGACTCAATCTGATCCAAGGATGACACCCGATGACCAAACCTATGATGGACCTTCGCGCGCTTGTCGAACAGAGCGGCGATGCAGATTTACTGCGTGAGATGATTGGCTTTGCCGCCGAGCGACTAATGGAGCTCGAGGTTGGCGCCAAGACCGGCGCGGACTATGGCGAGAAGAGTGCCGAACGACTG